>JBGSOQ010000031.1:0-16283 GCA_041739035.1 Ignavibacteriaceae bacterium | reverse complement strand
TCCAAGTTAAAGGCTTCTTCACTTCCTAAACTTGCTGATAAATTCTTCTACTTCAGGTAGCCCACCTTGGTAGATAAGATAACCATTGCTCGGCTCGCGTTCTGTTATTTCTCCGGCAATTGGTGTAAGCATTATCTCTTTAACTTTTTGCAGATCATCTGTTTGTCCTAAAGCCCAACCAAGTTTTACATAAGCTACTTCGGGCAGCATGTTTGCTGCAGGAATTACACCGAGTTCCATCATGTCTCTGCCGGTATCGTAAACATACATTTGTACATAACCCCAAAGAGTCTGGACTGTCATATAAACAGCAACGTTTTTTTCTTTAGCTCGTTTTAATGCAGGATACATTGGTTTGTTAACATGTCCGAGTCCGGTTCCAGCAATTACAATTCCTTTATAACCGTTATCAACAAGAGAATCAATAATGTCCGGTTGCATGTTGGGATAATAATATACAATCGAAATTTTTTCTTCAAATACAGGATTAATAATTACTTCATTATCATCGCGTCTTTTTTTATAATCTTGGCGAAGCGGAGTAATCTTTTCTTTACTCACCATTGCAATCGGAATATCACCAATCGTTCTGAAGGTTGAACGGTAGCTTGAATGCATTTTTCGTACACGAGTTCCTCGATGAAGGAGTCCGTAAATATCCGACGTTGGTCCGAACATACAAACCATTACCTCAGCAATATCACTTTCCGAGGCGGTTTTAACCGCGTGAATAAGATTGAGAGCAGCATCTGATGAGGGCCTATCACTTGAACGCTGAGAACCAACCATTACGATTGGAACCGGAGAATTCTGCACCATAAAGGACAATGCCGCCGCAGTATGATGCATTATATCTGTGCCGTGCCCAATTACAATTCCTTGCACACCGCGTTCAATCTCTTTCCCGATGGCTTCGGCAATTCCTTTCCAATGTTTTGGTGCTATGTTCTCGCTGAATTCGCCATAAAGTTTTTCCGTTTCAAGATTGCAATAGTCCGCAAGTTCTGGAACAGAACCATAAAGTTCTCCAGGTGAGAAGGCCGGAATAACTGCTCCTGTCCTGTAATCCAATCGTGAGGCGATTGTTCCGCCTGTTCCAAGTAATTTTACCCTTGGTTTTTTAGGATCGTAAGGAAAATCTTTTTCGGGAATTTTATATTTCGCTTCTCTTCTGCCAAATATTTTTATGTCTTTTATTTTTTCTGCCGCAATTCCAATGTTATAACCGATTGGCATTTTTAGAACAATGTGAAATTCATCAGCGGTTTCGGAACGCGGCAAAATTAGTCCTTTAAAACTTCCTTCATCCGTTAAAATTTCAACATCACTCCAAATTGGACTATTAAATTTTTGCAATGTGTTTAATGCGATTCCGCGATAACCTTTAAACTCATCATTATTTGCCATGTTTTCTCAACTTTCCTGAAAAACCAATCTTCTCTGCAACAATTTTGGCAGGGATTCTTCCACGAAGTTTTTTCATTATCATTCCCATTAACACTTCAGTATAATTTTCATTTTTATTAAGCTTAGTGTTCGATAATTCATTTTTTGAACTTAATATTTCTTCATAAAGCTCATTTTCACTTATTGGAGGTAAGAGTACTGCATCCGTGAAAGTACCAAGCTCAGCAACAGTTCTTAGAGTTTTTAATAAGGCATCTTGGGGAATCTTTCCTTCAGCATAAGATTTCAATATTCCCTCAAACATTCCTTCATTCATCCATTCACTCATGCAGCCATTCTTCCTCAATCGTTTCGGAAATTGAATTAAAAACACTGCTGCAGTTGTAGGATTTACTTTCCAATCTTTCACCGCTTTCTTGAACAAATCAGCGTATTTCGATATTGATAGTTCGTGCATTGTATCTTCGGGTATTCCTAATTCTTTATACCACTTCTGCCTTTCCCAAAACTGCTCCGGAATCCACTTTTTAATCTCACTTAATCTTTCATTTGTTATTTTCTTAGGAGGAAGATCTGTATCGGGATACATTCTGTCAGCACCAGGAAGAATTCTCTCAAAGCCATTTGTTCCATCGCTTAATGCTTGACGGGTCTCGGAAGGAATGCCGATTGTTGCCTCATGTGCACGAATAATTATTTCCTTCACTGCCGTAGCAGTATCTTCATCACTTCCCCACACGATAACAATTGTGTCATCATTATCGGCATTAACTGCTTTATTTACTTTCTGCCATTCTGATGAGGCGATTGTATCGCCCTTACTGTCTGAGTGAATGATATTTGGAATTGTAGTTAAGCATGCAATTACTCGAACACGGTCTGAAATTTCTTTAGAAAAATAAGTATTGGTTTGTGTCTGCCAATGAAGCAATCCGCTAAATCCTTTTAACACAACACATTTTATTTTGAGATTACTTATGACTGCATTTATCAGAGGAACATAAGATACTTTCTTCAATAGATTAGTAATGTCGTATGACTCTGCTTTAAAAGATTCTTGAGTAATTCCCCTGCTTTTCAATTCTTCCCGCAGCCGCAACAAATTCCATTGACGCATCGCTTCATTGTAGGTTAGCAAAGGAATCATTGGAATTCTTGGAACACCTTTTATTTCCACTCTTGTTCCGCCGGTAACGCTGACATTCACATCCTGGCGGGCTGCACCTATTCCCCTTCTAACTTTATGTGTGCTTCTTACCAAATTGCTGCAAAGATGACCAACTTCAGCAGTTTCATAAGGCGTTCGCATTGCGGGTTCGGTTACGGTTTCAATAAGCGGCATTCCAAGCCGGTCTGTTCGATAATATCTCTCATGTCCAACATCCAAAACTTCACGGCATGAATCTTCTTCAATAGACATTTGTACAATTTTTACTTTTCTGTCCTTGTACGGAATCCAACCGTCTAAAGCATAAATGGCTGTGCGTTGAAATCCTGTAGGAATACTGCCATCAAGATATTGTTTTCGCGCTATGTGAAGTTCATCAACGATATTACAATTATAAAGCATACCAATACCGAGCGCTATATCCAATGCTTCATCATTGATTAAAAATGGCGGAGTATCATCCATTTCGTAAGTGCAAACAGTGTTCCTATTGATTCGATAAATTATTTCTTTTTTTGTTTTGAATTCCATCAGCGCGGTTCCATCATAAACTCCCATTTCTGAAAGTGTGGGACGCATGTGACGCAAAATTTCCGCGTCATAATTATTGCTGTAAATACCTGCCGGACAGCGGCAAAAAAGTTTTTTTTCTGTAAGAAGCTGCTGATGAATTTCTAAACCTGATTTGAAACCGACCGCTCGATAATCTTCCTCAGTCATCGAATCGAAGGACTTAAAGATGAAGTTGTACATTTATGAAGAATTAATTTTATTAAATGGATGGATCAAATATAGCGATTAGGTTAGCTACCAAAAAGGATTTGGGCGGATTTGAGATTTGAATTGATCAAATAAAATGTGCTCAATTCAAATCTTCTTTTAGAAAAATTAATTTATTTTATTTTAGGCGAGTCATGACTCGCCCCTACATTTGACCTCACCCTGTTTCCCTCTCCTTCCTGTCCGCCTCAGGCGGAACAAGGAGAAGGACGAAGGGAGAGGTTTTTCACCTAAGTAATATCATCTTCTTAACTGAAGTAAATTCTCCTACTTTTAATTGATAGAAATACACGCCGCTTGGGAGATTAGCAGCATTAAACTCAACTTTGTGATATCCCTTATCTTGTTTTTCATTTACCAGTACTGTAATCTCTTCTCCTATTGAATTAAGCAGAATTAGTTTTGTATTACTCTTTTCTTGGAGTATATATCCTATCGTTGTACTTGGATTAAATGGATTGGGATAGTTTTGAAATAAATTATATCTACTCGGTGTTCTGTCATAGAATTCCTGTTCTTCAACACCTGTGATGTCGAATTCAGGATTATATTCTTCCACTGACGCAAGAGGGTATGTCGAACCTTGAGGTCCTGCAACACCTCCTATAGCGTAAACTTTTGCGTTACAAACATTTGCGGAAAATACTCTTCTGCCGGTAGACATGTCAGTTTTGGTAGTGTCCCAGGTATCTGTGGCAGGGTCATAGCATTCCACTGTGTTATATACTCCGCTTGCGCCCGGAGATGCACCTCCGATGGCGTATATTTTCGCATTCACTTCAGCGGTAACAAATCCCCATCTGCCAGTGGGCATGTCAGTTTTGGTAGTGTCCCAGGTATCTGTAGCAGGATCATAGACTTCCACTATAGAAAGACCGCTCCAAGGTGGGCCAATTGTCCCTCCGATGATGTATATTTTCCCATCCACTACACTGGTGCCAAATGCAGTTCTGGCTGTGGGCATGTCGGTTTTGGTAGTGTCCCACGTATCTGTGGCTGGATCATAGACTTCAACTGTACTAAGAACTGAACTTAAGCCTGCAGTGGCACCACCAATGGCATATAACTTCCCATCTACTACGCTGGCAGATACACCTATTCTTGGAGTCGGCATCTGAGTTTTCTCTACACAGCTGTCAGCTATTGGGTCGTATACTAAGATGCCCGGACGAATTGCTCCATATGGTGATTCTGCACCGCCTATGACATAGATCTTTCCATCTATCACGCATGTTGAAAAATCGGATCTAGTTGCCGGCATATTATTTTTTTGTGTCCATGTATTATCGACTGGATCATACTCCTCAACGGCCGAGGAACCTGTGAACGGACCCAAAGCACCTCCAATAGCATATATCTTGCCATTCACAACACTAGTAGATAAAAAACCTCTTGCTGTATACATTGGAGCTTTAGTTGTCCAAGGTTGTGCTAAACTGATGGAAGTTAAGCATAAAATGCTGACGGCCGCTAATTTACTCCTGAGGATAGCTTGTAAAAAAAGTTGTCTTAGTAACATGTTCCTTCCTCGTTCTATTTAGTTAATATTGTTACATCCTGGTGTATTGCCTGCCGAAGAATATTAAAACAACATGTCAGGATTTGAATTAAAGGTTAATGGTAAGGTATGAAACAGAGGCTGCCGAGTCTAACAGATATCAACCGGATTATAACTCAAATCTTGCATGGGAAAGAAAAATGAACTTTTTGAATTAAAAAACATTGATGAAAGATAAATTATGAAGATTGGCAGAATTGAGAGTAAAATTGTTTCTAGGATTCCGGTTTGGAGTATTCGGATGGAGACTTGCCAAATAGTTCGCGAAAGCATTTGGCAAAATAGGATAGATTATTGAAGCCAACTTCAAAAGCAACTTCTGCTACATTGCCAAATTTTTGTGTTAAAAGATATGCAGCGCGTTTTAGTCTATATGTTCGAATAAATTCCACCGGAGTTTGGTTTGTAAGTGCATGAATCTTACGGTAAAGCTGCGAAGTGCTCATGCCTACTTCTTTGCTGAATTGTTCAACACTAAAATCGGGCTCTTTCATTTCCTTCTCAACAATTTCGATTGCTTTCTCTAAAAATCTTTGATCTGCGGAAGTTACAGCAATATCTTTGGGAGATAATGTTGCATCTTTGCTGAATCGTTCACGAAGTCTCCGGCGCTGTTCAATCAGATTTTTTATTCGAGTCATTAATTCTTGGGCATTAACAGGTTTTATGAGATAATCATCCGCTCCTGTTTCCAGTCCTTCCAGTTTGCTCACATCAGAAGACCTGGCGGTAAGAAGAATAACCGGGATATGGCTTGTCCGTTCGTCTGTTTTTAATTTTTCGCATAGCGTAAATCCATCCATCTCAGGCATCATTACGTCGCTGATAATAATATCCGGAATTAGCTCCAATGCTTTTTCCAATCCTTCCCGTCCGTTCGCTGCGGCATGAACATTATAATTTATGACTAATAGGGATTTTAGATACCGGATGACATCAAGATTATCCTCAACTAGTAAGAGTATTGGCAAATCTTTTCTAATCTCAATATTCTCTTCTTCCGAATAAGATTCTCTGTTATTTTCCGGGATGAAAGATGAGATATCCGTTACAAGACGGGTAAGTTCAACATCATGCTTTAGTTCGGCATTATTTGTAATTGGTAAATTAATTGTGAATTCTGTTCCTGCTAACAGTTCACTTTCTACACTTATTTTGCCATTTAATAATGTAACCAGTTCTTTCGTTAATGCTAATCCAATGCCCGTTCCCTCAGCTTTTATACTAGAATCATCATCCACTTTATAAAACCGGTCGAAAATATTTGGCAATTTATCCTTGGGAATACCGATACCGGTATCTCTCACTTTAATATTCAGCTGATCTCTATTATTGCTGATTTCTTTACTAATTAGCAAATAGATATCGCCTCCGCCGGGAGTAAATTTTATACTGTTTGACAACAGGTTCGATATAATCTGAATCATCTTCTCTGCATCGAAATCCATAATTAACTCATCGATTTCCGTTGTGAAATGTAAATTGATTTTTTTACTCTGAGCTAACGATTCAAACGATTCTATAATATATTTAAGATAGCCGATTATATCGCCCTGGAATAAATTGGCAGGCATTGCTTTTGCTTCGAGCTTTGATAAATCGAGCATCTGGCTGATAAGACGCAGCAGACTTTTACTGTTACGCTTTATGATTTGCAGCCCTTCATCTAATTCCATTTTAGGATTGTCGGCTAACTGTTCTGCCAGCCCTATAATGATTGATAGAGGTGTTCTGAATTCATGAGTAATATTCGTGTAAATATTTGTTTTTATTACATCAAGTTCTCTTAACTTAATTGTTTCAGTCTGTTTCAGTATAATTCTTTGATTTGCGTAATAACTCAGTAAAAAGAAAAACACTGTAACCACTATAGAAAAATGTAACAGAAAAAAGATTATATTGATCAGTGGTGTGATGGGAGGATATGGAACCAGATAAGGTTGAAGTAAAGCTTCTACAACTAAGGTAATCAAATATAGAATTAAAATAGCAATAGCCCTTTTTCTATTTGGAAATATTATTGCATAGAAAGGTCCTAATAATCCTATAAAAACCGAACCACCGGAATACAATATTCCTCCCAAAATAAGGACACTTACAAACGAAAAAAACACATGAAATAATTGAGAACTGAGAGCAAACCACTCAACTCCCCTGCGTACCAGATGAAAAATTATTAGATTTATTAAATTAAAAACGACATATACAACACCGAATATTGTCCAATATTTAATACCCAGGATGTGCCAAACAACAATAAAAGGGAAAAGGTTTGTGACTGAACAAAAACTCATTATCCAATGAATTCTTTTTAATAGGAGTGTGTCTTCATTGTCTCCCTCATAACTAACGGTTTTGGTAACCCATTGATGAAACTTTTCAAGAATCTTTTGGTATTTGTTATGTCTTGAATCTTCAGTCATATTGTTGATTACAGTTGTGTATTTTTATCTTGCTGCCAATGTAATAAGCGGAGTTTTGCTTAACACATTTTTCGTTTCTGTTAGCTACACGGATATAAGTATGGAGGAATGTCTGATGAGAGAAAATTAAAAGCAGGAAAGCAAGCAAAGCAGTTAACCAAACTCGGGCTCTCATTTTAGAATGTTCCTTATTCTTGTCAGGAAATTCCAAATAAAAGACTAAAGTTGCAAGAAGAAATTTTACCGAGTCAAGCTCTTCTGGTAATAAGCAAACAATAGCTAATTTTTGATTTGTACTAAAGGAGGACTCTACTTGAGACATCCCTTTGTGAGAAAATTCGCCGCCTGTACGGACTTGAGACTAAACATGAAGCGCTCGCCAGCTTAAAAGAATTTAGTTTATTGTACCGAAGAGGGGACTCGAACCCCTATGACATTGCTGCCACACGGCCCTGAACCGTGCGTGTCTACCAATTCCACCACTTCGGCGATTGAACTATTTATTAAAGAACTAACCAAAAACTTAAAAGTTGAAATAAAATTAGTGCTGCTTGTGGCGGACAGGTCCACCACTTCGGTAAATAAGTTCAAAATTCTCAGCCGGAGGCTGATCCGCCTTTGGCGGAAAAATTAAAAAAACTACCAGCCAATATCACCCTTTTTATCTTCAGGTTTTATCTGTACTCCGTGTTTGTGCAATTCACATTCCTGTGGCAAATATTTACTGATCACTAAATCGGCAACAACATCCGGACAGTTCGGTCCGGCAATTCTCGAATCTCCAAGTTCAATTGTAGCCACACAAAAATTTACAACTTCAACACCTGAAGCAAGGTTAAAATATTTTAAAGGTAATTCTAATTCCTTGTAAGTTTTTTCCATGAACTTAGCCCAAATAGGCAAAGCAGCTTTTGCTCCCTGACCATACCAATTTGTAAATTTAATTCTGTGGTCATCAAAACCAACCCAAACACCAGCAACAAGCTGGGGAGTGAAACCGACAAACCATGCATCGGCAAAATCCTGAGTTGTTCCGGTTTTTCCGGCCGCTGGACGATGGAAGAATCTTCTTATACCAGCACCAGTTCCATAATTTACTACATCTTGCATCATATCAGCCATAATTGTAGCGGTTTGCGGACTTAATGCTTCCCTATATTCGGGAAGAAAGTCAGCTATAACAATTCCATTTTTGTCTTCAATCCTTACTATAGAAATAGGATTAAAGTGCACGCCATTGTTAGCAAACGTTCCGTATGCTGATGTCAATTCCAGCGGTGTAACTTCTGAAGTTCCCAGTGCAATCGATGGATACGGATTGAGATCAGATTGAATTCCCATTCTTCGTGCAAATTTTATAACTTGGGAAGGTGGAGCAATACCGCCTGTTGTAAGTCTTCCCGCAATAACATTAATTGAACCTGCAAGACCTTGACGTAAAGTTATGTAACCGCCGTACTCTCCGTGAGAATTATCGGGAGACCAGCCATTGTAATTAAATTTTTGATTCAATAAAGAATAAGCTGGGTTATAGCCATTATCAATTGCAACGGCATAAACTATTGACTTGAAAGAAGATCCGGGTTGTCGCTTAATCCCGGTTACATGGTTTAGTCCCCTGCCAAATACTTGATTTTGACCACCAACCATTGCTCGAATTTCCCCATTGGTTGGATCAATTGCCACAAAACCTGTTTGTACTGTTGTCTCAACAGTTTTAACTGAGTCGATAAAATTGGGATCATACTTCAGTCTGTTGTACACTTTAGCCTTTTCTTCAGATGACGGCGCTAATCTATATTGATCCGAATTTTTTATGGCCTTATCAAGCAAAGATGTAAGCAGGCTCTGGTTTTGAGACCACTTCCAGTTTTTATTAAATAAATCCTGATATTCCTTTAGATGCTCCGCGGCGGCCAGATTGGCAATCTTTTGCATTTTATAATCAAGCGTTGTATAGATATTCAAGCCATCCAGATATAAATTATAACCGTATTTATCTGCCATTGCTTCTAATTGTTGGCGTATATACTCCATAAAGTGCGGAGCAATCGATCGTGTCCCAGTGATTCTTGCAGAAACTAGATTAATCGGCTGCTCTTTAAGTTTCCTATACTCATCTTCACTTAATTTTTCATCCTTGACCATATTATGCATTACCAGGTTTCTGCGCCGCAGAGCATTGTCTTTTTTTCTAATTGGGTCATAATATTCAGGAGATTTTAGGAGGGCTATAAACATAGCAGATTCAGGTAAAGTCAACTCTGAAGCTCTTTTATCGAAATAAACTTGTGAAGCGGATTCAATTCCATAAGCACTTCTTCCGAAGTAAGAAATATTCAGATATAGTTCAATAATTTCATTTTTAGTGTATGTGCGTTCAATTTGAACTGCCGTTATCCACTCGCGAATTTTCCTAACACCAACATTAAAGAAATTTTCATTTTTACCTTTAAGCTGGTAAAGATTTTTTGCCAGCTGCTGAGTAATTGTACTTGCTCCCTCTCTCGAGAATGTAAATATATTCTTAATCATTGCCTTTGAAAAACGGGACATATTAACACCCCAGTGGTCGTAAAACCCTTTATCTTCAGTTGATATTAAAGCATCAACCAGATATTTTGGAACACTGTCAATGTTAGTTTCAATACGATTTTCAAAGTAGAATTGCCCAAGTAATTCGCCATCAATCGTAAAAACTTTACTTGCGAGCTGTGGCTTGGGATTTTCTAATTCCTCAAGCGATGGTAATCCGCTGATGATGTAAATAATAAAGGCGAGAATCACAAAAGCAATTAAACTGTATATTATACGTTTTTTCTTTTTATTGCCTGAGCCTTTTTTCGAGCGTCCGGCTGTACTACTGAAATACTTGTTAAAATCGAAATTTGCGAGTTTCTTCTTAGCCATTTTTCTTAAGATCAACTATTTCAAAATTATTTTGGTTAAATATTCCATAACAAGGTTTGTCAAGCCATGAACCTAGATTTATATAAGATCCACTATTATATTTCTGATAAATTCTTTTATGCAGATGACCGAAAATTACATAATCGAATCCTTTATCAATCTGTTTTTTAGCCGCATCAAATAGACCATCAACTTCCCCGTAATCTTTCTTTGAAGTATAGCTTCGGCTGCTTTTGCTTGTTGAACTGGCTAAAGCTATCCCAAGATCAGGATGAATGAGTGAATAGAGCTTTTGGATTCCTTTGTTTCTCATAACTTTTTTAAGAATGAGATATCCATAATCATTTTTGACTAACCCATCTCCATGACCAATAAAAAATTTTTTATCATTTAAAACAACATCAATCGGATTTTCGTAGAGAATTACTCCAATTTCATCCGCAAAAAAATTACGATGCATGAAATCATGGTTGCCAATAAAATAATGAATCTTAATTCCCTTTTCGGTTAAATCCTGCAGTGCAGTTAAAGTTCTGAAAAATCCCTTTTGATAAACACGCTTATATTCAAACCAATAATCAAATAGATCTCCGACAATGAATAATTCTGTACAATTAAAAGCAGTCGAATTCAAGAATTCAACAAGAAGCCTTTCCTTTTTATGCTCGGTTTCCTTAGACTGCAAACCTAAGTGAATATCTGAAATAAATAGATAAGTTTGTTCCAAAACATTATATGATTATTTAATTAAAGTTAACTAAAGGAATTTTGAAAATAAAAGTCATATTTAATTTTCATAGCTGTTCTTATCCTTAATATTTGCAAGCAGCCAGTTATTAGGATCGAGAATCAACTGATTCGGTCTTTCATCAACAAGAATTTCGATTGTCTTTTGCTTTTCTTTGATATTAAAAATTTTCGAGAAACTCTTTTCATTATCATATTCAAACATTACTTCCAATTTAAATTCAATTATCGGATATTTTTCCTGCATTTGCTGCAAATTAAGGATAATTAAAAGCTTATCATCCGATTGTTTTTTTATGACCCATTTATAATCCAATTGGATATTTTCCGTCCCGGTAAAAACCCATTGATCAAAAAATTTACTCAAATTTCTTTTACTAAGACTTTCACAAACACGAATAAAATCATCTGTCGAGGCATTTTTGTATTTATACTTTTCGAAATATGAACTTAGAATATCAAAGAAAACTGAATCACCAACTTCCCAGCGAAGCATGTGCAAAACCCATGCACCTTTGTCATAAACTGTTGTGCTGAAAAGATTTTTCCCCGGATCATAGAGTGTGTTTGAAAATTCATCCGAAAATTTACTAAGCATTGTCGATTGCAATGTTTTCTTACCGGATTTTGATTCCGAATATAGAGCTTCAGAGTAAGTTGCAAATCCTTCATTAAGCCAAATATCCTTCCATGTTGCCGGACCAACCGCATTCCCCCACCAATGATGAGCAAGTTCATGAACATAAACATCTTCAAAAAAATTCTTGCCGCCAACAAAATTACTTCCTATTCCTGTAATTGTTTGATGTTCCATTGCCCCCATTTGCCAAAGGAATTCTGCAATACCATATTTTTCTTTTATAAAAGGATATTCGCCAAAAGTTTTAGAAAAGTACTTAATCATTTTAGGCGTGTCTTTAAAATCTATTCTAGCTTCCTCAATATGATTTGGAAACACATAATATTTTATTGGCATTGTATCGCCATCTGCCGAAAAATATTTATCTTCAAACTCGGTATACTGAGACGAATACACACAAATAAGGTAAGTGGAAATTGGATAATAAGTCTTCCAATGGTACGTCATTCTATCCTTATTTAACTCTTTGCCAACTAATACTCCATTTGATATTGAAGTTTGAGAGGAATCATTTGTGATTTTGATATCGAGTAATGCTTTGTCAGTCGGAATATCATTGCACGGAAACCATGTTGATGCATAAGACGGTTCACTCAAATTATAAACGGCAGATCGCCCATTTATTTCACCGAACACGAAAGCAGATAATCCAGTGCGCTTAGGCGTTCCTTCATAAATTATTTTTAATTTGAATGTATCAATCGAGCCAGTATCAAAAAAAACAGTAATCTGTGTGTCCTTGTTTTCAAATCTTGCAGACAAATTATTGAACGTCAGTTCTTTTATATCGAAGTTATCGTAAAAGTTCAGATCAATTCTATCAATTTCGCGTTGCAGCACTACTCCTGTTATCTCAGCAATGCCTTTTAGCTTTTTTATTTTGGGATAAAGATCAAGTTGCAAATCGTAGTGCAGTATATCAATTTTATATTGATTTGAAGAAACATAATCAGTACTAAGTACCAAATGCGGACCGTTGGCAAAGATTCTTTTTATTGATAAAGATGCTTCATGACTGGTTTTTAAACTTGTTTTCAAAGGAGATAGTCCTGTTATCCAGCCAACAGACATGAATAATGAAAATAAAGTAACCCCGAGTATTTTTTCTTTTATTATCATAATTAATTAAAAACTTATTCTAATTTAACACTTTATCAAATTGCCAATCAAATCATAATTCTATATATTTCTATAGAAACAAAGGTGAGATTATGACTTTACCAGGTTCATCCATTCTTCGAGACACAATTACCATGCTCTTAGCTGGCGGTCAGGGTGAAAGACTCTATCCACTAACAGCATTCAGGGGTAAGCCGGCTGTTCCCTTTGGTGGAAAATACAGGATAATAGACTTTGCTCTTTCAAATTGCCTTAACTCTGGGTTAAGAAAAATTTATGTCCTCGTACAATACAAATCCGACTCTCTCAATCAACACATCTTTGAAGCATGGAGCATTTTTAATCCGGAACTGGGAGAATTTATTTATTCAGTTCCTCCTCAGCGAAAGATGAATAACGATTGGTACCTCGGGACAGCAAACGCGATTTATCAAAACATGAATCTATTCTCTGAAAATAAAAAATTCAAGTGGGTGCTAATAATGAGCACCGATCATATCTACAAAATGGATTACCTAAAAATGCTTCAATATCATGTTGACAGGGAAGCTGATCTATCCATCGCGTGTATTGAAGTTCCTAGAGAAGAAGCAACAAGGTTTGGAGTCGTTTCCGTTGATGACAATTATGCAATAAATTCTTTTGTTGAAAAACCAAGCAATCCGCCTGAAATTCCCGATGAACCAGGCTTCTCATTTGTTAATATGGGAATTTATGTTTTCAATGTTCAAAGATTGAGAGACGTTTTGGTAGAAATGGAATCTAAAAACCTTAAGGCCCATGATTTTGGAAAAGATGTTCTTCCTTACATGGTTCAATCTAAAATGAACGTTGTTGCTTATAAATTCTATGATGAGAATAAAAAACAAAAACCTTACTGGAAAGACATTGGTACAATCGATAGTTATTATGAAGCAAGTATGGATTTGATCAGTGTGATTCCGGAATTCAATTTTTATGATCTCTCATGGCCAATGAGAACATATCAATTTCAATTTCCACCTGCAAAAACTGTTTCGCATGAAGGTGAGCGAGTTGGTAGAACCCTTAACTCATTAATTTGCGATGGCTCAATTGTTTCCGGTGGACTTGTAGAGAGGTCACTTCTTGGCCCCAATGTTAAAGTTAACAGTTTTGCTTACGTTACAGATTCAATAATAATGAATAATTGCAACATCGGCAGACATGCAAGAATTCGAAGAGCTATCATAGACAAAAATGTTATTGTGCCCGAAGGTTATGAAATTGGTTTTGATCTTGAGGGCGATAAAAAGAAATTCACAGTAACAGAAAGTGGAATTGTTGTTGTAGCTAAAAATCAAATTCTTCCTGAAAAATAGACTTTTTAATTTCTGATTCCATTTCTTAACTTAGCTTTACCTTAGCAACGATTAATCCCTTTTTTCCTTATGTCATTTAATAAATTAGATAAATGAATCCAGCTTTAGAATCAAAGATCAAAAATCTTCCTAATAAGCCCGGCATCTATCAATTCAAAAACGAAAAAGGAAAAGTGATTTATGTTGGCAAAGCAATCAATTTAAAAAACCGGGTAAAATCTTATTTCACCGGTGGAAATCAATCCGTTAAAACAACCGCCCTTGTGGCCAAGACTCGCGATCTTGAATTAATTGTGACCGACAATGAAGTTGAAGCACTCGTGCTTGAAAATAATTTAATAAAAGAATTTAGACCAAGATATAACATCAACCTAAAGGATGATAAATCATATCCTTTTATAAAAGTAACAAACGAACCCTATCCCAGAATATATCCTACGAGAAGACTAATCAGAGATGGCTCTAGGTACTTTGGGCCTTACACCAGCGTTAGCAGTATGAAATTCGCTTTGAGAATGATAAACCAATTGTTCAAAATACGAAGCTGCAATTTGAACATCACTCGGGAAAATATTGATAAAAAAAAGTTTAAAGTTTGCTTAGATTATCACATTAAGAAATGCGATGGGCCATGTGAAGGCTTAATATCTGAAGTAGAATATGGTGAGATGGTCGGTGAAGTTGTAAAGGCACTTAAGGGAAAAACGGATGATTTGATTGAGGATTTAAATATTAAAATGAAGCTGTTGGTTGAAAAACTTGAGTTTGAAAAAGCTGCAGAAATACGAGATAAATTGGAACAGTTGAAAATAATTTCCTCGAAACAAAAAGTTGTAAGCGATGATTTCGAGGATAGGGACATAATCGCAATCGCATATGAGGGCAAAGATTCCGCCTGTTCAGTTTTTAATGTTAGAAATGGTAAACTGGTCGCCAAAAAACAATTACGTCTATCTATTGAGGAGGGTGAAGAAATAGCCGACATCTATTCGGCGGCAATAAAATTTTATTATACTGATTTTGCAGATATTCCTAAGGAAATTGTTGTTGAAGTTAAACCAACGGATACAGAAATTCTTGCTGAATGGTTGTCGCAAAATGCTGGTAGAAAAGTAAAGCTAATTATTCCGCAGAGAGGAAGTTTAAAATCATTAGTTAAAATGTGTTCCGAAAATGCTATTCTTCAATTGAAAGAAATACAAATCCAAAAAATGAAAAGTGAGGGACAAATCCCCTACTCAGTTGCGGCGCTGCAACGTGATTTGAGATTACCGCAACTGCCAAAAAAAATTGAGTGTTTCGATATTTCTAATTTACAAGGAACCGACACGGTTGCAAGTTTGGTAGTTTTTGAAGATGGTAAACCTAAGAAAAGTCTCTACCGAAAATTCATCATTAAAGATGTGTCAGGTCCAGACGATTTTTTAAGCATGCAGGAAGTAATCAGAAGAAGATTTACTAAAGTTGCTCAAGGCGAAGATAAACTCCCCGATTTAATTATGGTCGATGGAGGCAAAGGTCAACTCTCAAGCGCTGTTGAGATTCTCAGAGAACTGGAAATAAAAAATTATAATATTATTGGATTAGCAAAACGACTGGAAGAGGTTTTTTTACCCGGCCAATCTGAACCAGCCTCTATTCCTAAAACATCCTCAGGACTAAAACTGCTTCAAAAAATTCGTGATGAAGCCCATCGCTTCGCAATCACATTCCATCGCAGCAGAAGATCGAAGAGAACCATTAATACAGAACTGACTGAGATAAAAGGAATAGGTGCAGCTACCGCGCAATTATTATTAAAGGAATTCGGCAGTTTTTCCGCAATAAAAAAAGCTGATATTGAAAATCTGGAATCAATTGTTGGTAAAAAGAAAGCTGAAATAATTCAGAAGTATTTTAAGGAGCAAATATCTGTAATGTAATTGAATGGATTGCACTAAGTCTTAGAAATCATGACCAGCTCTAATTTAATCGAAGCGTGATATTTATGTCGAAAAATATTATTATTTTTTACTGCATTGATAAATGTAAAATCAAATGAAGATTATTTTTTTTACAATTTTAGCATTAATATTAGCAATTGTTAGCTGTTCCGAAACTAAAAAAGCGGACGAGTTCAAAGAATTGACAGGTAATTCCCTTCATTCTTTAGTCATAAAGGCTACGAATGGTGATACAATAGCTAATTATT
>JBGSOQ010000012.1:0-17291 GCA_041739035.1 Ignavibacteriaceae bacterium | reverse complement strand
GCCCATACCTATAATTCCTACAACTGCTACATCTCCCTCCAGCAAAGCATTTGTGGCCTGTGTGGTTGAATGTGCAATTAAAATAATTTCTCCGGGATTGATGCTACAGTTTTCAATTAGCAAATGCATTGATTCAACAACACCTTTTGCAACACCTTCAGCCGCTTTGTGAGTCGTAGGCACGCATGTTTTACCAACTAGATTGAAATTGCTGATGTCAACTGCAACAGCATGGGTAAATGTTCCTCCAACGTCAATACCAATTTTCAACTTTCTAAGTGCCACTTTGCTATCACATAAACATTATTGATGAAATAATTAATCCCAGGAAAGCAATTGCCCATGCATAAGATATCGTATTCCATAAAACCTTTTGCACATCAACTCTCATCTCATTGGCAAGCCAAACATTATGTGTATTCGTGGGATCAGAAATTCCCTGTATTTGTCCAACGGCTAAGAGCAACCCCATTACAGCACCAGGGTTCAAACCGCTGGCAAGAAAAACTGCAGCCAATCCGTAACCCATCCCCCAAACATTAAGTGGACCTCGATAAAGTGCCAGCGGAGCCATGATTGTAAAGATTACTACGTAACTAATCGGGCTGGTTGGAATTATCTGAGCCATCATTGGTTTGATAATATTTAACACCGGCCAACCGTTTGGATATTGTTCAAGGTTTCCACCTGGACCCATAATCGCCACTAAAAGCATACCAATTCCAAACATTAGAACAACTGCGGGCATAACAACTCCACCGCCTTCAAAACATGATTGGATAAATAAATTTAATCTCCCCTTTTTGTATGTTGTTAGAAATGCGTAAATCAATCCGACGATGAATGCAGCAATAAAATTTACATCAAATAAAAGAATTAAAAATAGTGGGAGTATTGGAGATAAAAATGATATCCAATGCGGCTGAACTGCTTTATCGTTTTTCTTCAATATAATTCTAACTAAGGCAATTAAGAATAGAAGGACAATTGCTGAAGCAAGAATCCATTTTAGAGTAATTTCAAATTCTGACAATGCTTCATGTAACTGATTTTTAAAGTTATTTGAACTTATAGATGTAAAAAGATAGTATATAATCGAAGCGATAATGATAATTGCAGCGGTTCTGATAATGATCTTTTTGAAATTCAGGTTATGTCCATCGCGGTAAATCTGGATAGTGATATAGACAATTGCTCCCAAGATTGAAACTAAGAACATCAACATTGCAAATGGCCGGATGTCTTCAACAGTTAGCCCCATTACACTAATGTAAACAGCCCAATTTCCAACATTAAGAATTCCGCCAATGCTTAATCCAAATAGAAAGATTCCAACCGAGGTTATTGGACTAATTCCGACTGATGACATGATAGGCAAAACTATTGTTGCCACCATTATAATGGCACCAAGACCGCCAAGAGTTGTGAAAAGTGAGATGATTAACAAGAGTAAAATAACGGCTATAAGCCAGGGATTATCGCCAGATAGCTCAGCACCCTTTTTAATAAATGCTTCGGCCACTCCGGTTTTTTGCATCAATACACTCAGCATACTTCCGAATAGAGCGATAGTATAAGCTTGATAAAGTTTTAAAGAACCTTGACCAACAATATATTCAATTATGTCGGCGAATTTTATATTTCCTATCAGCGCAATTAAAACTGCCATTATCGGTAGGGCGATAAGTGCAGGAATTTTCCTGAAGAACATCATCAGTGCCATGAATAAAAAAACACCAATGAGTAAAATTATTTGAAGAATTTCCATTAAAAAGATTAGAAAATTTGATGATAAATTTAATTATTAAATATGAAAGAAAATTGCGGCAATTATTTTTTTATTCTCGCAATGAAATCTGTTATTTTTTATATTGTATAGTAGAAATTATTAGTCTATTAAAAACATAAATATTAAGAGGTAAATTATGAAAAGCTTTTTACGATTTTTAATTTTTTCTATATTGTTATTTTCATCCCAAATTTTTCCACAAAACGACTGGCTTTACACTCAACAAATATATTTCCCGCAGGCAGATAGCAATATAGTCAGACCATATTTATCAACTTTGGCAACTGACGGTACATTGTGGTTAATATCAAGCAGAATATTGGATGTATCTGCTCATAATGCAATTTATTTTTTATCACCTGGTGATACTGTATTTCAGAAATTTATAGATTTTGATAATAATGGTGATTCAGATTCACTTGTAGGAAATATTGGCTCACTGAGGGGAATAACTACACTTGGTAATACTTTGTACGTTACCGCAACACAGCCGTATCCCAAAACAGCCCCAAATACAGTCTCTGTTACTTATCTTTATCCTAACTTTGACACTCTGCTCGTCGAAAAATATGGATTTGGTTTGCCCTCAGGTGGTGGGTATGGGTCTTTTAATCACGGTTGCGACATTTCAAAAGACTCAGTATTGTTTGCAGGTATATCTTTTAATGGCCCAACTTTTAGGTGTTATAATTTTAGTCATACATTTACCGTCTCAGGTTATGCATCCTATATTCCTCCACCCACATATTATCTGGAGCCTGGCGGACCTCAATTAGGTGGTATTGATCTAATAAGAGATGTAGCACTGATTCCAAATGCAGATTATAATCTAACAACTACAAAATTTTATACTTCCCGTAATTCCTATTCTGGCACACAGCTTACAGGCGGAATTGCAGTTTGGGATGGCGGCACACAAACTAATCCTTATCAAGCTCCAGATGTAAACGTTTTTTATACCGGAAACAGAGTTACAGACTTTGATGGATTCCTTTCTTTTATAGAACTATATCCTTGCGGTATCACCGTTGATAAGGATGGCTATTTATGGGTAGCAGGAGTTGATAGCACACGAAGGTGGGTAAAGGCATTTATGGTTGATGGAATAAATGCAATTCAAATGTTTGACCTTCCAAGTCAGTTCAGTGAAGACCTTCCGGATCCAGATGGAGCGCCAATGACATCCCCGGCTGACGTAGTATTAAACTCAACTGCAGATGTCGCATATGTAATTGATTTATGGTCAAGAGCTGCATTTAAATTTGTAAAAGGACCGGTGAAAGTTGAAGAAGAGTCATTGAGTATTTTTGATTTTATGCTTGATCAAAATTATCCAAATCCTTTCAATCCATCTACGGTAATAAGATTTTCACTGTCTGAAGCATCGGCAATAAAGTTAATTATAACTGATATGCTTGGTATAGAAGTTGAAACTCTGATGGATGAGTTTGTACAGGCAGGAAATTATACGAAGTTTTTCAATGCTGAAAATCTTTCAAGCGGAATTTATTTTTATTCTCTAATTACTCCAAACCAGAAGATTAGTAAGAAAATGATTTTGGTGAAGTAATCTCGAAGTCCTATTAATTTTAAATATTGCAATTTTTTAACCGTAAGACGTAAGCGGTATATGATTACAGCAAGATATTTAATAAGTATAGCTATTTTTTTTCTATTTGGAATAGTAATTCAAATTTTCCCGCAAGGACAAAACGGAAAACTTGTTGGAAATGTAAATGATGCCGTTACTAAAGAAGCGCTCATAGGAGCAAATATTATTCTCAATGGAACAAACATTGGGGCAGCTTCCAATACAGAAGGAAAATTTATAATACTAAACATTCCTCCAGGCAGATATGATGTATCTGCAAGTATGATTGGTTATGGAAAAGTTACGATTAGTAATGTGGAAATTTTTATTGATAGAACAACTCAAGTTGACTTCAGTTTGCAAGATCAATCTGTTCAAATGGAACAGGTTTTGATTGTTGCTGCACGAAATCCGGTAGTTAAGGACCGTACATCTACCCAGACAAACATTGATGACAGACAAATTCAAGCCGCACCGATTGAGGGCTTAAGAGGAGCATTGGATTTTAATGCGGGATTTCAGAAAAATGAAAAAGGTGATTACCTGGTGCGGGGTTCGGGATCTAATGAGGTTAATTTTCAGATTAATGGTGTGCAGCAAACCAATTCAAACACATCCGCACCGGCTACTTTTGGAACCGAGAAAGCCGATAATTCATGGAAATATGATGTCAATCCTCTTGGTGTACAGCAGTTACAATTAATTACTGGCGGTTTTTCTGCCGAATATGGTAATGCTCAAGCAGGTGTTGTTAAAGTTGTATTAAAAGATGGTGCTCCTAAAATTACAGGCGAATTACGAGTTGAATATCGACCTTCGGGACAATACCACTACGGAAATTATATTTATGATAAAAGTAATTTTGAGTGGCAAAAATGGGGAACTCTTGAAGATTGGATGGCTCAGCGTGATAATGTAATTAGGGAATTGAAGTTAGACATTCGTTATGCATCCCTCCTAAATTCTGATCCGCAGAAATATAATGAACTAGTTGACAGAGAAATAGCTTGGGCTCACGATCTATGGGTAAAGAATCATGAACCAAGTGATGATAACGTTTTGGGTGTTTACGATTACCGTCAATACTCTTATCAGCGATATCTTTTCGGGTTCGGAGGTCCTTTGGGTAGTGATCCAAATCTCTTGAAATTTTACTTCTCGGGTGAGTATAAACGGAATCCTACCAGATTACCAACCCCGGAAAAAGTTCAAGTAACACAAAACTATATTCTTAATTTGACATACCAGCCCGCGCAAGATCATAAATTAAGACTCATGGGCAGCTATCAAAGTTACTTAGGGGGAATTTGGTCAGGTTCATCGGATATCAGGTGGTCCGGGTTGGCATTTACACCTCCTGGAGTTTCAACTAAATATCTTGTTACACTTGATCCGGTAAGAAATGAACAAACAGTAGCCCAGACACTTGACTGGACCTATACAATAAATGATCGTTCGTTCACGCAAATGACATTAACCCATCAGCAAGAGAAGTATGAATTGCCTTTCAAGTACTTAGCCGGTTATGGATTGGAAGTTGACCGTGCGGATAGCTTAAACGATCCGAGTGGTACTGTTTTACTTGAAGGAAGCTGGTGGGAAAAGGATTATTTCAGAGCACCGTTTGGATTTAGCACCAACTACTATCAAGATAACAGAACAGAAAATTTTGGTATCAAAGCGGATTACACTAATCAGATAACTAGTGCTAATCTTGTAAAGGCGGGATTTAATTTTGTCTACTGGGACATGGTTAATAACGGTGTGAATTCAAGTTTTCAGGCAAATTCTTTCGTTGCTCGTAATGGATTTGCAGATTATTATAAAGCTTACCCGATAAATTTTGGTTTTTATTTACAGGATAGACTAGAATATGCCGGAATGATTGCCAATATTGGATTAAGAGCAGAAGCGTATAATTTTCAAGCAAGAGTGCCTGCCGATCCTTTTAACTATCTGTATCCTGGAACTGACGGTCCCGGGAAAGTTGGTTCGCCACTTACCAAAGATTCAGAAACAAAATTAATTTTATTACCTCGTGTAGGTATTTCTTTTCCTATTGGTGAAAGTACTGCTTTTAGAATTCAGTATGGTCACTTTGCCTCGATGCCGGTATTCTCACAAGCTCTGGATAATAAAACATGGGTTGGCTGGCAGGGAATTGCAAATGCTAATCTTGAGCCTAAAAAAACTATAAATTATGAATTCGGACTTCAGCAGCAGGTTGGTGAGAATACAAGATTAGATCTTGTACTATATTATAATGATAGAGTTACACAAATCGGGAATCAAAATATTGCCTCGTTTACCGGAAGTAGAAATCAATTTGCAGGATTCACAACCGATAATTCAACTCTATACTATTATTATTCATATGCTAACAATGCATTTGGTTCTACTTTAGGGTTTGAAACTACCTTAGAGACATTTGCAACCAGCAATTGGTCGTATAAAATAAGTTATAGTTTATCGCAAACAACTTCAGGTAATTTTGGGGCTCCTATACTATATCCCGATAATACTCGTGGTTATTCGGTAAGAAATTTTACAGGGGAATTCCTTGCTTCATGGGATCGAACGCACAATCTTCGGGCATTAGTTCAATACTTTTTTGATGAGGGTACTGGCCCTAAGATTTTGGGAGTAAGCCCTTTTGAAAATTCTGTGATTAGTTTGACTTACACAGCACAGTCAGGTATTCCTTACACGTATCTAACTGATTTTGACTTGAAGGATATTGTATATAACAGGCGATACCCTATCGAATCAAGTGTTGATTTGAATTTCATTAAAAATATTGAAATTGATAATTATAAATTAATCCTTGGCTTGCGCATAATGAATTTATTTGACAATAAATGGTTGACACCTATGTCTACTTCAGATGATATTTCCTTATGGGTAGAGCAGGGCATTACCATGGCTGATCCAGGGAACGATCCGAATAGATTTAGTTATTTAATTGCACCATATCGTGCATTTAGTAATCTACCAAGACAGATATTTTTCACAGTTGGATTTGGATTTTGAGGATTGTATCAATGAAAAATAAGGGGCAAAATATTTTAATAATATTTCTCTCAGCTCTAAACATTTTATCCATTCCAATATGGGCTCAAGTCGAATCTTCTCAGCTTATTTTAAATAGAGGAAAGCTTTGGCAAACTGTTGGGCTTGGAAAGGTCGGTCCATCATTCAGCAACTGGTCTCAAAGAGGAATTGGTCTTGATTGGCCTGGGTTTGATCCTAGCCTGATTAGTGAAGATATCGGAGGCTCCGCTTCTCATTTAGTTTCGGGTGGTTTATATGTCGGAGCCAAATGGTCGCAGGACAGCATTCTTTCTGTTGAAGACTGGTCGCTGTACGCCGGATCAATTGGTGAAGGAGCTGGTTCAAAATACATCGTAAAGTCAAATAGGAGATTATATCCGGAAGGGGAAAATTACTGGTTAAAAACTAATCCAAATGTTGGTGAAGAAGTTATAGAAACTGTTTGGGAATACAATGTTAATTACGAGGATGAATTTCAAATCAAGCGCATGCTTCCTGTTCGGGTTAAAAGAACAACTCATCAATGGAGCGGATCAAAGGTAGATGAGAATTATATAATTCATGATTACGTTATTAAGAATATTTCACCAGAAATTAAACTGCAAGTCCCGCCAACTCGATTTGTTGCAGATACCCTTATAGACTTTTATGCTATTATTAATTATGGGCTTCATTGTAATTCGCGTTCGTGGTCGGTTTTATTCCCCTCACTTACACCTGGTGCCAGAAACACTTGGTTTAATATTACTCCTGCAAAGAGATTATTATTAGCAAGAGCCACTGATTACCCCGAAACACCTGAATCGAATGAGGAGTTTGGATTTTCAAGTTCGTTTAATGAATATTTAGCCCCGGCTTATGCCGGAATAAAATTACTCTTTTCAAGCAGAGATAAAAACAATCTCCAATCGAATGTTGTTCGATACGGCTGGTCGGCTGCGAGCAATTCAATTGATTTAAGCGGACCATTCACTAACATCGGATCGCTTGAGTCTCAATATCAAGTTATTAAAGATTTAAGATTTGCAGCTAACTTTGTGTCAAGTATTTCCGATACGGTTTTTATGAAAAAATCCCGCATGTGGTCTATGATGTCTTTAGGCCCATGGGACATTCTACCTGGAGATTCAATAAGAATAGTAATTGCAGAGATTGTCGATGGAGTTGATTACAAACAAGCAATTGATCCATTGAATAATCCCCCTAATATTATTAGTAGAGATACACGAAACGCTTTCAATGCTTCTGCAGATAGATCTCAATTTACTTTTGATAATAACTTTAATCATCCCGATCCGCCTGCAGCACCCAAATTTACGCTTAGCTATAATCGGGGCAGTAATGAAGTAGCCAATATTATTAAATGGACTACTGAAAGTGAACAAATTACAGATCCTGATGATGGCACTTCCGACCTTGCCGGTTATATAATAAATCGTTCGGACTATCTTCCCATTGGGCCCTGGATAGCTATTGACACTGTTTACGTGAACGATCCGAGATATCTCTCCGGATTTGAATATACTTACATTGACTCCAACGTTGTTATTGGACAGGGATACTATTATTCCTTGACTTCATTCGACACCGGAAAACCTTCTTGGACAGGCGTTCAGACAATAACAAATGTCCCTTCTTTGGAATCGTCTATTTTTGCTAACAGAACTCAAACACCATTTATAGCTACAATTGCAGCTGCTGAAAACTTAAATGATGTACTTGTTGTACCTAATCCATTTGTAATTGGCGAGGGATTTTCACAGCCGGGATTAAAGGATAAAATACAATTTGTAAACATTCCAAATCCTTGCACAATTAGAATTTATACGATCAGAGGAGATCTAGTTAAAACAATTAATGTAGCCGATGGTGCCGGTGCAATTGCTGATTGGGATCAGGTGACTGATTACGGTCAATTTATAGAAAGTGGAATCTACATTTTTCATATTGAATTTAACGGTGGCACAAAGCTGGGAAAATTTGCAGTAGTCAGGTAAAATGAAAGTATTTTCTAAAAATAATTTTGTAGTAATCTTTTTATCGGTTTTACTTTTTACTTTGGCAGAGAATGTCCTTGCACAAGAATTTAAAAAGACAGCAACTTCCGGATTCACGTTTTTACGAGTACCGGTTTCGGCCAGAGCTGCGGCATTGGGCGAATCTTCTATCGCACTCTCCGATTTAAATTCTGAGGGTGTATTTAGCAACCCGGCTTCACTTGCTTTCACAAACCAGTCACACTCGTTTACTGCATCTTATTCAAATTGGTTTGCCGATATTAAAAATTTCGCTTCCAGTTATTCTTATAATTCCCCAATCGGTGTTTTTGGTGCAGGTTTTATTTTATTCGATTATGGTTCTATGCCGCGAACCGTTGCCGGAGGCGGACAGAAAGTTTATAATATCATCGGATCATTTGATGCAAATTCAATTGCAGCAGGACTAACTTTTTCTAAATTGTTGACAGATCGATTTTCATTCGGAGTGACATTTAAATACGTTCAAGAAAAAATTGATGTGTATAAAGCCGACAATATTCTTTTTGACGGCGGTGTCCTATATTATACCGGATTTTCATCGTTACGAATTGCAGCGAGTCTTCAGAACTTCGGGACAAATTCAAAGTTCATTAATGACGTGTTCAAAATGCCCTCGGTGCTTAGGTTAGGTGCTGCTATGGAAGTGGTTGGAGATTTTTCTTCAGAGTACAGAATAACATTATTAACGGAAGCTCTTCATCCAAATGATGGAGATGAAAAAATTAATGTTGGAGCTGAGCTTTCCTGGCTAAATATTGTGGCCTTCCGTGCAGGTTATAAGTTTTTTTATGATGAGGAAACATACAGTGTGGGAGTCGGGGTAAACCCGAAATTATCTGTCCCTGTAAGCTTCGATTTTGCTTTTGCCGATTACGGAAGGCTCGGTAATATTTTAAGATTTACTTTACAGCTCGGATGGCTTTAAATAATAAATTGTAAATGATGAAGATAAAAACATTTGTTATAGTCATAATCATCTTTTTATCATCTGTATCTTACAGTCAGATGAAATCTGTAAGCTTATTTGCTGATTACTCTTCTTCCTTAGCTAAAAGATTAGCAGTCACAAAAGCAACTGCAGTTGGCGGCGGTGCAAAAATTAAGGTAAATATATTTGATGATTTTTCACTCGGAATTATTGCTGGTTACAAACTTTACTCTGTAAATGAACCTGATGTACTCAACACTTGGGGCTGGATTTTTTGGACTGAAAGATACTACACAAAAATTGTTTCAGACCTTAGGGCAGATCCAAATCTATCAGTTGAAATATCTGCCGAACAAAAAATGGATTTAATTCCCATTCAATTTTTTGCGAATTATGATTTTGCACCTATTGAAGATTTTATTGTAACACCCTCAATTGGCTGTGGATTTTATTTCTATACTCGAAGAATGTTTGCGGTTGAAAATTGGAGTAAAGATTTTCCTGATGCTGATTACACGCTTTCTTATAGTTATAGAAATTTTGCACCTGATAAAAAGGGAAACCCCTTTTTCGTCAACTTTGGCTTGAATTTGGAATATGAAATTTTTAGTAAAATGAATTTATTTTCCGGTTTGACTTATAATTACATTCTTCCAACAAAAAATGCTATGGGGTATGATGATTTTCCATTTAGCAGCGAAATCTCAGTTAAACTCGGACTTTCAATTCTCTATTGATTTTATGAAAATGATAAAGTATTACATATTCTTGATGATAATTATATCAGCTGAGTGTTATTCCCAAGATAACTCTTGGATTGTTGGTGCCGACGGAAATTATAACATGCCGATTGGAACCTTATCAAAGCGCTTTGAAGGCAGTATAGGCGGAATTGTTTATGCTGGGAAAAAGAGCAATAATGACTGGACGTGGGTCGGAAAATTTGAATACTTCAAACTTAATGATGTCAATAAAGATTATTCAAATAAGATTGTTAAAACTGAAGAGCTTGGCGTTGTTAGAGAATATAAATTTGATTTGCCCAAATTGAAAATGGATTTGACGGTTGCGGGATTATCTGTTGAAGCCAGATATAATTTGTTTAATTCAGAAATTGTTGAAGCTAATATCAATTTTGGTTTTGGATTTTATTACTGGCAACATACTCGAAATGAATATAAGGATTCTTTGTTTGCCGATACTTCCGGACAGGGGAATTTCGCCTTGGTGGAAGTATTGAATGTTCCTAAACTTGAGCAAAAAGATTGGAGCGGCGGAATTAATATTGGCGCTGACATCAACTTCCCCTTGTTTAGCACAATTGATTTCAATTTGGGCTTTAATTATAAAATAATCATAACCGAACTTTGGCCTGCACTTGCTCTAAATCTTGAAAATGTAAGTGGCTTACAGTTTCTGGATATTAGAGCGGGATTTAGAGTTAACCTTTAATTTTCACATTCACTCAATATTTTACAAATGAGACTTTTCTTTTTATCAATTATTTTATTTTTTAGCTTATCTGCTTGCTCGGCGGATAAGAATAATGCTATTAAAGCTGTACGAGGTGTTTGGCTTACAAATGTTGATAGTCAGGTCCTCAACTCTAACGAAAATATTATTGAAGCGGTTAATCTTTTAGATAAATTGGGTTTTAACACAATATTTGTGGTTACCTGGAACAAGGCAATGACAACTTATCCAAGTAAAATCATGAAGAAGTTTACAGGGGTGGAGATTGATACTCTTTTTACTGGACGCGATCCATTGAAAGAATTAATTAATGAAGCCCACAAAAAAAACATTAAGGTAATTGCATGGTTTGAGTTTGGATTTTCTTCATCCTATAAACTTAATGGAGGACCTATCCTCAAGAAAAAACCGGAATGGGCTGCCAAGGATGTGAGTGGTAATCTGGTTACTAAAAATGGATTTGAATGGATGAACGGTTTTCATCCTGATGTGCAAAACTTCTTACTTTCCTTAATTATGGAAGTTGTTAAGAATTATGATATTGATGGAATTCAGGGCGATGATCGTTTGCCCGCAATGCCTTCAGAGTCAGGATATGATAAGTATACAGTTAGTCTTTTCAAATCCCAGCACGATGGTGAAGAGCCGCCTAATTATTCTAAAGATTACAACTGGATTAAATGGCGGTCCGCAATTCTAACGGACTTTATGAAAAAAATTTATGAAACGGTTAAAGCTTATGATAAAAATTTAATTGTCTCGATGGCACCAAGTATTTATCCTTGGAGCGAAGAGGAATACTTGCAGGACTGGCCGACTTGGGTCAGCAATGGCTGGGTAGACTTGATTTGTCCGCAAGACTATAGGTATAATATTAAAGATTATACTTCAACATTAAATGCAATAATTAAAAATCAAATTGTTAATAAAAACATAAAAAAATTTTATCCCGGGGTCCTCCTTAAGGTGGGCAGTTATTATCCATCAAGAGAATTTTTGCAGCAAATGATTAATGAAAATAGAAAAAACCAGATAAACGGGGAAGTTTTCTTTTTTTACGAGGGCATAAAAAAGTATCCTGAATTATTTGAGGAAATTTATAAACATAAAGTTGAGTTTCCGGAATTAATCGATAACCAAGAGATCCATTGAAAAAAAATCTTCTACTATTCTTTTTTTTCTTAACCTTTACAGAAATTCACGCCCAGCCTATCGAAGAATTTCGAGGAACATGGCTTACAAATGTTGACAGTTACGTGCTTACAACTGACAATTCAATTGTTGAGGCCTTAAATTATCTTTCGTCAATTGGAATCAATGTTGTCTTTCCGGTAGTTTATAATAAAGGCTATACGCTTTATCCAAGCGCCATTATGGATAGCCTATTTGATGCTAAAACCATTCCGGACCAATCGTTTCAAAATAGAGATTTTCTTGAACGATTAGTTGTTGAAGCACATCGAGTAGGAATTGAAGTTATTCCATGGTTTGAATTTGGTTTTTCATCTTCATATAGTTTAAATGGGGGACATATCGTTGAAAAATTTCCTTCCTGGGCGACAAAAAATAATCAGGGTCAGTTAGTTGTTAAAAATGGATTTGATTGGTTGAGCGGAATAAATCCCGAAGTGCAAAATTACATGCTTTCATTAGTCATGGAAGTTATAAACAATTATGACATTGATGGTATTCAGGGAGACGATCGACTGCCAGCAATGCCTTATGAAGGCGGATACGATTCAGTTACGGTAGAAATTTATAAAAGTGAACATTCTGGAACCACACCGCCAGGTAATCCTTCAGATACAAATTGGAAACGCTGGCGTGCTGATAAGCTTAATGAATATTTTATAAGAATGAGAGATTCAATTAAATCAAGAATTTCACATTTAATTGTTGCTTCAGCTCCAACACCATACCCCTGGGGATATGATGAATATCTTCAAGACTCAAGATACTGGGCTCAAAATAATGTTGTGGATAATATTGTTCCACAATTATATCGTTATGATTATTCCGGATATCAATCAGTTTTAGCTCAATCACTCCAGCAGGTAAGGAGTGTTAATCCTTCAATATATTTTTCCGGAATGCTAATTAAATCGGGTACTTATGTCATTTCTCCCGCATTGCTTACTCAATTTATTAATCTGAATCGTACGAATAACGTAAATGGAGAATGTACATTTTTTTATGAGGGCTTAAGAGCTAACTCAAATCAAAATGGAAATATATTAGGGACAGATTTTTATAATATTCATGCGCTTGTTCCTTACCGTAACGGCAACATTTGGAGACCAAAAGGGGTAATTAAAAATGAAAACGAAAGTGGAATAGTTACAAGCGGAACGTGGACAAACTATCCACAGCCCGGCTATGATGGCGGAATAATAAGAACAAATGAAACATCAAGTTATGCTTCGATAAAGTATTATTTGGATGTGCCATTTAACGCCTACTTTGATGTGTTTGGTTATTTTGTTCCTAACACACCATGGACGCAGCAAGCGAGATATGTTATTTACTCAGATACTGACTCATCAGAAGTAATCATTAACCAATCAAATCTGATCAAAAAAGGCTGGCAGAAAATAGGTACAGCTTATTTAACTGAAGGGAATAAAAAACTATTAAAGATAGATAACACATATTTAGAAAGTGGAAAATATTTAACAGCCGATGCTGTGATGATAATGATTAACAGAAAGTTGTCACCTGACGTAATAGTAACTGATGTAAAGGAAGAAAACCAAAATAAAAATATTCAGCCAACAGAATTTAGGTTAGAGCAGAATTATCCAAATCCCTTTAATCCGACAACTAAAATCAGATTTACAATTCCGAATGTTACCCTGAGGGGAGTCGAAGGATCTCGAGTGCAAATAAGAGTATATGATGTATTAGGTAAAGAAGTCGCCACATTAGTAAACGAAGAAAAATCTGCAGGAAGTTATGAAGTTGAATTTGATGCAAAAAATTTATCAAGCGGAGTTTATTTTTATCAATTGAAATCAGGTTCGTTCATTCAAACTAATAAGATGATTTTTCTTAGATAAAACCGTCACATTGGGAGCAGTAACAATGTGACCTCATATATTTATTAATTATGATTAAATATATAATTGAATCCATTCTTGTACTTCAAAATGTTGTTTATTCCCAGCCTCTCCAAGAATTCCGCGCCGTTAAACTGACTAATGTGGATAGTAACATTCTATTTACTGATCAGGGAACTGCTTCCGCAATGGATTATCTTGCGACAGTTAATGCAAACATTGTGCTTACCGTTGTGTTAAATGGAGGCTACACATTGTTTTACAGCAATACCATGGATAGCTTGTTTAATTCACCAATTGATCCGGAATTGAATAACAGAGATGCTCTTGAAAGAGTAGTTATTGAAGCCCACAGAAACGGAATTGAGGTTTATCCTTGGTTTGAATATGGTTTTGCTGCCTGGTACTCAGGTGGAACACCTCCTTATGGCGGACATATTCTGCAGACAAGACCTGACTGGGCCAGCAGATTAAGCAACGGACAAATTGCAGTTAAAAATGGATTTGATTGGATGTCAGCTATTCATCCCGAAGTACAGGATTTTATTAATAAGCTGATCATTGAGGTTATGACTAACTATGACATCGATGGAATTGAATTTTCTGATCGTATACCCGCAATGCCTATAGAAGGAGGATATGAGCCGTATACCGTTTCTCTATATCAATCCGAACATGGTGGACAAAATCCACCGACTAACTACAACGATGCAAATTGGAAACGCTGGCGCGCTGATAAAATGAATGATTGGTATATGGGTGTGAGAACATTAATGAAAAACTATGATGAAAACTTATTTGTTTCATCAAGTCCAAGTATATATCCCTGGAGCTATGATAATTATTTGCAGGATGTTCAAAACTGGTTGGATTCAGGTGTCTGCGATCAATTTATTCCGCAACTTTACCGTTACTCTTTTTCTGAATATTTATATGAACTTAATCAAGCAGTTAATCAAGCTGGACCCGCTAATATCAATAAACTGTTTAGCGGACTTCTGATGAATATCGGTGTTCCACCAAATGAATACGTAATGTCTCCCGCATATTTAATGTCGGCTTTGCAGGCAAATCGTGATAGGGGCGTAATGGGTGAAGCATATTTTTACTATGAAGGATTTAGAAAAAATAATAATCAGCTTGGCGATACACTTAAATCTACCTTCTATTCAGAGCCAGCGATAGTGCCCGGCAGGAACGGAAATATTTGGCGCCCCAAAGCAATAATAAAAAATGAGAATGAAACTGGAGTGAATACAATAGGAAATTGGTCAAATTATTTACAGCCAGGATATGATGGTGGAATAATTAGGACTAATGAAACATCAAGTTATGCTTCGATAGAGTATTATTTGGATGTGCCATTTAACGCCTACTTTGATGTGTATGGTTATTTGGTCCCCAACACACCATGGACACAGCAGGCGAGATATGTTATTTACTCCAACACTGACTCATCAGAAGTAATCATTAACCAATCAAATCTGAGCAAAAAAGGATGGCAAAAAATTGGTACTGCTTATCTTAGCGAAGGAAATAGAAAAGTATTAAAGATTGATAATTCATATCTTGAAAGCGGAAAATATTTAACAGCAGATGCTGTGATGATAATGATTAACAGAAAGTTATCACCAGAAGTGATAGTAACAGATGTAAAAGAAGAAAACCAAAATAAAAATATTCAGCCAACAGAATTTAGGTTAGAGCAGAATTATCCAAATCCGTTTAATCCGGTAACAAAAATTAGTTTTGTCATTCCGAACGTAGTGGGGAACCTCTCGTCGCAGGCTTCTCGAAATGACAACACAATGGTAACATTAAAAGTCTATGATGTACTTGGTAAAGAAGTTGCCACTTTAGTAAACGAAGTAAAGTCGGTAGGAAGTTATGAAGTTGATTTCGATGCATCCAATCTTTCAAGCGGTGTGTATTTTTACCAATTGAAATCAGGTTCTTTTATGCAAATTAAAAAAATGATATTACTAAAGTGATAGAAAAGCGAGCGGATGCTCTTGATGCACTTCGTGGTTTCGCGATAATTGCGATGATTTTATCCGGCAGCATTCCTTTTTCCGGTACTGCTGCTCTTCCGGGATGGATGTATCATGCACAAGTTCCACCCCCAGATCATATTTTTAATCCTAATTTGCCCGGCATAACTTGGGTTGACTTAGTTTTCCCATTCTTTCTATTCTCTATGGGAGCTGCCTTTCCTTTTTCACTAAGAAAGAAGTTAGAGCAGGGAATTGCCAAATGGAAAGTATCGTTTCAGATTCTTCAAAGAGGATTGTTGTTAGCATTCTTTGCAATTTTTCTTCAACATGTTAAACCATACATCTTAAGCGGGCAACCAGCTGCCAAAGATTGGTTAGTTGGATTAGCGGGGTTTATAGCTCTTTTTCTAATTTTTTTGCGTTACCCCAAAACAATTAACAATTATTTTGTGTTTGGTTGGCGCACACTCGGAATTATTTTCTCTCTCGTGCTAATATCAACATTGACTTATCCTAATGATACCGGTTTTTTGTTAAGCAGAAGCGACATTATAATTCTGGTGCTTGCGAATGTGGCAATTTCAGGTTCAATAATTTGGTTGTTGACTCAAGAAAGTATATTGCCTAAAATTTTTATTCTCGGGTTGCTGATTGCTTTTAGAATTACACATAACATTGAGATAAGCTGGACACACTGGATCTGGGAATTCTCTCCTTTTAGCTGGCTTTACAAATTCTATTATCATCAGTACTTATTTGTTGTCATTCCGGGAATGTTAGCCGGAGATTTTTTAATTAAATTCATTAAAACTAAATCTGAAGCAATTAACCAAAATGCTGCGATCAATTTTATTTTGCTTTTATTTATTTCAGTTGGATTGGTAGCAGTTAATCTATTTGGTTTATACGGCCGATTTATAATTACTAACTTGATTATCACCTCTTTTTTAATATTAATTGGATATTTTTTAATAAGAAAAATTAAAAGTGATTTTGGCGCTTTATATAAAAACTTATTTACATTTAGCATAGTTTGGTTAATACTCGGATTATGTTTTGAACCCTATGAAGGCGGTATAAAGAAAGATCCGTCTACTATAAGCTATTACTTGGTTACTTCAGGTTTAGCTGGATTTTCATTAGTAGCTTTTTCAATTATTATCGATTATTTCAAAAAGAAAAAATGGGTTCAATTATTAATTGATAATGGACAAAACCCAATGATAGCATATATTTCCGGAAGTAATATTGTAATGCCGATTTTAGCGCTAACCGGTTTGTCAACTATTCTGAATTATCTTTTAATTAATCCGTGGTTTGGATTTTTGAAAGGGCTAATATTTACTCTTCTTTGTGCTTTAATAACAAGT
>JBGSOQ010000356.1:0-3181 GCA_041739035.1 Ignavibacteriaceae bacterium | reverse complement strand
ACAAAACTAAAATCAGAATTGCTCAAAGCAAAATATTAGACTCGTTGAGTTTTTCTGATAAGAAGATTGAAAAACAAAAACTTATCAAAAAAATAGTAACTTAAATGAAAGGATACACTTTATGGCATCTAAAAAAGAAATTGTAAAAAACCTCATTATCAGCTATTGGATGGAGATTGAAACTGTGATGAATTACATCGCTAACTCAATCAATCTTGATGGTGTAAGAGCTGAAGAGATAAAAAAATCATTGCAGGTTGATATCGCAGAAGAGATAGCTCATGCCCAAACTCTTGCTAAAAGAATCAAGGAAATTGATGGTATCGTTCCCGGTTCAATGGAATTTAAAGCTGTGCAGAAATTTATGCAGCCGCCTAAAGACAGCACGGATGTCGTCTCCATTATTGAAGGAGTGATTGAAGCAGAAACCGGAGCAATTTCCCAGTACAATAAAATCGTCAGACTTTGCGATGGTGTTGATTATGTTACACAGGATCTCGTCATAGGCCTATTGGCACAAGAAGAATCTCATAAAATTGAGTTCAGAGGATTTTTAAAAGAATACAAAAAATAGGAGGTAAAAAATGTTGTTTGTAATAGCTTTACTTGCAGTAATTGCAGCAGCCGTGGTTTATTTTAATGCCAAGAAGAGAGGAAACAAACAAGAATCTTCATTAGCATTAATTGCTTTAATCGTTGCTGTATTCATTGGGTTAGTACAGTGCTGGACTATAATTCCAGCAGGTCATGTTGGCGTTATTGATTTCTTTGGTAATGTAAGCGATCAAACATTAAAACCGGGAGTTAACTTTGTTAATCCAATGGCTAATGTTGTAAAATTTGACGCAAGAACTCAGGAACTAAAGGAAGTAATGAATGTTCCTTCAAAAGAAGGATTGAGCGTTGAGTTGGAAATTAGTTTGCTTTACAGCTTAAGCTTTGAGAATGCAAACAAAATTTACAAAACTGTCGGCGAGGATTATGTAGAGAAAATTCTTATTCCTCAGTTTCGTTCTGTTGTAAGAGGGGTGACGGCTAAGTATGAAGCCCGTGCTCTTTATACCGCTGAGAGAGAGCAGCTTTCGAGGGAAATGGAAACTGAACTTTCCAAGTTAGTAAAACCAAGAGGTATTACTTTGGAGGCAGCGCCGCTGAGACAAATTATTCTTCCTCCGGGTCTTACAAATTCAATTGAAGAAAAATTGAAATCTGAACAGGAAAGTCAGAGAATGCAGTTTGTTCTTCAGAGAGAAACGCAGGAAGCAGAGCGAAAGAGAATTGAAGCAAAAGGTATTGCCGACTTCCAAGATATAGTTGCTAGAGGAATCAGCGACCAGCTTCTCAAGTGGAAAGGAATTGAAGCAACAGAAAAACTTGCTAGTTCCAACAACACTAAGATTGTAGTCATTGGCTCCGGGAAAGATGGTTTACCTCTAATTTTGGGTGGGAATTAGGATAATTATATTTTTGTTTACGAACCCAATTTCTCGACAAAGGAATTTTCTCCTATGAGAAATTGGGTTTATATGATGTTATAGTGCTACTGAATGTTAAACTTCGCTACTCAAGCAGTAAGGTATTTCACCAAACTTAAACCGCCTTTCAAGCTACCTTCTGAAATAGGGATAATAAATCCATATGAAAATGATGAAGTTAAACTTGCGATCAAAGAGTTTTATTCAAAGTTTTATGATGATAATCGCAAACGAATCTACATTCTAGGAATAAATCCCGGAAGATTTGGCGGTGGGCTTACCGGAATATCATTCACCGATCCAGTTGCTTTGAGAAAACATTGTGAGATTGAAAATCCAATGGGGAATCGAGAAGAACTTTCAAGTAAATTTGTTTATCAAGTAGTTGAACGTTTCGGCGGAGTTAACAAATTTTTCTCACATTTTTTTCTTTCAGCAATTTACCCGCTAGCTTTGATAAAAGATGGGAAAAACTACAATTACTACGATGACAAGAAGCTCTTTTCATTTCTTAAACCACAACTAATAACTTCTCTCAAGGAACAAATAAAATTTGGCGCTGACAGAAAAGTGGTTATCTGTCTTGGAAAAAAGAATGCAGACTATCTCAAAATGCTGAACGATGAGCTTAAGTTGTTTGAAAGAATTGAGACATTAGATCACCCCCGATTTATTATGCAGTACAGGGAAAAGAAAATTGAAGATTATATTGAGAAGTATCTCGCTGTTTTAGAAGCGTTCATGAGTTAAAGTTGTTTACCTGATTTTTGCTTCAACAGAGTTTTAACAAAATCAATTTCATCTTGGTTAACGGTGTGAGCCATTCCCTTGTAAATTCTCTTAGTAACATTCGCATTTAGCTTTCTGAATACTTCTTCCGTTTCATTAACTCTCTTCAAAGGAAGGTGCGGATCAACATCGCTGCATCCGATAAAAACCTCAGTGCCTTCAAGATCACCTGAATAGTTTTCACGAATAATTGTTTCTCCGATTACTCCGCCGCTTAAACCAAAAATGCCGCCGTACTTTTTAGGATTGCGAACAGCGTACTCAAGACTAAGACAGGCTCCTTGAGAAAATCCGAGCAAATAAATTTGATCTTCTTTGAATCCCTTTTGGTTGAGCATTTCAATAATTGAATCAATAACAGCCAAACTTGAAGAGAGTTCTGGTTCATTCATTTCAACTGGAGAAAGAAAGCTGTAAGGATACCAAGAATTATCCTTTGCTTGAGGAGCGATTAATGCCATGTTGGGTATATCGATTTCAGATGCGAGAGATAAAATATCTTCAGCTGTTGCACCTCTGCCGTGAATCAATATCATCGCTAATTTTGCCTCATCCAACTTTGCACCGCATTGAATTAGCGGCTGATTCTGATGAGTTTCTGTCATATCCTTGTACCGAGTGTTTAAGCTGCTCAATTCTGTCTAACAAAAGATCTTGTTTTTAGAGGAATTAAAATCTGCTCAATCATTTTTCTCTTTGGTTCATGCCATTCAGGCAGTTTTAATTCGGTTCCGAGATTCTCGAAACTTTCATCAACCATAAATCCAGGTTGATCGGTTGCAATTTCAAATAATATTCCTCCCGGTTCGCGGAAATAAATTGAATGAAAATAATTTCTGTCAACAACTTCAGTTGGATAAAAACCGGATTCTAAAATTGTTTTTCTCCAATTCAATTGTTCATCATCGTTTGCTGTT
>JBGSOQ010000433.1:0-2077 GCA_041739035.1 Ignavibacteriaceae bacterium | reverse complement strand
AAGCGATTCTTCAGAATTAAAGATAACAGGTATTCTCGAAAACCAAAGCACGGGATTTTATAAAAAGCCAGATAATTACAAAGAGATAATTTCAGCCAGAAAACAATCAGCTAATTTCCCTCCATCAATAAATATTTTAACTGGTGGAAGGCTCATTCAGAATTTTTACAGTGATGATGTTAACTTCCTCGGCAGAGATATTCCCGGCCCACTAGCAGATGACGCACTTAAATACTACGATTACTTTCTTGAAGAAACTGTGGGATTCGATAAAGAACAAGCATATAAGATCTATATGCAAACGATAAACCAATCGGATCCAGGATTTGAGGGAGAAATATTTATAATTGATAATTCTTTTGACCTTTCAAAAGTAAATCTTCAACTGAATAGGGCTGCGAATATAGGGGGTTTGTTCGATACAGTAAATATCTTCCAACAATTTTATGTTTTTGGCGATTCAATCACCATGCCTATTGATTATAGACTTTTTGTTAATGCAAATTATCTGGGCATTGCAAAATTCGGATTTGAGCTTAACACAATTCTTTATGATTACAAAATCAATACGCAACTTGATGAAGATATTTTTGACAAAGCAATCGTTACAGTTCTTCCTGATGCAGATAAGAAGGATTCATCTTACTGGCAGAATATTCAAACTATTCCGAATACTGGCGAAGAAGAAGTGGCTTATGCAAGAATTGACAGTATAAAAAATATTCCTCGAAATTTTTGGGACGACTTCTCCTTACTTTCAACACGTATATCATTTAACGATAATTTTTCCATCAGCGCTCCAATTTCTATGTATCACTTTAATCCTGTTGAAGGTCACGCCCTAGACTTTGGCTTTTATCTTGAAGATGTTTTAGATGAGCGGCTCAATTCCAATCTGAATTTTTCGTACAGTTTTTCTGATAAGAAATTCAAAACAGACTTTGCGCTTCAATATCTTCTCGGTGATTATAGAACTACCAAAATAAAAGTTAATGCCTTTAATAAAGCTAAAATACTGTTCGGGGAATCGGATAATTACAATGAACTTACCAGCACATTATTAGCATTATTAAGCAAATACAGTTTCAGAGATTACTATTACTCGAGCGGATTTTCATTTGGAATTTCCGGGGAAGTTTTTCCCATTTTACGATTGGGTGTTGGATTTGAAAACTTAAAAGATAAAAGCGCAATCAATAATTCTGACTTCTCTTTCTTTGGGAAGGATAAAAAATATCATGTAAACAGTTTAATCGATAATGTAAATGTGAATGCAATCACTGCGTCTTTTAAGATTGATCCTAGAGATTATATTGAAGACGGTTTTTATCGGCGGAGAATAAACATGGGAAGATCTTATTTTACTTTAGAAGGTTCAATGATGTACTCAAATTCCGATTTTCTAAAAAGTGATGTCAATTTCAAAAAATACGATTTGACATTTTACGGAAACATCAACTCGTTCAGATCAAGCAAGTTAGATTTCAAGCTTTACGGACTCTATAACAACGGGAATTTACCTTACCAGCTTTTTTATTCAATTCCGGGGAACATAGATTTAGCTTCAAAAAGTAATTCATTCCGCACTCTGATGGTTAATGAAGTTTTATCAGATCGTGCAATTTCATTATACCTTGAGTACAATTTACGGGATGAACTTTTTAAGCTGTTGGGAATTCCTGGTTTAAAGGATTGGGGAATTCAGCTAAATACATTTCTTAATGCGCTGTATTCAAATCCGAGCAATAATGCAAAGCTAAATCCGCTGCTGGAATCAAAAAGTTATTTGCTGCCATTTTATGAAACCGGATTTTCCCTTGGACATGTTCTAGTACCAATTCAAATTGAATTTGCATGGAAATTGAATCATCGTGATGGGAATAATTTTAGAGTTGGGCTAAATACTTTTGCCTTTTGACATAAGATTTGATCTGTTTAAAATAAAAAAGCGCTCAAAAGAGCGCCTCGAGAATCGGTTGTTAATATTCTTAGCCCTTTGATTTTGCTTCGCTAACAACGATGTTTCTTCCTTCTAGATCTTTTCCGTTAAGAGCTTCTATTGCATTAGTTGCATCAG
>JBGSOQ010000392.1:0-2133 GCA_041739035.1 Ignavibacteriaceae bacterium | reverse complement strand
TACAAGATAATTTTTTGATAATCCGCCAAAAGTAATTACCGGAACATCTTTATTGAGTGAAGCAATTGAAATATGTTTTTCACCCTCGAACAATAATTTATCATAAATTTCATCGGAAAAAATTACAAGATTATGTTTGATCGCTAAATCTATAATCTGTCTTAATGTAGACTCACTCCAATTTGTTCCTGTAGGATTGTTCGGATTAATTAAAATGATCGCTCGTGTTTTATTATTCACTTTACTTTTAATATCTTCAATATCAGGCTGCCAACCGTTGCTCTCATCTAAGTAATAAGGATTCTCAATATTTTGCAGTTTGCTTGCGATAGCAGTATAAAGAGGATAACCCGGAGTTGGTGTTAATACGTTTTCACCACTATTCACAAGCGCTGTTAAGCAAATATCTATTGCTTCGCTTGCACCTGTAGTGATAAAAATATCTTGAATATTCGTTATCTTTTTTCGTTCTGCTTCTTTAGCTATTGAGTCGCGAGCAACCTTAATACCAGAAGAAGGAGCGTAACCATTGTAATTTTTAAGCATAGCTTGATAAGTTGCTTCAACCATATGTTTTGGGGGTGCAAAATCGAACAAGTTAGGATCGCCAATGTTTAGAAATAACATTTCCTTTCCGGTTTTGGCTACTTTATCTGCTAAGACAACAATATCTCTAACAGCATAGGTAATATTATTCGTTCTTACTGCCGGAATTATCTTTACTTTTTCCATTGTTTTCTCCAAACAAAAAAGAGGATTAACTCCTCAAAAAATACCGCTTTTGATGACTATTATCAATTTTCTGAAAGAATTAAAGCTTAATTAATTATCAGTTTTTTAGACTTAACAAATAATTTGCTTAATGATTTAATATTTAACAGTTCATCGGCCGCATCAGAGATATTTTTCACGGAAACAGAATTGATTTCATTAATTGTTTCATCAAGAGTCTTAACTTTACCATAGTATAATTGTGATTGAGCCATACGAATCATTCTATTAGATGTGTTCTCCATGCTTAAAATAATATTTCCCTTCAGCGATTCTTTAGCTTTGTCCAATTCTTTTTCTGATACTTTTGTTTCCCTCAACTTTTGCAACTCCCTCTCGATCAAGCCCAAGGCTTTGCCTATCATTTTTTCATTGGTGGAAAAATAAATTCCAAAAACGGAAGTGTCTAAAAAGGAATTCAGAAATGAATGAACTTGATATGCAATTCCATTTCTTTCGCGAAGCGATTGGAATAATCGGGAACTGCTTCCCTCGCCGAGTATCTGACTCAATAAAGAAACATGAACTCTTTTTTTACTTTGATACCCATATGTAGTTGTACCTAAAATCGAATGAACTTGCTGTATCTCTTTATCAATATTTGCGGTACCATGTTTAATTTTGTGATTAGTATAATACTTTCTCTTTGAGAGAGACTTTCTAAAATTTCTATTGAAATACTTTTCTGCCAATTTGACTACGGCATCATGATGAATTCCGCCTGAAGCGGCAATCAGCATTCTATCATAAGCATATTTCTTATTTATATAATCAAGAAAATCATCGTGATTAAATTTTCTGACATTCTCTTCCGTTCCAATTATCGGGTAACTCAGGCTGTTTCCTAAGAACAGAATTTCCTCGAACCTGTCAAATATCAATTCTTCAGGATTATCTTCAACATCTTTAAGTTCATCTACAATTACACCGGCTTCTTTTTTAATTTCACTTTGTCTGAAAACAGAATTTTGAATCATATCTGAAATTACATCGAAGGTGGTCCCAAAATGATCAACTAATCCCCTGCCGTAATAACATGTATGTTCCTTGGATGTAAAAGCATTTAGATATCCGCCGCAAGCTTCTATTTCGGTTACAATTTTTCTTGCTGAACGTTTTTCTGTTCCCTTAAAAAACATATGCTCAATAAAATGAGTTATGCCGTTATGTTTTAAATCTTCGTCGCGTGAACCAACTTCAAACCAAAATCCTAAAGAAAAGGATTTACTTTCAGGAAGTGTTTCGGTGAGAATTTTTATCCCATTAGGGAGAACTGTTTTATTAAAATGATTCAAAATTTAAACTTATATGATTGATGAAATGTGGGTGCAAATATATTGATTAAGAAATGTTCAAACAAGG
>JBGSOQ010000379.1:0-3600 GCA_041739035.1 Ignavibacteriaceae bacterium | reverse complement strand
GCCTCCTTATGCAAAGTAAAAGATTATGCAAAGTAATTGGCCAGAATGAGATTAGATTCACCGTTTTTTGATGATTTACTTTGCATAATATCCCATAATGATAAAACGAACCTGAGCTTGACAGCTCAAATTATCATTTTTGGGAGGGATTACTTATGCAAAAGGTACCACTGAAACAGCTACTTACTGAATTAGAGCAGGAAATGTTACGACTTGGATACACCGAAGGTTCCATGAAATTTTATCGAAGACGTTGGCAAATGTTGCTCCAATTCACACAAGAAAGGGGAGAAATCATTTTTTCCGAAAAGCTGGGGATTGATTTTGTAACGAAAAATTTTCACATTTACGAAAAAGATTTTGAAAGATCACTTTCGCAAGCAGAGACTCAGGAACTTCGAATTATCAGAACGATTGGAGATTTCCAACTTTTTCACACAGTTTTGCGCCGGTATTATAAACACAAGGAAATCCTGACTAAACCATATTTTGTCGAGGTCAGGGATCAATTTACTAAATATTGTTCAGAGAAAGAGTATTCAAAAGTAACAATTGACCATTATGTCAAACAGTCTGCTCGATTTATGGATTATCTTGATTCCCAAAGGGTTACCAACTGTGGAGAAATCAATCTCACATTGATTAATGACTACATAAAAACTTTGGCAGGCTATAGCTACAAAACCGTGGAACAAAATATCTGCTCGCTAAGGGCATTTTTTAGATTCCTTTTGGAAAACGGGGAAGTCCAAACTGATTTTTCGGCAAAGACACCCATGGTGCAAGCAAGGAAACAGACGCGTATTCCATCGGTTTGGACTAGAGATGAACTAAAAAGGTTGATTGACGCCATTGACAGGGGAAGCCCAAAAGGGAAGAGAGATTATGCAATTATTCTTCTTGCGTGCTGCCTTGGCATACGTTGCACAGATATTAAAGGATTGAGACTTGATAATTTTCATTGGGAAGAAAAAAAACTTGTTTTCACACAATCAAAGACCAAGGAACCTTTGTCCCTTCCGCTGACCGCAGAAGTAGGTTGGGCGGTAATAGAATACCTGAAATATGGACGACCTAATATAGACACTCCTTACCTCTTTGTAAAACATATGGCCCCGTTTGGGCCATTTTCAGAAGGTGACCATTTGCACCAACTGATTAAAAGGTATATGGACCTGGCACATTTACCCACGTTAAAAAAAAGACGAGGAATGCACTCCTTGAGACATACCCTGGCCAGTTTGCTCCTTGAAAACGAAACACCGCTTTGCGTTATTTCAGACATTCTGGGTCATGCTGATACCGACTCAACGGCTGTTTATCTGAAAGTTGATATCAAGAAACTGAAAGAATGCTCCCTTGCTTTTGAAGAGGCGGTCAGCAATGGTTAAAATCATTTATGAAAGCTCCTTCAAGAGTCACATTAAGAGTCATATAGATCTGAAACAGGCGGTTGGATACAAATATGAAACAGATGCAGACAATTTAAAGCGATTTGACCGATTTGCATTAGAAAACTATCCTCTTGCGACCTCACTTACCAAAGAAATGGTGTTGAACTGGTGTAGTAAAAAAACCTACGAGTCACAGGCAAACCAATGTGCTCGTGCATCAATCATCCGCCAATTCGGGAAATACCTGGATTCCATCGGCGAAGAGGCATACATTATTCCCCAAGGATATTTTCCCACGGAAAAACAGTACGTACCCCATATTTATACAAATGATGAATTATCAAGGTTCTTTGCCGAAACAGATAAATGTTGCTATTGTTGTGAATTTCCAAATAGACATCTGATTATGCCTGTATTATTCCGTATGATTTATACGTGTGGGCTTCGGGTGTCCGAAGCAAGGTTGCTTAAAGTTGGGGATGTAGATCTTGAAAACGGCATTCTTAACATCCATCATTCCAAGATGGATAACAGCAGGTTGGTACCCATGTCCGATTCTCTCTCAGAGAGATGCCGCCATTATTCGAAAAAGGCACATTCTTTTCCAGCACCAGAAGACTATTTCTTTCCTGCACTTGGCGGAAAACCGATGACAATTGGGAACGTGTATAAAAACTTTCGCAAGTTTCTGTGGCAAGCCGGTATTTCACACAACGGAAGGGGCTACGGTCCACGTGTCCATGATTTTCGCCATGTATATGCTGTGCACTGCCTGAAAAAATGGGCGGAGCAGGAAAAAGATTTAGCAGCATATCTACCCATTTTGAAAACATATATGGGACATGATTCTTTTGAAGAAACCGCTTATTATTTGCGGCTGACTGCTGATGTATTCCCTGATATTACATTGAAATTGGAAACAAGGTATCCGGAAATTATTCCAGAGTTGGAAGGAAGTTGGGATGAAACCCACTGATTTCGCAAAATATCTTACAGAATTCCTTTCCGTGTACCTCCCATCACAGAAAAATGTCAGCAAAAATACGATTTACTCCTACCGCGATACCTTTAAATTGTTGATTAAATACTGCCAGGAAACTAAAAACATTCCAGCTGAGCGGATTACGGTGAGTCTTCTTTCAAGTGAATTGATCACAGGATTTCTCCAGTGGATTGAAACTGAAAGAAGATGCTGTATTTCTACACGGAATCAGCGGCTGGCAGCAATCCATTCATATTTTCGTTACATCCAGGGTGAGGAACCATCTGGCCTTTACCATTTCCAAAAGGTGATGTCCATTCCAATTAAAAAGGCAACGAAAAAGACAGTGGAACACCTGACTCCTGAAGCTCTAAAACTTCTTCTTGAACAACCGGATAAACATACTGCTAAAGGGCGGCGTGATCTGACTCTTTTGAGTGTCCTATATGATACAGGAGCCCGGGTACAGGAATTGATTGATATCAAAGTCGGTGATGTTATCCTTGATTATCCATCTATTGTTGTCTTACATGGAAAAGGCAATAAAATCAGAAGGGTCCCCATTATGAAGAACACAGTTGCATTACTTCAATCTTACTTGCTGGAAAACAACCTGGAAAAACAATGGAAAAACCAGAATTCCTTGTTTTCGAACAATCAACATAATAAACTGACCAAAGAAGGAGTTTCCTATATTATTGCGAAATATGTAACTTCAGCACGGAAATTGTCTACGATAGTCCCTCCAAAGGTGAAACCGCATATTATTCGCCATTCGAAAGCCATGCATCTCCTTCAGGCCGGTGTTAACATAATTTATATTCGAGATTTTTTAGGTCATGTCGATATAAAAACTACAGAAATTTACGCCAGGGCAGATACTGAAACAAAACGTACTGCAATTGAGAATGCTTACCCTGACCTAATTGACAGTAACTTACCAGATTGGAATAAGGATCGGGAACTACTTTCGTGGTTATCTGAATTGAAATAAGCTCCGATATTATGCAAAGTAAATCATCAAAAAACGGTGAATCTAATCTCATTCTGGCCAATTACTTTGCATAATCTTTTACTTTGCATAAGGTGGCGTGATAAGTCCGCTGCTTGCGAATATCTACTTGCATGTATTGGATATGTACTGGGCGGAAAAATATGCATCCTTAGGACAACTCGTGAGATATGCGGACGACCTTGTGGTCATTTGCGGAACCAAACGAGAGG
>JBGSOQ010000345.1:0-23813 GCA_041739035.1 Ignavibacteriaceae bacterium | reverse complement strand
TATGTTAGCTAAACCGCACGCATTCATTCCAGGAAAAACTTTTATAGATAATAATGGAAATGAAATATTTGAACCAGAGATTGATACTCCCTTAGATTCTGCGAAAATTAGTCAAGGTCCAGCACTTGGTATAAAATATATACCAGGTGCAAAAAATTTAGAGATGAAAGCATCTGTGTTTTTCAAGAGTGGTGACCCAGTTCTTGATATGCCAAGCTACTCTTGGCAAGCTCGACATTATCTACAAGGAAGAACAAAATATGGCTTGGTAGTGGATCCTTGCAATTTCTCATTCTCACACTATTTTAATAATGGAGTGCCATGCAGTACAATAAGCAAATCTTTTTGGACTTCCGGGGATCCCGTGTCGAACACAGGGTGGATACATAAATATCCATCAGATATAAGATTTTTGAGCAGCGCCGGCCCATTTACAATTAGTACTAATGAGGAAGTTGAAATTCTCGCCGCTTACATTGTCGGGAGAGGGATTTCACCACTTATGTCAATTAGTCATGCAAGAGCAATTGCAGACGATGTGAAATGGTTTTTTGATAATAACTTCAATCCTTATCTGATATTAGTTAGAGATGAGTTAATCACAGGCAATAATTTTAAATTGTATCAAAACTATCCAAACCCATTCAACCCAAGCACCAAAATCAGTTGGCAGTCGCCAGTAAGCAGTTGGCAAACCTTAAAAATTTATGATGTTTTAGGAAATGAAATTACAACACTCGTCAACGAAGAAAAATCTGCAGGAACTTACGAAGTCGATTTCAATGCATCATCGCTACCTAGCGGCGTTTATTTTTATCAATTAGTTACTGAAGGTCAATCAGTATCCAGGAAGATGATTCTTTTAAGATAATGGTCAGAATATAATTTAAGAACTAATCAAGCTCATAAAGTTTTGCCGCTTTATCAGCAGAAGTTACAATACCTCGTATTAATGCTGAACTAAACCCGTTATGTTCCATTTGATTGAGACCTGAAATAGTGCATCCGCGGGGAGTAGTCACTTTATCAACCTCACTTTCTGGATGTGCATGCCCGCTTAACAATAAAGCGGCGGCGCCTTTTGCAGTTTGCGCGGACATCAATAAGGCTTCTTCGGAATGAAATCCTATTTCAATTCCTCCTTGTGAAGCTGCTCTGACAGCTCGAAGAAAGAAAGCAATACCGCAAGCACAAAGAGCAGTTGCGGGAATCATTAATTCTTCATCAATAATAAGTGTTTTACCAACCTGATTGAATATTTCTTCAGCCACTTTTAATGCCTCGCTATTTTTACTGCTCGCAGAAATGCATGTCATCGATTCCTTAATTGCGATTGCAGTATTGGGCATAACTCTTACCACTTCAACGTTTTTTTCTAAATGATTTTTGATTGCCTTTATGCTGGCTCCGGAAACAACCGAGATAATGATATGCTTATCGGCATTTAGTCCAGGCGCAATTTCAGACAACAATTCATTCAATTGCTGAGGCTGAACAGCTATCAAAATTACCTGGGAATTAGCAACTGCTTCAATATTATTTGAAGTGATTTTGAAGCCTAATTTTCTATATTCGTCAAGAATATCAACCTTCCGTCTGGTTATATAAATATTTTTAGCATCATATAAACTTGAGCTCTGCAATCCTTTTGCTATAGCTAATCCAATATTCCCGCCGCCAAGTATCGCAATATTTTTGAATGATGGCATTTAGTTTCTCCTTTAGAAAATCAATTCTTAAATTTTTAGTTAAAATGAATGAATAGAAAAATATAATCCTATCTTACGATCGTCCAACCGACCTGATCTCCAACTTGAATGCTATGTTTAGCAGTGAATCCTGCATTCACTTCTAAAACATATCTCGCTGGAACAGTCGAAGGATAAGATTGATCGGAAAGGACTTTTGTATTTTTATGAATTGTTACAATTTTTTTATTTGAATCAATAAAAATCATATCGAGTGAAATAAGTGTGTTTCTCATCCAAAAAGATTGCATTGCATCCGCGGGGAAAATAAACAGCATACCTTGGTTTTCTTCCATTGAAACTCTTTTCATCAATCCAAGCTGGCGCTCGTAATCAGTATCGGCAATCTCAAGTTCAATGACTGCTTTACGGACATTAGTTGAGTCCGACATTGTCAGTTCACCTTCTTTTTGAAACATGTAGTAAACCTCATCGCTGTTTTTTTTATTTAGAACTCCCGGATAAACAAACAAAATAATGATTGCAACAATTAGAATACCGGCAATTATAAAATATTTTTTTTCAATAGTTTTTTTTACCTGACGTTTTGCTTGAGTTTTCTTATTCTGATTTGCCATATACTAAAAAAATGTTTTTATTGTTGTGGTTAATTTAAAAAATATTTTCAGTTAATTACTACCCAAAGCGGATTTACAACATGAATTCTAAAATCATCGAACGTATTGAAATAAAGCTTTCCGAAACACATTCAAAAATGATTATTAGCGGTTGGGGAAAAGACGCTTTTGAGAACTCAATTGTAGAACGAATAACTTATTTATCGGATGGACTGAAAGTTAAAGGTTATCTTGCTTACCCAAAAGATCATTCTAAAAAGTATCCGAGTGTTATCTGGTGCAGAGGCGGAGCAGGAAATAAGGGCGCAATTGATACTTTTACAGCACGGGGAATTTACGGACAGCTTGCTAGCTGGGGTTATTGTGTTTTCGCTTCACAATACCGAGGGAATGCAGGAAGTGAGGGTAATGATGAAGTGGGCGGAAAAGATGTTAATGACATTCTAAACTTAATCCCGCTTGCTGAAGAAATACCGCAAGCAGACGTTAATCTTTGGGGAATTGAGGGCTGGAGCCGCGGCGGAATGATGACTTTTTTAACTTTGAAAAATAACCACAAATTCAAATGTGCAGTGTTGGTTGGGGCAATTTCCAATGTCGCAGAATACACAAACTCGAATTCTAATCTTAGAAATTATTATGAAAATCTTATTGGAAAAGAAAAGCTTGAGCAAGAATTGGGAAAGAGATCAGCAATAAATTTTGTTGGTGAGCTGCCTAAAATTCCATATCTCCTAATTCATGGTGCAGAGGATGATACTGTATCACCGACTCAGTCAATCGAACTCGCAAAAAAATTTAATGAGTACGATATTCCTCATAAACTTGTGCTGCCCAAAAATGGAGATCACTTTCTTAGAAAAAATAGAAAAGAAGTTGATGAATTGAAAAGAGGATGGTATGAGAAATTTCTTACAGACAAACCTTCAAGGTTGAGGTAACGCAACCATCTGCAAAAACCATGAGCGTTTAACAAAAAAAAGCGGTCTGAAGACCGCCTTAAATTGTACTTAATAAATTTCAAATCATCTGTGGAGTATCATCTTCTTCACATCAATAAAAATTTTCGGCTTTTACGCCATAAAAATAAACGCCTCTTTGTAAATTTGTTGCGTGGCAATTAATTCCATAAAAAAATAGGAACTTCATTAATGAAATTCGTACAATTGAAAGAAATTACTTTTCTGCCAATTTATTTATCATTTCTTCAGCATTTTCGTTTTTTGGATCAAGTTCTAAAGATTTTTTATAATTGACTATTGCCAATTTTTTATCTCCATTTTTCATGTAAGCCTCACCTAAGCTATCATAAACATTAGAGGATTTTGGATACAATTCCACATTCTTCTTAAAAATATCAATTGCGTCTTTAATTTTATTTCGATATAATAAATTATAACCTGCACTGTTTAAATCGTTTTCAGCACTTTCCTTATTCTCTTCATAAATTGTCGTAATTACACTTGTTAAATAAACGATCTTCCACAAGTCATCTTTCTTTTCAAGAAACCGCACTCCTCTGCTTTTATAAAGTTTTTCTTTATAGCGAAATGATTCGATATACGAAACCCAGGCGCAATCTTCAAAAGTTCGAATATTCCATTCGGACCAGGTTAAATCCGTAAACATAGACGACATATCATTTCTAAAGTCCGTCTTAATGTGTGTGCTTATTGAATCCCATCCCATATCTTCAAAATAAGAATAATTCCCGGGATACATTCTCAAAACATATTTTTCGTGCGCCCAGACATTGGCCATCCCTTCATAGCTTTTATTTGCCCAGCTTTTTGTTTCGCTCATTATAGCTGATTTGATAGCCTCTTCCTCAGATGAAGAAATTTGGTTTTGTGTAAATGCAGATCCAGCAAAAAATATTTGAAGGAAAACTACGATTAGAGAAATTCTTTTTAACATAACAAATACCTCCTAAATAAATTGTAGATAATAAATTAATTTTTCTGATTCCGATCTTTTAGATTTAACGTGAAAGATAAATTTTCTCCGTTACGGCAAAATCACCAGCCTCAATTTTATAGAAGTCCAAAAGACCTTATAAAAAGCGAGACTTACAACATCATTGGATTATAGTAAGCCTCACCTTTATGAGGGCTATGCAAAGTTATTTTTTTAAAATCACTTATTATTTATAGACTTTAATTCAGTTTCGGCCATTTCATATTCGAGATAATCTTTGACATTAGTTGCTATACATTTTTTAAAATAGTTTTTCGCCTCTAATATATTCTGTTTAAGCAAATAATTCATGCCAATATAAAAATAAGCTTCGCATTTTCTCCCTGTTTCCTCTTTTTCATCATTATATTTTGTAGCCTCTAGCAGCTCATTTTCATCAATTTTCCCAGCATAAAAGTGAACGACGGGATTAATCCATTTATCTTCCGTTAATGTGTTAGAAAGTTCTTGAATAAATTTGGCCCCTTTATCCATCTCACCCGAACGGCAAAGTGAAAGGTAATAGTAGATGTTATCATAATTCGCATAATAGAATAATTCTCCCTTGTTATAGAGATCTTCATTAACAGTATACTTCCTAAATAACTTTGCAGCTTCTCCATAATTAGCCAGGCGATATGACTTCCATTTATCCGGCACTTCCGTAATTTCAGTTTCAGCACCAACCGCTTCAAACTTCAGATCGGCTATTAAAACCTCTCCCTGATCAACTAGTAAAATCCCATATGCAATGTTGCGTGCAGTTTTGCCCACATCCAATACCACCTGATAATTTTTCCACTCTGTTGATCCTTTAATCGGTCGTGTCTCCATATTGTCAAAAGCAAGTGTTGTATCAGATGGTCCATCAACTCGCATCCATAATCCCGCCCAACCTTCCATATTATCAGTTTTAATGAAAGCAGATATTTTTACTCTTTTACCTAAAAATTTACCCGGTATCATACTGCTCTTTAAACTTCCAAATTCACCTTTGCTAATTTCTATTATAGATTTGATATAACCATTATTTACAGAACCGTGATTTGTTGTTGGTTCCCCACCAGCTTCATATGCTTCGGGGTTGCTTCCACTTTTAATCCATTCAGTATTGTTCTGTGCGAATGAACTTATCTGCAACAAGATTGAAATGAATATAAGTCCTAAAATCGATTTGAAATTATTTAAACACATAAATTTTTTCTCCTTTTTGGTTTTTAATTATTTTTTACACAAAATTTATAAATGAATCAATTTCACATCTTGTTCGCTGCGGAGAAACCTTAGAAACAAATAAAAAAGTAACAAGTAAATTTTGACCGTTCAATTGAATTTTCTTCCTTATTTTTAATAAGAATACTTGTTGCACTAGAGAGCCAGGCAGGACTTGAATGTCCCGCCTGTTTTCAGCTATGCTTTGCCCCTCCTTTCAGCAATATCAGTCCTTTTAATTTTTAGCGCAGAAGCACCATCTTTTTTGTTTGAACAAAATTTCCAGCTGAAAGCGTATAAAAATAAACTCCGCTAGCAAGTCCTGACCCATTGAAATCTAGTTCGTAGATACCTGCAGATTTTTCTTCGGCAATAAGTATTGTAACTTCGTTTCCTAATACATCATAAACTTTCAATGTTTGCCAACTTCTTATTGGCGACTGCCAACTGATCTTGGTGCTTGGGTTAAATGGGTTGGGGTAGTTGTTTGATAAGCTATAAGAATTTACAGAACTAAAATTTTCATTTATTGCTGTAACTTGAATATATGTACTTAAAAACCTGGACTCATTCACCCAGTCAGAACCACCCCAAACTTGGTCGAGCGCTTCAGTCCAATTATTGTTTCCGTCATATGTGTTTGATCTCTTATAGCTATTCTCCCAGACAGAACCACTCCACGATTGAGATAGTGATTCAATCTCGTTATAGTTTCCATCAAAAGTGGTTGTACTTCTATAGCTATTCTCCCAGGCAGAACCTTTCCAGTATTGCGAAAGTGATTCAGTCTGGTTATTGTTTATATCATATTCATACGAACTTTTATAGTTATTCACCCAGTTGGAACCACCCCAAGTTTGCGAAAGTGATTCAGTCTGGTTATTGTTTCCATCATATGAGTATGAATCCTTCGAAATGTTATCCCAAGCAGAACCATTCCAATATTGAAAAATATATTCCGTCTGGTTATTGTTTACATCATATGTGTACGAATTCTTTGAACCATTCTCCCAGGCAGAGCCATTCCAAAATTGAAAGATATAATCAGTCAGGTTATTGTTTACATCAAATGTGTATGAAAACTTCGCACCATTATCCCAAGCAGAATCATTCCAATTTTGATGGAGAAATTCAGTCCTGTTATTATTTCCATCATAGACGTATGAATACCTCGAACTATTCTCCCAGGTCGAATCATTCCAATATTTCGATAATCTTTCAATCTGGTTATTATTTCCATCATTTGTAAATAATTGGTTATATGTATTCACCCAAACAGAGTCATTCCAACCTTGCTGGAAAGTTTCGATGAGGTTATTATTTCCATCATATGTGAATTGTACTTTGATCCAATTCACCCAGGTTGAACGATCCCAATTTTGGTAAATATCTTCACCAAGTAAAAAGCCATTTTCAAGCATTGTTTTATTCATGGTTGTCTTAATTTCACCTTCATTTAATCCTTCTTCAATAAATTTTCCGGGAAAGTTTCTTGATGCCGGTTTCCAATCTTTTATATCTCCATTAAATATTGTCACGAGTGCAGCTTTATAAGTTGAAAAATTAGGGTCCTGGAAAGGCAAATCCATTAATTCTGTTAAATCTATAACGTTAGAAGAATTATTGGACTTAGAATTTTTTAATACTCTCTTGTTAAGATTATTTTTTTGCTCAGGCCAGGTCTGTTGATGATGCAATAAACTTTTTCTCATCAGCACATCATTTTTTATAGATTTATTTTGTGAATAAACTACGAAACTCGTTAGGATCGCAGAAACAATAACTGTTACAACAAATTGCATCTTAGAGACTGACATTACACACTCCTAGGTTTTTATTAAAAGTCCACATGTTACCTTAAGAAATTCATATTGGTAAACTTTTTTCCCAACCGGGTAAAATATTAATTTTCTTCCGGTGCAGAATTCTTAATTTTTCCATTTATTGAAGAGCCGAGCCAAAGCCACATTGTATTTAATGCTACACTATCTGTAGTTACAAGAAACCTGCATACTAAAAACATCTTGTCTACTCTCCCGTGGATCGGGAAAGTTTTCTCAAATGTGTATCCACCTTCTCCGGGAATGTACACGACATCATTGGTTTCGATTGAGATTGTCCCTATGGAAGGTGAAATTGTCTGCGGCTCACAAACAGTACAAAAATCTATAAAATTCGCTGAGACTGAAAGATTGAGAGAAACTATATATTGAGGATTAGGTGGAATTGGATCAAGTATTCGTACACTATGACGATACTGAATCTGTCCCTTAATTATATAAAATGAGTTCATAACAGGATATGGATCTCGAAACATTCTGTCAAGTAATATTGTTCCTGTATGAACGGAGGGATCATGATTATTTTTAGGTTTTTGTAATTCAAAATCTTGCAATGGATTTGTAATAGTATTTTCTTTACATCCGGCAAAAACCATAACCAATAAGGTAATGATTAAGGATAATTTATTTTTCATATGATTTCTTCATAAAAATATTGTGAATGACCTTTTATTTACTGCAAATATCTTCTATAAAGGAGGTCTTCTCTACCTCGATTGTAACATTTGCTATAAGGGAGGTAACATACGGGATGTAAAATGGGAAAGGACTTGTCGGGAGAGTAAAGCAATATTAAAAATATAATAGATTGCTTCACCCTGCTAAAGCAGGATTCGCAATGACAATGTGCTTAGGATTCCTGAATGGAATTGAGGTTTTGTAAATATTCGGACGGTGAATAACCAAAAAGATTTTTAAAACTGGATGCAAAATAGGATGGATTATTAAATCCAACTTCATAAGCTACTTCTGAAATATTGCCGGATTTTTTTACCAGAAGTCGCGCTGCTTTTTTTAAACGATATGATCTTATTAATTCATTTGCCGATTGATCTGTAAGAGCATGTATTTTACGATGAAGCTGCATTCTGCTATAACCTATCTCTTTAGCAAACCCCTCCACTGTAAATTTATAATCCGAAATATGCTGTTCTATTATCCCAAAAGCTTTTATCAGGAATTTCTCATCCATTGAAGTAACTGCCATATCTTTTGGATCAAAGATGATTTCTTTTCTGTACCGCTTCCTTAAATTTTTCCTTTGCTTGATTAAATTATTAATCCGTGCCTGAAGCTCAGTGGTACTGAATGGTTTGGTGATATAATCATCGGCGCCTGTTTCTAATCCTTCAACTTTATTTTCTGTCGCTGAACGCGCTGTTAAAAGAATAACAGGAATATGACTGGTTTTTTCATCAGTTTTTAATTTTTCACAGAATTCGATTCCATTCATCTCCGGCATTAGAACATCGCTAATAACAAGATCAGGAATATTAACAAATGCTTTTTCCAAACCTTCCTTGCCATTTGATGATTCTATAATTCGCATTGTCCGATCAAGGCTCTCTTTAATATATTTTCTTATATCTTCATTATCCTCTACAACCAAAATTAATGGAGACTCTTCCTTGTTAAATTTTTCTTCTTCTGTCTCTGAGTCAGAATCCTTAGCAGGAACTTCATTAATGAAGTTCTTGCTATCATCAATACTTGAAATGATCTCTATACCCAGTTCATTATAAAATTTTTCATCGAATGGAAATTCAATTTTAAATTTTGTTCCTTTATTCAACTTGCTTTCTACGGAAATAAAACCATGATGCAGTTCAACTAACTCTTTAACTAATGCCAACCCAATTCCCGTACCTGTCTGAACTGTATCGTTACTGTCTGTAAAAAAGCGATCGAAAACAGATTCCATTTTATCCACAGGAATTCCGACCCCGGTATCTTCAACATTTATTTCAAAAAATCTATTATTGTTTTTAATTCTAAATTCATTGGGAATAGAAATTATAATATTTCCGTTACTCGTAAACTTAATTGCATTAATAAAAAGATTGCTTAAAATCTTTTCAAGCTTGTCATGGTCAAAAAAAGAATTGAGACTATCATGCTCAGAAACAAACATTAAATTAATATTTTTAATCTCAGCTAAAGGTTGAAAGGAGGCGGCAATTCCTTTAATGAATATTACTACATCTCCTTTTTCAACATTTAGCTTCATCTTGCCTGCATCTATTGAAGTGAGATCAAGAAGCTGGTTAATTAATCTTAATAACCTATTGGCATTTTTGTAAATAAGCTTTAGCTGATCTTCATTATAGTTTTTCTGATCCATTATTTTTTCTAATGGTCCGAGGATTAAAGTAAGCGGAGTTCTGAATTCATGGGAAAGATTAGTAAAGAAATTAGTTTTGATCCTGTCAAGCCCCTGTAATTTTTCAGTTTCAAGTCTTGCAATTTCAGCTTCTCTTTTCTTTTCAAAATTAAGTTGTTGAAGTTCAGAGTTTTTTATTAACTGCCCTGCCTGCACAGCAATAATAGAAAGTAATGTTAACTCATTTTCAGAAAAAGATTTTTTATTTTTTTTATTGATCATCAGGATAATACCGATGATTTTTCCCTCGAACCAAACAGGAGAACATAAAACAGTGCGAATATCTCTTTTTTCCTCTTCGGTTGATTTAAATCTTTTATCGCTAGATAAATTTTCTATAAGCAATGGTTTTTCGTGCAGCAGTACCCAGCCGGTAATATTATTGCTTATATGATATGAATGTTTTAGTCTGCTTGTGTCATCCTGTTTTATGAAAGTGGTAAAAACATCTTTTTGTTCAGTGATGAGATATATTAAACCCTGTTCTGCTTCGATAGACTTAATTATTTTTTGAACAATTATATTCAGAGTTTGATCTATATCTGATGCCTTTCCCGCAGCAACTGCAATTTCATTTAAGATTTTAAGTTCTGCTACAGCATTTTGAAAGCCACTTAATTCATCTTCAAGCTGCTTGATTCTTTCTTCATATTTATCAGTTTTGTTTTTCATAATTTAACTTTAGTAATTAACCTCACTCTTTGGTGCGTTTTAAAAGTCCTCTCCCCTGCCTACCGGCAGGCAGGTTTGGAGAGGATTTAGGTGAGGCTTTTTACTCCACATCCGGGTCAAAATTCTCTATCATCCAAACATCCGAGTTTCTTTCCTCAATCGCACAAACAATTGTTTTTCCGTCAGACGAAATATCAACGCCACTAGAAGGGTCTATTCTATCCGAAGGAAAGGTAAATATAATTTTAGCTTTCCCGGTATTTACATTTATCATTAATAACTCAGGAGGAGTTTTTTCAGAATTAATTGCATAAATCCATTTGCTGTCTTTGGACCACCCTAAAGGATGAGTAGAACCTTTTAGTAATAAATTCTGCAATGAGTCTTCAGGCGAAATGATCCAAAGTCCCCGGGCTAATTCGTTATTCAAATAACGATTCCAGAATACTGCGATATTTGAATTATCAGGAGATAAGCAAGGATGATCCATCAATCCGACACTATCATTAGCGACAAGCAATTTATTTTCTTCTGTTATAGGATTAAATATATAATAGTTCTGACCATCTGGCGTTGAATAAAAAATCTCGGAAGTCGACTCCCAGAATAGATCGCCACCGTTATTCGCCGTTTTTAGTACAGTTGGGTTGCGAGTTTCGAGTGGAAGCTTATATAAATCTGGCCCCGAGAAATAAGCAATTTCCTTGCCATCGGGATTCCAATCTACAGCATAACATTCAGAATTTAAAAATGTAAGCTGCTTTATTAATTTACTATCAAGAGACATTTCAAAAATATTTCCCTTGCTAATAAAAACTATTTTAAAACCATTTGGAGAAATCCTGGGCTTTTTAAATATAGAAGTCCCTTCCGTCATTTTTTTTGCCGTGTAACTATTTTCTCTTCTGTTATAAGTAAAACGCCATAGATTCGATAAAGAATTATATTTCGTATAACATAGTTTTTTATTATCTCTTGTAATTGAAAAACCATACGCCTGTAAGCCGGTTTGAATAACTTCGGGTTTTTTATCTAAAGACTTTGAAGAAAATTCTATCTTCATTAAGTCCTGAGTTGTTTCGTTATTCCGAAGATAATAAATATGACTTCCGTTTGCTGACCATCTCGGAGAAAAAATATAATTACTATCTTGAAGAATTTTTTGTTGATTAGTTCCGTCGGTTTTTATCGTCCAAATTGCTTCAATGCCGCCATTATTATTATGTGTTTGAAAAAGGATCTCGTCTCCATCTGGTGACCAATCTATAGCCAACACCCATGTAAAATCTCCAGTCAGTTCTATTGTTTTTTCAACTTCATTTGTCTCAGGTTTAATAAATCTAATCTGCTTACCTGACGAATGGATCCCTGCGATTAAATTTCCGTCGGGCGACCAGCATCCAAACTGAATATTTTGTAGTTGTTGAACTTTACCACCTAGCTTCGGCATTATATAGGTAGACCACGTGGTATCAATAAGGGCAGAAAAAAATATATCGTTACCAGTCGGAGACCATCTTAGACTGCTGACTTGGCTTAATCCTTTAAAAATTTCAATTGCCTGCTCTCCAGAATTATCTTTAACATAAATACTTTTTTCGTTTCCTTCGCCAGCTACATAAGCAGTGAACTGACCATCAGGGGAAATCTGAGATCTGTCGAATAAATGTCCATTTCCATAAAAATAAATATTACCATTAAAAGTTAACTGTGTGTGTTTTGGTGGCGCAATTTTTTTTGTTGGGGTGTTTAATAAGTAAAGAACCAAAGCAGTACAAAGAACTACAAAAGCAACAACAGAAATTGTTAACGGGATTCTTTTGGTTAATTTTTTATTCCGTCTTCTGCCAACCTTATATTCGCCGCTTTCTCTTTTTTCTCTTCTCATATCTGAAAGCAATTCGTCTATGTGCTGGTATCTCGTTTCGGGGTCTTTGTCTAATGATTTATCTATTATTCTCTGGAATGCTTCGCTGATATTTGCTTTGTATCTTGCGAGTGGTTCCGGTGACTGGTTTATTATTGAATAAAACAGACTTGCATCGTGCTCTCCCTTAAATGGATATTTCCCTGTTATCATCTCATATAGTATTACTCCGAATGACCAGATATCCGATCGGTGATCTACGCTTTGGTTTCTTATCTGTTCAGGAGACATATATTTCAGCGTACCAACTGTTGAATCCTGTTTCGTTATCCCTCTGCTTACATTCTTTATCTTAGCTAATCCGAAGTCAACTATCTTAACTTTTCCTTTTTCATCTATCAGAATATTTTCTGGTTTTATGTCTCTATGAGTAATTCCTTTTTTATGTGCTTCGTTCAATCCTTCACATATTTGAATTGAGATATCCTTTATTCCTTCAATCGTCAGTTCATCACTGTTTATTAAATTTCTCAGAGTCCTTCCTTCAACATACTCCATTGCAATGAAGGTTTTGTTCTCGTGAACTCCTACATCATAAATGGTAACTATGTTAGGATGACTGAGAGAACCAGCAGCTTGCGCCTCCCGCCTAAATCGTAAATTAATATCCGGATCATCCATCACATCTGGTGGTAGAAACTTTAATACAGCTTTGCGGTTAAGCTCTAAATCTTCGGCAAGGTAAAGAACACCCATCCCGCCCTGCCCGAGCCGGCTTAAAATTTTGTAATGTGATATGATTTTATCTATCATTCTGTTTCAAGTTCAGTTATCGCTAAGATTTGAAATATGAAATATTTTTTCAATTCTGCTCGTAACCACGTTATTACCAAATTCAAGATGAAGGCCACACGCAGCAATAATATCATTTTTGATTGTTCTTCCGCCCCAAGTACAGCCATTGATAGTGGTTGTTGCAGGAGATAAATTATTTTTATCAAACCATCCCCCTGAAACTGTATATTTCTCTTCTTCCAGTACTTTAATCAAATAAAATGAGTTATTAGTTTTTAAGATAATTGTATCACCAGTTCTTAAACTGCTTTTATGCAGTTGATAATGTGTTTGGCTGTCATTAACAAAATATGTCAGTGGACAATTCATTTTATTCTGAATTTATTCAATAATTAATTTTCTACTCCACATCCGGGTCAAAATTTTCTATCATCCAGACATCGGAATTGGTTTCTTGCATTGCATAAACAATTGTTTTCCCGTCAGACGAAACATCAACGCCACTATAAGGGTCAATTCTATCCGAAGGAAAGGTAAATACAATTTTAGCTTTCCCAGAATTTGCATTTATCATTAATAGCTCAAGAGGAGTTATATCAGAATTAATTGCATAAATCCATTTGCTGTCTTCAGACCATCTTAAAGGATGAATGAAGCCCTTTTGTAATAAATTCTGTGATGAATCTTCAAGCGAAATGATCCAAAGTCCCCGCGCCTTTTCGTTGTTCAAATAACGATTCCAGAACACTGCTATATTTGAATTATCAGGAGATAAGCAAGGATTAAATATCCATCCGACACTATCATTAGCGACAAGCAATTTATTTTCTTCTGTCACAGGATTAAACATATAATAGTTCTGACCATCTGGCCTCGAATAAAAAATCTTGAAAGTCGACTCCCAGAATAGATCACCACCATTATTAGCCGTTTTCATCAAAGTTGGAGTATGAGTTTCAAGTGGAAGTTTATATAAATTTGGTCCCGAAAAATAAGCAATTTCCTTACCGTTGGGACTCCAATCTACAGTATAACATTCAGAATTTAAAAATGTAAGTTGCTTAATTAATTTACTATCAAGAGACATTTCAAAAATATTTCCCTTACTAATAAAAACTATTTTTAAACCATTCGGAGATATCCTGGGTATTTTGAATATAGAAGTTCCTTCCGTCAATTTTTTTGCCCTGTAACTATTTTCTCTTCTGTCATAAGCAAAACTCCATAGATTAGATAAAGAATTATATTTCGTATAACATAGTTTTTTATTATCTCTTGTAATTGAAAAACCATGCGCCTGTAAACCGGTTTGAACAACTTCGGATTTTTTATCTAATGAATTTGTTGAAAATTCTATCTTCATCAGGTCCTGGGTTGTTTCATTAGCCCGCAGATAATAAATATGGCTTCCGTCTGCTGACCACCTCGGGGAAAAAATATAATTACTATCTTGAAGAATTTTATGTTGATGAGTTCCGTTGGTTTTTATAGTCCAAATTTCCTCAATGCCACCATTATTATTATGTGTTTGAAAAAGGATTTCGTCTCCATTTGGTGACCAATCTATATCCAACACCCAGGTAAAATCTCCGGTTAGTTCTATTGTTTTTTCAACCTCATTTGTTTCAGGTTTAATAAATCTAATCCGCTTACCTGAGGAATGGATTCCCGCTATCAAATTTCCATCAGTCGACCAACATCCATACTGAACTTGTTGAAGTAGTTGCTGCACTTTGCCGCCAAGCTTCGGCATTATATACAGATTCCACGAGGTATCCATTAGGGCCATAAAAAATATTTCATTTCCATTCGAAGACCATCTTAAACAAGAAACTGCTTTTAAACCCTTATAAATTTCAATTGCCCGCTCACCTGAATTATCTTTTATATAAATACCTTTTTCGTTTCCTTCGCCAGCCACATAAGCAGTGAATTGTCCATCCGGTGAAATCTGGGATCTGTCAAACAAAGGTCCATTTTCATAAAAATAAATATTGCCATCGAAGGTTAGTTGTGTATGCTTTGGTGGTTTGACTTTCTTTGTTGGGTTGTTTAGAAAATAATTAACTGCAAAAAATATTAGGGCAATAGCTAAGATAGCAGCGGATATAATAGAAATTCTCTTTATTAATCTTGTATTCTTTCTCTTCAATTTGCTTACAGCGAATTCACCACTATCTCTTTTTTCTCTTCTTAAATCAGAAAGTAACTCGTCAATATGCTGGTATCTTGTTTCGGGGTCTTTGTCTAAGGATTTATCTATTATTCTTTGGAACCCTTCTCCAATGTCTGTTTTATATCTTGCTAATGGCTCCGGGTTTTGATTTATAATTGAATAAAATAAGCTAGCATCATGCTCACCCTTAAATGGATACCTTCCAGTTATCATTTCATAAAGTATTACCCCAAATGACCAAATATCCGAACGGTGGTCAACATTCTGATTCATGATCTGTTCCGGTGACATATATTTTATTGTGCCAACAGTTGAATCTTGCTTTGTTATACCTTTGCTTATGTTCTTTACTTTGGCTAATCCGAAGTCAACTATCTTTACTTTTCCTTTTTCATCAATCAGAATATTCTCGGGTTTTATATCTCGGTGTATTACTCCTTTGCTGTGTGCTTCATTTAATCCTTCGCATATCTGAACTGAGATGTTTGTGATTCTTTCAATTGTAAGTTCATCACTAATTATCAGTTCTCTCAGAGTCTTTCCTTCAACATATTCCATCGCTATGAAGGTTTTGTTCTCGTGAACTCCTACATCGTAAATAGTAACAATATTCGGATGGCTGAGCGAGCCTGCAGATTGTGCCTCACGCTTAAATCGTAAATTAATATCGGGATCGTTTTCCATTTCGACCGGTAGAAATTTTAGAACTACTTTACGGTTAATCTGTGTATCTTCTGCAAGATACAACACACCCATTCCGCCCTGCCCAATCTGGCTTAAAATTTTGTAATGCAATATGTTTTTATCGATCATTAAATAAATTATTCACTAAAAATATATTGTTTTGGAAGGTATATTATTATTTTTTGTTTTTCAGAATCAGAAATTGCTATTTATCTTCATCAAGCTGAAAATTATGAGTGAGGCTGTAACTATTGCCTTTTAAGGCGTGTATTCGAAAGAACGGTCTTCTTCAACTTTAACGATGAAAGTTTTTATTATAATATTTTAATTTCTTACAGTATCTTATCTTTTTACAATGAAATGAGAGTTAAAATCAATTGCAATGAAATTAAAAAAACGATTTCCATTTTGGAATCAATTGCTTTTTCTTTTACTCCATCTGCACAGTAATACACTCAGCTCATTACTGAAACCATTAGCAAAAATGTTTGTGCTTCGTTTCAATAGTAAATTAACCGATTGATAAACGAGGGTAATATATATCTTAATTTCTGTTATTGAGTGTGTTCTAAATCACCATTAATATGGTAAAAATTCTTTCTGAATACAGTTTAATAGAAACACATAATATTTTTGATAGATTTTGGGCTCCATTGTGATAATTACAGCCCTTCACGATAAATCTGGGTAGGTTTTGCAAAGCTTGTGGAAACGCCCGCAAATTTTTTAGCCTCTGAAACAACGCCGCCTTTATCTACTTTCATTAATCTGGACTCAGAAATCAGCACTTTATACATCAATTCATAAAAAAGCGGTCAGAAGACCGCTTTTAATTTTGAATTATAATTATTGAATTTTTAATTATTTCAGCAACACCATCTTTTTCGTCTGAGTAAAATTACCAGCTTGAATTGAGTATATATAAGTTCCGCTTGCAACTTGAATTCCAGAATCATTTTTTCCATTCCATGTTACTTCATACGAACCTGCATTCTGATAATTGTTCACCAATTCAGCAACGCGTCTTCCGTTCAAATCATAAACAACAACTTTAACATTTCTTCCTTCCGGCAAAGTATACCTAAACTTAGTCGAGGGATTGAAAGGATTAGGATAGTTCTGAGTAACCTCAAACTTATCAGGTGTAGTAATTGCAATTTCCCTGACAGATGTAACCAATGTCGTTGAAAACATTCCTCTTCCATGTGTTGCAGCAAATAACTTGTTGTCGGAGGAACGATAATCCAAATCGCTAACAGAAACGTTTGCTAAACCGGAATTATCCTGAACCCAGGTTCCTCCGCTGTTCGCTGTTGAAAAAACTCCGAGGTCAGTTCCAATAAAAATATTGTTAACATCAGAAGGATTGACGACAATGCAGTTAACAGGTATGTTAGGAAGATTACTTGAAATGTTAGTCCAGCTCACACCATAATTAGTTGTTTTATATACTTTTGCATTAGCGGTAAACCCGGAAAATGCAGCATACGCAACTGCAGGATTATTTGGATCGGTTGCAATGCGGGTACAATATGCATTTGGTAATCCTGTTGTCCGCAAATTCCAATTGTTTCCACCATCCGCAGTCACCTGGACTTGACCATTATTGCATCCGGCATAGATAACATTTGAATTTCCTTTTGCAACAATAACTGTAGAAATTTTTGCACCTTGTGAACCTGTACCGTCACCTGTTAAATCCCCGCTGATGACGCTCCAATTGCCGGCACTATTTGTAGTTCTCCAAACACGGTAAGTTCCAGCAACTAATGTACTTGAATTATTTGGATCAATAGAAAATGGTGAGATAAATAAAGTACGATCAGTAGTTCCATCAAATTGCCCTGTTCCAGCAGGAATTCCATTCATTGATTTTACGAATGTACTTCCGCCATTAGTTGACTTATAAAAAGCAAAATTAACATATTCACCATAGACAATATTCGGATTACTAAAATCAACTTCTGTCGCCCCCCCATCGCCGCCTATTATTTCGTTCCAATTACTTGAACCGGTTGATTTGAGAGTTCCATTATCTTGTGTACCTCCGTAGTAAGTTGTGCCGGATGAGGATACCGCACCATAATAAAATTGAGTTATAAACAGCCCATTATTAATGGCTGTCCAATTTTCACCTCTGTTGGATGATTTATATATGCCTCCATCTGTCCCTAAGTAAACAATATTTGTGTTAGAAGGTGCAAAAACTAATGCATGATGATCGGCATGAACATCGAACCATATATAAGCCTGTGTCATTGGCACCCAATTCGATCCTGAGTTAGTAGACTTCCACAAATCTATTCCACCAGAATAGAATACAGAAGTATTATTAGGATCAATATGTATTATATTATCATACCAAGCTTGATTACCGGCATAATTATCTTGACCGGAAGAAGACGGACCTGGAACAGTGGCGATTGGTAGCCAATTATCCCCGCCATCAACTGTTCGTGCCATTAAAGTAACTCCGCTCGTATTAAGATCACAAAAGGATGCAATTGCAATCAACGGATTAGAAGCAGATACGGCAACTTCAATTCTACCCTGCCCAGATTGACCAAGATTTGCAGAGAAGGAACTGCCGCCATCGATACTTCGCCAAATTTGAGCATCATTAAAAAGACCGAATGTAGCATAAATAGTAGTGGGAGACGTGTAAGCTATTTCAATATCCATACAATGAACATCTGCACCTCCATTTCCAACTAACAGTCCTGAAAAAATTGATCCTCCATCTGTTGATCGAAACAATCCTTTTCTGGTGGCTGCATAGATTGAATTTGTCGATTGATCTATAACTAATTTATTTACATAATAAAAATTGGAGTTATTAGTAGAAGTTAGTCGGTTCCAGGTAGTACCTGCATCAGTAGTTTTAAAAATTCCGGCACCACGTATGGCATCAACATTAAAAAATCCCTCACCTGTTCCAGCGTAAAGAATATTTGAATTAGTTGGATCCATCACCATGCTGCAAACAGCTAGATTTTCCATATTGTCTTTCAATGGAAACCAGCTGCTTCCGCCATTTGTAGTTTTCCAAACTCCCCCGCTTACTGATCCTAAATAAACAGTGTTTGGGTCAGTCGGATGAACTACGATGCTGCGGATTCTTCCGCCAATGTTACCGGGTCCTAATTGAGTCCAGCTTAATGCCAAGGCTCCTTTATTCAATTGATTTTTTTGTTCGATTTCCGTTAATGCCTTATCTCGCCATCCCTCGGGAATGAACCCTTGCGGAAAAGCCCTCTGCTCATAATACCACTTCATTGCTTCATCAGGCATACCGTAAGTCGGTTTCTTATTTTTCTTTTTCTCTATTTTCCACTGGATATAATCGTTCATTGTAAATTCTTCACTTCGAAAAACCAGATTACTTAACAGAAAAAAACTCCCTAATAGAAACACCGGGAACAACAATCGAAGAATTTTGATGTTCATGAAAACATACCTTTTAAATTATTATAAATAATTATACAATTTGTTCTTAGAAAATTATGTGCGAAAAGTTCTGTTTATAGAACTTCTTGAACAAACCAACCTCTCGGGTTTTCAAAAAAGATTACCGCTTTAAATTCAGTGCCAGGTTTTTGTTTAGACAAGAGCTTCATTTTTTCATTTCTTTCAGAATCAGCAATTATCTTCTTATCATCATCTAACTGAAAGTTCGGGATAAGATCATATATCTCATCTACAACAGCCATATTAGAGTAAGCAGGATCTTCTTCAACATTTGTTATGAGAGCTTTTATCTTAAAATTTTCTTTCCCATCAAATAATATTTCTTTGATTGTTGCATGAACAATTGATTTATTTATGGCAACGCTTGCTGGATTTTTAAGCATGCTTTCTGAAGTTAATGATTCGGATTTATCTTTGCTTAAATTTGAACAGCATGATGATAATAGTGTTAATGAGCTTATTAAAAAAAATATTTTTATTGAATTATTCATTGTAATTTTGCTTTGTTTTTGAGTGCAAAGTTAACTGTTATAAATTTACCGGCAAGGATTTTTATTTGGTATTATTATTGATTTATCCCAAATCGCATAATTAATTTTTGTGTACTTAATGTCTAAATTTGTTCAACTGAATTAACGTTTGCCTTAACACTTACAATGAACTTGCTGTGAAGTCAAAAAAAACATATCAACTATCAGAACAATTTCTATCAAAGTTAGTTGAAATTTCTGCCGGTTATCTGCCTTCAGAAACGTTTAATAAATTTGTTGAACTCATTCAATCTGAAATTTCCAAACATTATTTCACACATTCATCTGAATCAAATCTTCTTCGGATAATTTCTGGAATGTTCGATAAATATTCTTTTCTAAACGACTGTATAAAGTATCCTCATTACGTTGAGATAATTATTGCGATTTCAGCAAACAGCAATTATTTAACTGATATCCTTGTGCGCAACCCGGAATATTACTATTGGATTGTAAATCCTTCAAATTTAGAGCCGAAATTAAACCTTGAGGATTTCGAAAAAAACGTTAATTCTGCGCTTAATTACTACAAAACATTCACATCAAAAGTAAATTTTTTCCGCACCGTGAAGCGTAAAGAAATTCTAAGAATTGGGCTAAAAGATATTCTCGGATTAGCCTCGTTAGAGGAAATTACTGATGAACTCTCAATTTTAGCTAAAGTAATTACGGCAAGATTACTTGACCTCTGTTTGGAAGAAGTAAAATTAAAACATCAGTTAAAAAATATTAGCAGTTCATATTGCATGATCGGACTTGGTAAGCTTGGCGGTAATGAATTGAATTATAGTTCGGATATCGATCTGATAATTTTTTATGATGAAGAACAAACGATTAAAAATAAAAATTATTCTGAACTTTTAACCGAAGCAATTTATTTTTTTATAGAATCAGCTTCTTCGATAACTTCTTCAGGGTTCATTTTTAGGGTTGATTTCCGGCTCCGGCCCGATGGCAGAAATTCACCTTTGTGCCGAAGCATAAACGAATACTTAAGCTACTATGAAAGTCGAGGTGAAGACTGGGAAAGACAAATGCTAATTAAAGCGGGATTCGTGGGCGGAAATAAAGATCTCTTCAATAAATTCATTAATTATCTTTCACCATTTATTTTCCCTTCGAGCTTTTCTACATCACCAACCGAGCAGATAAAAAAACTCAAGAAGAATATTGAACGAAATTTAGGAGATGAAGAAAACATCAAGCTGCTGCCCGGAGGAATTCGCGATATTGAGTTTTCTGTTCAAGCTCTGCAATTGTTAAATGGCGGTAAAATGAAAGATTTGCGAACTGGAAATACATTAAAAAGTATTTCCATTCTTTATGAAAAAAATCTCTTAACCGATGAGGAAGCCGAAGTATTCAAAAATGCTTATCAGCTTTACAGAAAGATTGAACATTATCTTCAGTTAATGAATGACAAACAAACTCACACAATTCCGTCCGATAGTGAAATGCTTAATAAAATCAGCACTTATCTCGGCTTTGATGAGGTAAAACACTTTAAAGAAGCACTGAGAGAAAATCGTCATGCCGTTGCCAAGATATATCATTCAATAATGGGAAAGGAAGTTTCAGTCAAAGTAAAAGGTGATATATCTGAAATCAAATTTGAAAATAAGAAAAAAGCTCTGCAAGATTTTATTTTTCTTCGCGAAGGAAAAGGTTTATTGGGTCAAAAAGAATTTGACGAAAGAACTATTTCGATATTTCACATTCTTGAACCTGAAATTATATCTTACTTAAAAGATGCCATAAACCCTGACGTTGCACTTCAAAATTTTGTTAGAATCCTAAAACATTCAAACGTACCCTATATTTGGTATAAGGAATTTACTGATGAGAAGTTTTTAAAATCCTTGCTTACAATTTGTGAATATTCACAAATATCTATCGATTTATTTGCTGAAGACAGTGAGTTGAAAGAACTTTTTTTGAATCGCCGTGTATTCGAAATTGTAGACACTAAATCCATTCAACAATTTTCCTTAAAAAGACTAATTTTCACACTTTCTGTTCAATTTATTCTAGGAATGATAGACCACGAACAATTGTCGAAAACTCTTTCTGAATTTTATCAGCAGGAAATCAGCAGGGTAATCAACGATATTCTTAAAAAGAAATATCCTTTGCTGGATTATTTTGCTGCCGGATTGGGGAGCTTTGGTTCAAGTGAAATAACATTTAATTCGGACATTGATTTGATTTTGGTTGTCAACAATTTGAAATCAATTCCCAATGCTGAAAAGGTATTTCAAAACATTCTTTTACGAATCAGAAACACTTTGGCTCCAATTGAAGTTGATTGCAGACTGCGCCCTGAAGGCAAAAGCAGCATTCTTGTTTGGGATATAAAAAGTTATGATACATATATCCAAAAAAGATTAAGAATTTGGGAACTTCAAGCATTCACTAAAATTTCCTTGATATGCGAAAGTACAAATCTTTCTAATGCTTTTTTAGAATCACTTAAATCCAGATTAGAAAAGGAAAAGAAGATTACGATTGCAAAAGAAATTAAAGAAATGAGAAGAAATCTCTACCCAGCAAATTTAGGCGGAAAAATGAGTATGCTCAATCTCAAAAAAAGTGCCGGCGGTTTGATTGATATTGAATTTGTTGTTCAATTTCTAGCTTTACTTTCATCTGAGAATTTTGTTAAGGCTGTCGGCAAAGGCACAAGAATAATTTTAAAACTTTCTGTGAAACATATCAGTCAAAATGATTCAGACTTACTTTTAAACAATTACTCATTTCTTAAACGATTAGTTCTTCTTAACCAAGTTATTTTCAATGCCACAACTTCAATTATGCCGAGTGATAAGAAAAAATTAGCGATGCTTGCACAGCAAATGAATTTTAAAACTGTCGAGGCATTTCAGCAAAACTTGAATGAAGTAATGAAATCAAATAAATTGCTTTTCCAAAAATATCTAACGATAAATTGAAAACGCTGATAAAATATTTTTCTGTTCTTGTAAGTTTTATTGTGTTCATTATTTATCTGATAACTTTAGCTCCATCAGTTGTGCAGATAGATTCCGGCGAGCTTGCAGCAGTTCAAATCACTTTGGGAATTGCGCATCCAACCGGCTATCCGCTTTACACAATTTTAGGTTATTTGTTCTCACTCATGCCGCTTCCAATCACAAAGATTTATCAAATGAATTTACTCGCTGCAATTTATTGTGCAGCAGCGGTTGGACTCTTTGTGCAAACGGTAAGATTCGTTCTTGATAATCTTGAGAAATTTAATCTTAAGAAGTCCACAGAAGTTAAGAAACCAAAAAAGAAAGGCCGAAAAGAAAATGATACTGCAGTTGTTAGAAAAACAGATCAGAAAGATATTCCTGAGATAGTTAAGCTTTTCGCTTCAGTTTTTGGCGGATTGATTCTCGCATTCAGTAAAACTTTCTGGTTTCAAAGCACATCTGTCGAGGTTTATTCACTTCATTTACTTCTTATATGTTCAATTATTTTTGTTTTACTAAAAGCATATCTGCAGAATGAAGAACAAAAAAATATTAGGCAGAACTATTGGTTCATGCTTGCAGTCGTTCTTGCTCTCGGTTTCAGCAATCATATGACAACACTTCTAATTCTTCCAGCGATCGCATACCTTTTCTTTTCAAAATTCGGATTTAATAAAATCAGCATAAATAAATTGTTATTGATGATTGCCATTTTTCTACCTGTTCTTATTTTCATTTATCTCTATTTGCCAATTCGCGCCGCCCAGCAGCCTATTTTGAATTGGGGAAATCCTATTGATTTGGAGAGAATTCTCAGACACATTTCCGGAAAACAGTATCAGGTTTGGCTTTTCTCGTCAATGGAAGCTGCAAAAAAACAATTGGTTTATTTCTTTTCTTCGTTAACACACGAATTTAATATTGCTTTAATTCC
>JBGSOQ010000369.1:0-11731 GCA_041739035.1 Ignavibacteriaceae bacterium | reverse complement strand
GAAATAGCTTGCTATTGCAGCTCCGAGCACTATAATTATTTTCCAAAACATAGCTTATTTAATCATACCAAATTAAAATCCGGCATAAACCGAAAAGAATAAAGACGATTCCTGGTTACCTTTAGATTTGTCAATCTCACGTAAAAAGTTGATATCTGTATATTTGTAACCGAAATCGAATACAACGTTATAACCAGCATATTGTGTCTTATTGGAAATTGAAACCGCAACTATTGAACGATCCTGGCTTTCGATACCATCCTTATAATTTCTTATTTTATATTTAAAGAAGTCTCCAAACAGAGAGAACCCTTGCAAGCCGAATCTGAGGTCAGTATTTTCGGTTAGTCTGTAATCAAGCCGGACAATTGGAATTACCTCTTGGGTATGCTGCTGAATTTCGGTTACAGCATTCCCTTGTCTGTCTTCTGAAAATTTCACAACTTTTTCAGTTCTTATTTTAAATTGCGGACTAACCTTTAAAGCACTGTTAAAAAATCTGAAAGTATAGTCAATCTTATTGACGATTCCCCAAAATATTACTCTCCCTGGCACCTGATCTCCTAAAAGCCGAACTTCAGTTGGAGTGAGAAAGGCATTTTCACGTGTACCTACGGAGAATTGATTGTTCAGTTCGACCCTCATATTATTTTCGATCAAAAGATCTTTAATCTGAGTGTATTTTGTTCCAAGGTAAAGAGAATTGACAAGAGAATTTCTATAGTTGAGCGGATCAACAACAAATTCTGGAAATGGATTTCTTGTTGTAATTACACCTTTAAAAAGGTATAAATCATTAGGAATATTATCTCTTGCCTGCTTTAAGACATAATACAACCTAAGCTCGCCAAATTTAGGAGTAGATGTGAGATAACCAGCTTTGAGATAATTTATATCATTCCTACCACCTCTAGCGATTGCTTCTTCGTAAATTTTTCCAACACCTACATTAAGTCCATCGAGAAGATCTAGATTAGCGAATACATGATACCCGTCAATATCGGGCTCATAAGGATAATCCGGCAGAATGTCGTTTTCCTGCTCATCAATAATTCCGTTATTATTCCAATCATCACCATAATCAAATGTTGGTGGATCTGCATAATAAGTCAGAAAGTCCTCTGAATAATCAGGAATGCCGTTTGCATTTCTATCATCATCAGGTATTCCATCATTATCTCTGTCCTTTCCTGGGAAAATGCCTGCATCAGGTCGTCGAACAATATCACTAAGGCTTCTTAGTTCATTTGTATTTTGTCTATATCCTAGTTTAAAGTAATCACCATTTTTATTAATAATATCATTATTACGATTGAAAACATCTGTTGAAACAACTTGATAATGATAAAAACCATCTTCCCATCTATCGTCATCATCGTTATCGTCAACCAAGGGATAAAATGCTCCGCCAGGAAATAACACAACACGATCCGGTGCATAATTTACATCATATCCAAGAAAATCAGCAAAGGGATCACCCGAAATAGCACGCGGATTTGGAATTAAATCAGAGGTCGGTGAAGAATAATAACTGTTTTCAAGAACATAAGTATTTAACCATGTTGTGTACGTTGGTGATATCTGATATCTCTCACCCCCGAATGTAAATCTTCCTAATTTCTTTTTTCCTTTTATATACCACGCTCTGCCTTTACTCTCGAATCGATTGCCAGAAAGTATAGGATATTTTAAGAATTCAACACTTTCATTAAACTCTCCTTCAATATCAAAGCCGCCCCACTTAAACTGAAAGTTCATTCCATAAACTGACATTCCCGTAGTCAAACCATAATTGACCACAACCACTTTTTTATTGCTTCCATCCCGGACGTTACCATCAGCTCTTGCACGTGTAAAAAACGGCGTGGGTGTCCCGAGAACATCAATATTGGCGTGTGAGACAAATCTAGCATCGTTCGTGTATGTATCAATTACGTTTATGTAGTCTTGCGCTGTTTCAATTTTATAATCGTTTGCAACAACAATTTGGAATTGAACTGATTCTGAACCAGGAGGAATTAGGAATCCATATGTTAGGCTCTCAGTTTCACTACTGGGAACACGAAAAGGATATACATATTGAGCGGGATTTTCAGCAAAAGTATTTCTGTAATTAATTAACCTGGTAAAGCTTGTAGTATCCTGCCCACGGAATATTCCTTTATCGCTTATATCAAAACCTCTGTTCGCACCTTCCAGCTTATATCTTAAAATCCAATACTGAATAGGTTGATTCAGTTGAGTTGAGGCATCAGAAGGATTGGTATTGAAGATATTTACAATTGGCCTTGGCTGACCATTTATAATTATTGTTGGCGGTGCAAAAACTATTGGACCTGAATTATCGCCAGGAGATTCATCACTGATTCGTAAAAAAATTACGCGCGGGACAACGTTTGAAACAACACCCTTAAGCGAGGATTCTTTACTGTCAATGCTGCTTCTTCTCTGATGCTGATTTACATAGGTAACTCCAAGAGTCAAAATATCACCAATATCCGTTTCAAAGTGTCCGCCAAATAAATATTGAGTCCAATCCCTAATTCTTCTAACTCCATCCGAATAAATTGGATTATCAAATCGAAATCTAATCGGATCGGAAATTCTTGAAGCTACAAGAGTTCCGCGATATTTGGGAGTCCCGGCATCAAACCGTATTCCATTGAAGCGAGCACGGTTTAGTGTAAGCGATGTAAATTTCGTTCTGATCGCATCACCTACCATTAGTCGGGTTTCAAATCCGCTGTAAGAATCGTTCGCAATAACAAGATTGTTAAAGTAGTTCTGATAGTAGCGGGATTTTATAATATCACTATTTCCCGATGGTATTTCTGATGCAGTCTGCTGTTTTTGTACTTCCGATAGCTCGTAAACAGTTGTACCCTCGACTAAAAAATTTCCAAAATTATCAAAGAATTTTTTTCTTAAAAACGTGGAGCTGTAATTCTCATAGTTTCTTCCCGAATAATTAAAATATGTGGTGGGCTGTTTTCCCTTATTCGAAATGAACTGTGAATAACTCTGGGTACTTAAAATTATTAAGAAGAAAAAGATTAAGTAGTAGCGAAATTGCCTCAACACTACCTCCGATAGCAGAATTAAAAATTAAAGTTATAATTGAGAGAAATTTTGTGACTTCCCCCTACATTTTGCAGAACTAAAGGAAAAACATAAGCGTAATCAATTTTAAGATCATCCACATTCAAGCCGAAACCGCCATTTATTCCTCGCTGGCTGTAAACATCACTTCCAACAATTCCATCATAGCCAACTCTAATTAAAAAAGCCGTATTCAAACCGAAAACTTGCTGCCTCAATCCTAAAAATTCGGCACCAGTTTTTATTTTGGTTGTTTCATCAAAACGAACAACATCTAAAGCAATGATGTAATTGTGTTCGTTGGAAATATATGCAAAACCCACTCCTAGAGACATTGGGAGCTTTGCATCATTGCTGCCATTACTGGCAATGCTGGGCTGTGTTAAATTTTGAACTGCGACGCCAAGTCTCAGATCCGAATTTTCAACTATGTTGGAAAAGGTATAATGAGCACCTATATCAAATGTAAATCCGAAATAGGATAATGAAGATTCTCCCGGCGCTGCCTCCGCGGACCAGCGCAACAACTTCAGACTTCCACCAAGCGCAATATCTCCGAATACTTCACGAGCATAACTGAAAATAAATGTATTCTCTTTCCAGAGTTCTGAGTTTAGGAATGTTCCACCTAAACCAAATTCACCAATAATTTCCCACGGAACAACTGCGCTAAGTGAAAAGTAATTTAAATTATCATCTGTAATTCCCGGATATAAATTTGAGTAAGTTGTTGAAACACTCAGGTTTCTAATTTTGTGTATTCCAGCAGGATTATAAAAAATAGAGTACGGTGCATCCGCAATTGCAATATTTGCTCCGCCCATTGAGATAACACGAGCGCTATTTCCAAGGTCATCAAACCCGCCGGCTTTAAGATTAAAGCTTACAATAAAAATGATTAAAACAATTTCAATCTTCTTCACGTCAAACTTTCTATTCAATATGAAACAACTATTGTTTTAGTAATGTTTTCACCGCCATTGTCACTATCAATATTTATTTGGTAAAGATATAGTCCGGGTCTCACAATTTTACCGTTATTATCTCTTCCATCCCAGGTTATACCATTATCCGAAATAAATGCAAAAGCGCCGGTATTATTATCATACAAATCCTTAATCAACCTTCCAGTTATATCATAAATTTTTACACTCAAATTTCTAGATTGATTTCCAATTTCTGTGCGCGGCTCAGCAATATTTCCAAGAAAAAATTCAAAGTTGGTAATGTCATTTATCCCATCGTTATTTGGAGTAAAGGGATTTGGAGTAGCTTTAACAGCAATAAGTAATTTATCAGGAACTCCATCAGTTACTATACTCCACGCTTCAACATTATTAACAACTTTAGAATTTACTCTCTGCGGATTATTGCTAACTAATTTTGAACTTACTACAGCACGATATGGACTAACGCCTAAAAATGGTGTACTTTTAAATTTCACTTCTATCCTGGAATTAGTTTTGATTGTGGCATTAAAAACAATTACCACTTTGCTTGCGGATACTGCAGCCAAATAATTGGCAGCAATTCCATTTACAATAACATCATTTAAAGTTGCGGGCGAGGGTGTAAATATTTGAATAGTATCTATCCCATAATCTAAGGCATTAAATGAAGCATCAATTATAAGCGAGAATTCATTCTCTTTTAAGATTTGAGATAATTGAGGAGAAATGTAAGCATCTGTAACCGAAGCGATATTCTGTGTATCGTAGTTTATCTTTACTTCATCAATTAAAGGAGAAAGTAAATTAGTAGTTGTAAGATTAACCCGGTATTGAATATATTTTCTAGGTTCGTAAACTTCGAACAAAGAACCAGATACAGTCAGCTCATCGCCAAAATTATTCCAAGTAGAATCAATTAATGGAGAATCTCCGGTTCTAAAATTAAAAGAGATACTTGTTCCTTCCGGCATAATTGCTTTGTATTCAAATGTTGCAAAGTTAACGTTCTGCCCAACATCTCTTATCGAAGAGTAAAAAAATCCTTGCGGGAGAAATCCCTCACCAAAGACTTCAATTTCCGCAATTGTGGTATTGAAATTCTGGGGAATAACATCAATTACAACTTTTATGTACTGCGATACAATAGCATCAAATTCAGCAACCGGATTCACAACCTGATTATCAAGCTGTTGATATACTCTTTCCATCGTTAAAGTATCTAGCCCGGCGAAAATTGAGTACGCTCTGGGTCTAAGATTTGGACTGCCTGCAAATGTGTAAATGATTACTTTTTTAACATTCCTAACCGCTTGCAAATCGATCATCATGTATGTTTCCACTTCTGCTCCCTGACTTCCAGCAAGAATTGAAACGAACGATGGAGAAGACTTGCTGCCATCGACAAGTTTATTGCCATTCCTCAAGGCAGTATCCGTTGGTGCTTTTCCCTGATACACAATATAGGCCGATCTCCTCAAAGCAAGGTTTTCGTTCTCACCAGTTTGAAGCTGAAAAAATCCGGGAACTGAGGAGTAATCGATTGATGAAGTGCTTATTGTATCAACTTGTCCAGGCAAATTGAAAGTCGTGTCAATTAAAAAATTTTGTGAATAGATTTTTGAACAAGTGCAAAGAAAAATGATGAAAAATAATAAGATGTAATTGTTTGCAGCAAATCGGTTGGACTGCAGTAATTTTTGGTTCATGCAAGTTCTCGGCAAAAAAGAATTATAAATATTAATTATTAAAATATAAGGATTCACTCTACAAAGCAACCAAAAATAAATTAGGTGCCAATTTATTTTAGAATATTAAAAATTTTAGCTATTAATTCTATACCGAAAAGCTGAAATAAACTGAAGCCGATTATCGGGAATATTCTTTTCAGAAGTAAGATTGGTACAAATTATGACGCATACTAAAAATTGCCAATCCTTGAGAGTTTGATATATATATTTCGCTTAGCACTTACTTTTAAAACTAAATGATAGATCGCCGAAAAATAATCGCTTATTATATTGACAATTAAATTAATTATTAATATTATTGTCGCAACTAATTATGAAACAAATAATTAACATATTATCCGGGGATAACTCGAAGACTCAATCTTTGAACTCCGATAACTTTGTTAGCACATTTACCCTTCCAATAAATATCATTCTACTCGGGATTATTATAAACCTTAGCATTCTAATTCTTAGCTAAGCTTAAGTCAATCCCAAAATCAAAATAACTACTAAAAATAAATGATTTCGGGATTGACCCGAAGACAAGTGTATTTTTTGGTAATTTTTTGAGGATTGAATTGAGATCAGATACAATAAAATTTGGCTATGATAAAGCACCTCATAGAAGCTTGCTAAAAGCAACAGGTGTTATTAAAAATGATGAAGATTTTAATAAGCCGTTCATTGGAATCTGCAATTCATACATTGATTTAATACCGGGACATGTTCATTTACAGGAAGTAGGACGCAAAGTTAAAAATGCTGTGCGCGAAGCAGGTGGAATTCCATTCGAGTTTAATACAATTGGTGTCGATGATGGAATTGCAATGGGTCATATTGGTATGCGATATTCATTAGCCAGCAGGGAAATCATTGCTGACTCGGTTGAAACAGTCATGGAAGCTCATCAATTGGATGGTCTAATTTGCATCCCAAATTGTGATAAAATTGTTCCTGGAATGATAATGGGCGCAATCCGGGTAAATGTACCTACAATATTTGTTTCGGGTGGTCCAATGAAAGCGGGCAAATTACCAAATGGAAAAAAGGTTGATTTGGCATCTGTTTTCGAAGGAGTTGGGAAATATCAATCAGGACAAATTAACGAGAGTGACCTCAAGAGATTAGAAGACTTAAGCTGCCCTACCTGCGGTTCTTGTTCGGGAATGTTCACTGCAAATTCAATGAACTGCCTGATGGAAGCTCTCGGAATCGCCTTTCCCGGTAATGGTTCCATATTGGCAATAGATGAGAAGAGAGATAGACTTTATGTAAAAGCGGCACATCAAATCCTAGATTTAATAAAAAATGATATTAAAATTTTGGACATAATTTCCAAAGCTTCTATTCGGAATGCAATTGCACTCGATGTAGCAATGGGAGGAAGTACAAATACCATCCTCCACACACTTGCAATAGCAAATGAAGCAGGTATTACACTTGACCTTAACGAAATCAATAAAATATCAGATTCTACACCTTGTATCTGCAAAGTCAGTCCTTCCCGGCCGGAAATCCATCTCGAAGATGTTGATCAAGCTGGAGGTATATCTGCAATTTTAAATGAACTATCAAAGAAAAAAAATCTTATTAAAACGGATTTAATGACAATTACAGGAAAAACTTTAGGTGAGAATATTCATGGAGCAGAAATTAAAAATGATGACGTCATAAGAAAGGTTGATAATCCGTTTAGCTTTAATGGCGGACTTGTAATATTATTTGGGAATTTGGCAAAAAATGGTTCAATCGTAAAAACTGCCGCAGTTAACGAGGAAATGCTTCTGCACCGCGGACCCGCCAAAGTTTATAACTCTCAGGATGAAGCTTTAGCTGGAATTAAAAACAAAGAAATCAAGGCCGGAGATGTAGTGGTCATCAGATATGAGGGGCCAAGAGGCGGACCAGGAATGCCAGAAATGTTATCTCCGACAAGTGCAATTATGGGTATGGGATTGGGAAGTAAAGTCGCACTCATAACTGATGGAAGATTTTCTGGCGCAACAAGAGGAGCTTGTATTGGTCATATTTCTCCCGAGGCAGCTGAAGGTGGTGTTATTGCCGTCATTAAAAATGGAGATATAATTATAGATATTCCAAATAAAAAACTAAATGTTGAATTGAGCGAAGAAGAGATTGCGAACAGATTAATTGAATTACCTCAGTTTATACCCAAAATTACTAAAGGATATTTGGGGCGATATGCAAAAATGGTTACTTCAGCTAATACAGGTGCAATTCTTAAAATTTAATAGGTAAATAATTAAAGGATAAAACATGCAAACTCAAGAAAAAATGTCAGGGGCTGATATATTATTTGAATGCCTCAGAAGAGAAAAGGTTGAATATATTTTTGGATACCCCGGCGGTGCTGTCCTCAAGATTTATGAGCATCTTTATGATGTAGATTTTCTTAAACATATTCTTGTTCGCCACGAACAAGGAGCTGTGCATGCGGCTGAAGGTTACGCCAAAGCATCCGGTAAGGTTGGCGTTGTGCTCGTCACTTCCGGGCCTGGCGCCACAAATACAGTAACAGGAATTGCTGATGCTTATATGGATTCAGTTCCGATAGTTGTTTTTACAGGTCAAGTATCTTCTCATCTTATTGGTAATGATGCTTTCCAAGAAGCTGACATTGTTGGAATTACTCGTCCAATCACTAAACATAATTTTCTTGTTCGTGATGTAAAAGAACTTGCCTCAACAATTAGAAAAGCCTTTTATATTGCCTCAACTGGCAGGCCAGGACCTGTTGTGGTTGATTTGCCGAAAGACGTAATTGCATCCAAATGCTTCTTTGAATATCCTCAAGAAATAAATATTCGCGGTTATAACCCGACCTTTAAAGGAAATAGTTATCAAATTAAAAAAGCTGCAGAGGTTATTTCCAAAGCCAAACGTCCACTTCTTTATGTTGGAGGCGGTGTAATAATGTCCGGCAGCTCAGAGGAATTGAAAATTTTTGCCCGGGAAAATAAACTGCCGCTGACAATGACGCTTCAAGGTTTGGGGGCCTTCCCTGGAACCGATCCGCTTTCTCTCGGCATGTTAGGAATGCATGGAACATACTGGGCTAATAGAGCTGTTGATAATTGCGATGTTTTAGTTTCTCTTGGTGCTCGTTTCGATGATCGTGTGACTGGAAAGGTTGAGACATTTTGCCCCAACGCTTATAAAATTCATGTTGATATTGATCCAACTGCCATCGATAAAAATGTAGTTGTTGATCTTCCTATTGTTGGAGATGTAAAACATGTACTTGCAGAGCTCGCTGCAGAAATAACTTCACCACCAGATACTACGGCTTGGCTTGCTCAAATAAATGAGTGGATTGAAGAATGCCCTCTTGACTATGAAAAGAAAGATGGCCGATTAAGAACAGAATTTGTCATCGAAAGGATTAATGAAAAAACAAATGGTGATGCTGTTATTGTAACTGATGTTGGTCAACACCAAATGTGGACATCACAGTACTATAAATACAATCACCCGCGTTCAAACATAACCAGCGGCGGCTTGGGAACAATGGGTTTTTCATTACCAGCAGCAATTGGGGCATCCTTCGCTGTCAAAGATCGCCCGGTTGTTTCTATTAGCGGTGATGGCGGCTTTCAAATGAATATTCAAGAATTAACAACCGCTGTTTATAATAAGCTTCCAATAAAGATATTCATTATCAATAATTCATTTCTCGGAATGGTCCGTCAATGGCAGGAGTTATTTCATAAGGAGAAATACAGCTTCACAGATCTTGGAGTCAGTAATCCAGATTTTGTAAAAGTTGGAGAAGCATTTGGAATCGAATCGTACTCCACAAGTAATCCTTCTGAAGTTGATTCACTTCTAGATCAGGCATTTTCAGTCACAGATCGGCCGGTTTTAGTTGAATTCAAAGTAGTAAAAGAGGATATGGTTTTTCCGATGATTCCTTCGGGAGCTTCGATTTCCGATATGATGATTAAAAGATTAAATCCAAAGAGGATGATATAATGAAACACACAATATCTGTACTGGTTGAAAACCGGTTTGGCGCCTTTGACCGTGTAGCTACCATGTTCAGCGCAAAAGGATTTAATATAAGAAGTATTTCCATCGGAGAAACTGAAATCGAGGAAATTTCACGTATGACAATCGTTACCGAAGGTGATGACAAACTAATTGATCAAGTCGTCAAGCAGCTTAACAGACTTATCGATACAATTAAGGTGGTGGATCTTTCAGGTGCACCTCATATTGAAAGAGAACTGGCACTCATCAAAGTGAATGTTCCCAAAGGTTCAATGGAAGAGATAAAAAATATTAACGATATTTTCCGAGGAAACATTGTTGACATAACCGGTAAAACTATGACAATTGAAGTCACAGGTCCGCCTGATAAAATAGATGCTGCTATTAATCTTCTTGCCGCATTTGGGATAAAAGAAACGGCGCGCAGCGGAATGGTAGCTTTGAAAAGAGGAGAACAAATAAAAATGACTAAAGAAAAAAACATCAAACCATAAAGAGGAAATAAAAATGAAGGTTTACTACGATCAAGATGCATCGTTAGCAAAATTAGCGAACAAAAAAATTGCTGTATTAGGTTACGGCAGCCAAGGACACGCCCATTCTCTTAATTTGAAAGACAGCGGGATGAATGTTTGTGTTGGTTTGCGGGAAAATAGTAAGAACTTGCAAAAAGCAAAGGAAGCTGGGTTTGAAGTCAAAAAAGTAAGTGATGCGGTGAAGTGGGCGGATGTAATTATGATTCTTTTGCCGGACCAAACGCAGAAAAAAGTATATGATGAAGAAATTGCCCCGTTTTTGAAAGATGGTAACACTTTAGCCTTTGGTCATGGATTCAATATTCACTACAAACAAATAGTTCCTCCTAAAAACGTTAACATAATGATGATTGCTCCAAAAAGCCCCGGACATTTAGTAAGAAGAACTTTTGAACAAGGAAATGGAGTACCGTGCTTAATAGCTGTGCATCAAGATTATTCCGGTTATACTCTTGACCTAGCATTAGCTTGGGCAAAAGGTATCGGCGGAACAAAAGCCGGTGTAATCGAAACTAACTTCAAAGATGAAACTGAAACAGATTTATTTGGAGAGCAGGCAGTACTGTGCGGCGGTTCGGCAGAACTAATTAAAACAGGTTTTGAAGTATTGATTGAAGCTGGGTATCCGCCAGAATTGGCATACTTTGAGTGCATGCACGAAATGAAATTAATTGTAGATCTTTATTATGAAGGCGGGCTTTCCAGAATGAATTATTCAGTAAGCGATACTGCTGAATACGGCGGAATGACACGCGGCAACAGAGTAATTACGAAAGAATCAAAAAACGAAATGAAAAAAATTCTTAAGGAAGTTCAAGATGGATCTTTTGCAAAAGAATGGATCAAAGAGAACGATAACGGTCAACCAATGCTTGAAAAGCTTAGAGAAGAAAACAAAAATCATCCAATTGAAAAAGTGGGAAACGAGCTCAGAAAAATGATGGCATGGGTATTAAAGGTTAACAAAAAATAAGAGAGCTAAATGAATTACAAAATTGCTGTATTGCCCGGTGATGGTATTGGGCCAGAAGTCTGCAAAGCTGCAATTAAGGTTCTAGACCTGATAGCAGAAAAGATGATTGTGAAATTCGATTATAAATTTTATGAAATCGGTGGAATTAGCTACGATAAAAATGCCACTCCCCTAACCGAAGAAACAATTCAAGGCTGTCTTGATGCTGATGCTGTTCTTCTTGGGGCTGTAGGCGGACCCAAATGGGAGGAGCTGCCGCATCATCTAAAACCTGAAGCCGCTTTATTAAAACTAAGAGAATCTCTCGGACTTTTTGCAAACATCCGGCCGGCAAAAGTTTATAAATCAATGTTAAACTCTTCTTCATTAAAGAAAGAAGTTCTTGAAGGAACTGATTTTGTAGTGCTAAGAGAATTAACCGGCGGAATTTAT
>JBGSOQ010000359.1:0-4039 GCA_041739035.1 Ignavibacteriaceae bacterium | reverse complement strand
GGCAACTTCCAATCTTGTCTGCAGAGTGTTCTTTAAACTGTCAGCTATCAGTTGCGGAGTTCCGCGCAGTGATGGCGTGTCTTCTTCGGTTACATCATACGGGTATTCCGATGCAAGTGTTCTAATTGCAGTTTCGCTTTGGATGTCGACAAACTGTTCATAGTTCTCAACATCAAAAACCGCTTTTGCTGAATCAAACACTCTCCAAACTACAACAGCCCCAATCTCAATCGGATTTCCATGAAGATCATTCACTTTAATTTTTTGACTGTTGAAGTTTCTAATTCGAAGAGAAACTTTTCTTTTTAGGGTGAATGGATTAACCCACCAGAAACCTGAATCGCGGATTGTTCCTGTGTATTTTCCAAAGAGAATTAATACTCGCGAATCATTCGGCTGAACGACTGAAAATCCTATTGAAAGTAAAATGATCACAAAGATCATCGGAAGAAAAATCCAAAGTATTTTTACGTTTTCCGTATTCGCCATTAACACAATTAGATAAACCTCTAAAGCAATCAGCGTAATCAAAATAAACAGCATTAAGAAACCGTTTAATTTATTTGCTGGCTTTTCTGATATTTTTTCCATGTTACACTCCTTTTAATTTTTGCTATCGTAATGATATCATATTGATAGCGAAAAGTCAAGTGTTTTTTTGAAAAAATCAGATTCTGTGAAACAATTACGTTTTTCTTCAATTTTTGAATTAACTTAGGGTATACATTGTTATGAACGGTGAATAAAACAGCTTGCGTTGAGCATTTTTTTGTTTGTAATTAACCCTGAGATTTAGGGACAGTCGTATCAGTATATATTCCAGTTGACTTTAGTCAACTGATAGAACTTAGTACTAAGAATTCGACTTTAGTCACATTTCGCAAAACTGTGGCTAAAGCCAATGTTTGTTCTCTTTTCATCAACGGTTGACTAAAGTCAACTGCAATAGATCGGATAGCTCTAGTTACGCAACAGACCCTAAATGGCGGGATTAATAGATGGGAATTTTGCGTAATGCGCGTGAATAATTACGTTTTGATCACCCTATTTTAAAAAATAATATCCAAGATATTAACAACATAGATTTATGAAAATACTTTTAACAGGCGCTACAGGTTACATCGGCAAAAGACTTCTTCCTGTTCTCATTGAAAATGGGCATGAAGTCGTTTGCTGTGTCCGCGATAAGAAACGATTTCCATCCGAGGGAATTTATAAACACCCAAACATTTCTTTGTTTGAAATTGATTTCCTGAAAGACATTTCGGATTCGGGTTCAAGTTCAAGTTTTATTAAAGATATTGATGCGGCATACTATCTCATCCACTCGATGAGTTCCAATATAAAAGATTTTGAAAAACTTGAAGTTATCTCCGCAAATAATTTTGTTAATCTTGTTAAACAAACTTCCGTTAAGCAGATCATCTATCTCGGCGGAATTACAAACGAAGAAAAACTTTCAAAACATCTTGCATCAAGAAAAAAGGTTGAAGAGATTCTGAGTAAAAGCGGAATTCCTCTAACATCAATCAAGGCGGGAATAATTGTTGGATCTGGCAGTGCATCATTTGAAATAATTCGTGATCTTGTCGAAAAGCTTCCGGTGATGATTACTCCCAAATGGCTTAACACAAAACATCAGCCGATTGCCATACGTAATGTGCTGGAATACTTAACAGGAGTTTTACTAAAGAAAGAAACATTCAACAAATCTTACGATGTCGGCGGACCCGATGTTTTATCATACAAGAAAATGCTTCTGGGGCTTGCAGAAGTGCGCGGACTAAAAAGATTCATCTTCACTGTTCCCGTTATGACGCCGCGGCTTTCATCATACTGGCTTTATTTTGTTACGTCAACTTCTTACATGCTTGCAATCAATCTTGTTAACAGTATGAAAATAGAAGTGGTTGCAAAAGATAACTCTTTGGAAAAGATGCTCGGCATAAAACCAATTTCATATAAAGAAGCTGTGAGGCTGGCGTTTCAAAGGATTGAGCAGAACAATGTTGTATCGAGCTGGAAAGATTCTCTCATTTCAAGTTCAACAGAAAGCTCGCTCAGCAGTCATGTTGAAGTGCCGACTCACGGATGTTTTTTCGATAAACGGGAAAAGGAAATCACGGCGAATGTTGATCAAGTACTGAATAACATTTGGTCAATCGGCGGTGAACGCGGCTGGTACTACGGTGATTGGCTCTGGAATTTACGCGGATTTTTAGATAAGCTTTTCGGCGGCGTTGGATTAAGACGCGGGAGAACTAATCAGAACGATATTCATGCTGGGGACACTCTTGATTTCTGGCGGGTACTTGCAGCCGATAAACAAAATAAGCGATTACTTCTCTATGCCGAAATGAAACTCCCTGGCGAAGCTTGGCTTGAGTTTAAGATTGTTAAAAAAAATGATAAACATTTCCTTCAGCAAACTGCAACCTTTCGTCCAAAAGGTTTACTTGGAAGATTGTACTGGTATTCTGTCCTGCCGTTTCATTACTTTGTGTTTGATGGTATGGCGGAGAATGTTATCAACTTTAAGAGGAACAAATGAACAACCTAATAATAATAGCACATCCGGATAAACAAAGTTTTGGTCACAATGGTATTTTCAAAACCATTTACAGCACATTAACACAGCACAAAGAAAATGTTGATGTCATAGACTTATATGAAGAAAAATTCAATGTATTCGGAGATGAAGAAAAGACGAATTTGTACAAGGAAAAGATTACTAAATCAAATCGCATTTACATAATTTCACCGGTTTGGTGGTTTAGATGCACGCCTTTGCTGGAATCATTTTTTGATCAAGTGCTTAGTCCCGGCTTTGCTTATAAATTTATTCCGGTTACAAAATCGCTCGGCATTCCAAAACCATTTTTAAAGGATAAAAAAGTAAGAACTTATCTCACTCACGGCGCGCCGGCGTTACCAGTGCTCACTCTTTATGTTAACTCTGTAAAACTAAGATTGGTAATGGGAGTTTATTCTTTCGTATTCGGCTGGTTTAGAACTAGGACGCGGCAATTTTGGTCCGTACCGTTTGTCTCCGACAGCAAAAGAAAGAAGTACTTGCAAAAAGTTGTTAAGGATGTTGAGAAGGATATTAATAGGTAAAAAGATCTTTAATAATTGCTACAAATCTATTTTAACTATTTATCTTCTGTGTGTTCGATGGTGCTGCGACGAATTTTGTGAGCGGTAAAACGTGAACTTTTCGTTTCATAATTATTATTTGTTTTTAGTTTGCCTGATATTTTATATCTAAGTTAAAATAGCTCTAAATTTGGACATGGTATTTTCACTAATCAGAAGAGTGTTATCATGGTAACATCTAAAGCTACCCGAGTTTTAGTACTTATCCTTTTCTTACTCCCCCCTGGATATAGTTCAACGGGACGAGAGAAAATCTCATTGTCAGGCACATGGAATTTTTGTGTTGATTCCCTCTCGATCGGGGATCTGGATTATTGGGGCAACCACGGCCTGGATGAAAAACCTTCAAACAACGTTATCGTTCCCCATGCCTGGAATGCAGACAAAGGACTGGAGCGTTGCTGGGGTGTCTGCTGGTATCAACGAACATTTGAGATTTCATCAAACCAATTCTCAAAAACTGCTCGTTTGCAATTCGACGCTGTATATCATGATGCAATAATTTATGTGAATGGTAATAAAGCGGGCGAACATTACGGTTCAGGCTACACTCGCTTTTTTATAGATATTACTCCTTATATAAAAGTCGGAACTAACATCGTTACAGTAAGAGTTGATAATTCACCTTCACGCAGCAATATTCCTTTTCAAAAAAGTTACGATTGGGCAAACGATGGAGGCCTTTTTAGAAATGTATATCTTGTGCTTACTCAACCGCAAGCAATTCAGAATATTCATGTAACGGCTGAGCCAAATGAAAAAACAGGGGTAGCAAAAATTAAAGTTAGCTTTATTGACATTTCCAAAATTCACAGCTCAAAGATTAAACTGAATGCACTTATTGTTGAGGAAAATCAAACCACTAGCAAACAGGTTTTTAAGG
>JBGSOQ010000328.1:0-3288 GCA_041739035.1 Ignavibacteriaceae bacterium | reverse complement strand
CTCAGTAATCAAAGCTACAAGTTTTCTCTTTAAACCTTCAGCTTTTACTTTTAGCAATGCTTCTTTGCCTATGAAACTTTCTTTCTTCAATTTCGTTATCCAGCCAAGTCCGGCTTCAAGAGGATTTGTTGTGCGATCAATATCATTTCCGTACAAACAAAATCCCATTTCCAACCTTAGCGAATCCCTTGCGGCTAAGCCAACCGGTTGAATTTCATACTCTTTTCCAGCATCAAATATTTTATTCCAAATATGTTCAGCGGTTTTTTCATCGCCTTTGAAATAAAGCTCAAAACCTAATTCACCGGTATAACCCGTGCGCGATACTGTCATATCTATTCCGGCAATTTTGGTATGCTTAAAGTGATAATATTCAAGATCAAGATTTCCCCCGCATATTTTTTGAACGATTTGCTTAGAATTCGGACCCTGAACTGCAAGCAAGGAATAATCGTCACTGAGGTTCTTAAGCTCAACACCAAAATTGTTATTCTCTTTCATCCAGCTAAAGTCTTTTTCGATGTTTGAGGCATTGATGACAAGCATAAACTTATCATCAGCCAGTTTGTAAACCAGAAGATCATCAACAATTCCGCCATCGGGATAACACATTGCAGAGTACTGAACTCTTCCGGGGAATAAAACTGAAGCATCATTTACCGTTATGTGCTGGACAAATTCCAACGCTTTTTCTCCTGATACAAAAACTTCTCCCATGTGCGAAACATCAAATACACCGACAGAATTTCGAACCGCCTTATGTTCTGCAATTATTGACGAATACTGTATGGGCATAAGATATCCCGCAAACTCGACAATCTTTGCCCCCAGTTTTTCATGAATTTTATAAAAGGCCGTTTTTTTCATTTGTGTTTCGAACTTTGATCTACAAAAATAAATTACTTAATTGAAAATTTCAGTAAGCTCGCTTCCGGTTTTAGCAGAAATAAATTTAAGATGACCGATTTGCATGTTACTATCTTCTTCGATTTTGATTCTTATAAAATATTTTAATTGAAGCTTGAGAAGCGATCCATCTTTACCTTCTCTTAACCTCATTGCAAAAAGCGGATGACATTTAAGAATAAGCTTTTTTTCGCTGGATGTTTTTTTGAATTTCTTTACCCATTCCTCAAGATCGTAAACAATGTGAGAATGTTTTGTTAACAAGCCTGAACCTATGCAATACGGGCAGACCTCCTTCATTGCCTGAAGAATATTCTGCCTAATACGCTGCCGGGTAATCTGCACTAATCCAAAGTCGGACATTGGAAGAACGGTTACTTTTGCCCGGTCTCTTCTGAATTCTTTTTTCAGTTCATCAAAAATTTTCTTTCGGTTTTTATCTTCCTCGAGGTCAATAAAATCCACAACAATTATTCCGCCAATATCCCTCAACCTAAGTTGACGGGCAATTTCTCGCGACGCTTCAAGGTCAGTTTTTAAGGAGTTAAGTTCCTGTTCTTTGCTTTTGGCGTAACGACCGCTGTTAACATCAACTACCACCATTGCTTCCGTATGCTCTACAATTAAATATCCTCCGCTTGGAAGCGGCACTTTCCTGCTCATCAGCGTTTTTATTTGTTCTTCAATTTTGAATGAATCAAAAATTGAATTACCGGATGGAAATAGTTCTATTTTATCAACAAGACCTGGCTGAACAACCTGCACATAGTTTTTTATTTGTTTATACAGTTTTTTCGAATCAATGAATACCTTGGTAATATCAGAAGAAAACAAATCCCTTATTACGCTCGAAGTTGTGTTCATGTCCTGATAAATCAATGATGGCGGTTTTTCTGTTTTTACGCTGGATTCTATTTCCTGCCATGTTTTCATAAGATTTTTAAGATCATCTTTCAAAGCATCTTCAGTTTGATCTTTGGCCACTGTACGGATGATCAGTCCATAATTTCTGGGTAAAATACCGCGGGCCATCTGACGCAGCCTTTTACGTTCTTTAAAATCCTGAATCTTTTTTGATATACCGACTTTGCCGTCAAAAGGAAGGAGAACACAAAATCTTCCGGGAAGAGAGATGGATGAACTTACCCTAACACCCTTGTTGTTTACAGGTTCTTTAGTTATTTGAACAAGAATTTCCTGACCTTTTTGAAGCTTTGGAGTTGAGGGTCTTGAGTAGCCATTGGAATTAGGCTTGTTCTGATTTTCGCTGCGATTAGAAATCTCGTCTTCTTCATCTTCATCAACATCGGAATCATCGCCAATCATGTCCTGCAATTGTTTTGTTGATTCGCCGATATCAGAAAAATGAAGAAAAGCGTCATGCTTCATTCCAATATCTATAAAAGCAGCTTTTATACCTGGAAGTACGCGCGCAACTTTACCTAAATAAATGTCGCCGACTGTTCTGCGATTTTCAGGATAGTCGACAAAGAAGTCCGCTAGGTATCCGTCTTCGGTTATTGCTACACGTGTTTGTACCGCGGTTGAATTTATTACAATCTCTTTTACCATATAGGAAAAACTCTTTAAATGAAATAAAGTATTTCATTAAATAAAATTTTGTTAATGAATGATCCAAACCCGGGTTGATATGCCTCGTTTCTCCGATCTCGGATAAAACAATCAGCCATAAAATCAGCCAAAGATCTAATTCTTTATAAATCAAGCTTGAACCTGTTAATATTAATTTTTGCTAAAAATTTCTACTTAAATAATTTTTATTATTAAACTGCTTCAGGTTTTTTTTCGCTGCCGTTTTCTTTTAACAGTTCTTTTCTGCTTAGAGAAAATTTGCCGTTTTCAACTTTAAGAAGCTTCACTGTTACCTTGTCTCCTTCTTTAAAGTAATCTGTTACTTTATTCACTCTCTTATTATCTATCTGAGAGATATGAAGCAGACCTTCTTTGCCGGGGAGGATTTCAACAAAAGCACCAAAATCCATAATTTTTGTTACGATTCCGTCATAAACTTCACCGACTTCAGGTGTAGCAGTCATTTTCTTAATATACTCTTTACATTTGGCCGCATTCTCTTTATTTGGAGAAGCGATGTTTACAGTACCATCGTCATCAATTGCAATCTCAACGCCAAAAAGTCTTTGCATTCCCTGAATCGTTTTTCCGCCGGGGCCAATTATCAAACCAATTTGATCGGTTTCAACCTTCATGGTTAGGAGTCGAGGAGCAAATTGTGATAAAAATTCTCTTGGCTGACTGATTGCTTCGTTCATTACTTTAAGAATGTGCAGCCGACCTTCTTTTGCCTGCTGTAACGCATTTTCCATTATTTCAAAAGATATGCCATGAATTTTTATGTCCATT
>JBGSOQ010000323.1:0-5606 GCA_041739035.1 Ignavibacteriaceae bacterium | reverse complement strand
TCAGAACGTCGTGAGACAGTTCGGTCCCTATCCTATGCGGGCGCAGGATACTTGAGAAGGGTCGCTTCTAGTACGAGAGGACCGAAGTGAACGTATCTCTAGTGCACCAATTGTCACGCCAGTGGCATAGTTGGGTAGCTACATACGGTTGTGATAAGCGCTGAAAGCATCTAAGCGCGAAACACGCTTCAAGATTAAGTATCCCTCCCGATTTATCGGGACTAAAGACTCCTCGGAGATTACGAGGTTGATAGGCTGCAGGTGTAAGTATGGTAACATATTCAGCTAAGCAGTACTAATAAGTCGTGCGACTTAACCATTAATTTTCATTCACAGTTTTTGTGTTAAGTATTTTTTTTCTCAGCTCTTTCAGTCTTTCTATTTATTTTGATTTTGTCATTCCGAAATTGTTTCGGAATCAAAGAGATTAAATTTTGGTGGTTATAGCCTGGGTGTTACACCTCTTCCCATTCCGAACAGAGAAGTTAAGCCCCAGCACGCCGATGGTACTGCATGCGCAGGTGTGTGGGAGAGTAGGTCGCTGCCAAGATTTATTTTACGGCCCTAATTAATTTTTAATTAGGGCTTTTTTGTTTTATGGAGAGCAAAAATAAAATTAAGTAACCACTTCCCATTCCGTCCGTCTAAGGCGGAAAGCCCAGCACACCGATTCCGCTAGAGGCGGAGAGGAGTACTGCATGCGCAGGTGTGCGGGAGTCCCGATTATCATCGGGATAAAATCCGGTCGCTGCCAAGATTTTTTTAATCCTCCTCTGGCGGAATTTTATGACCCCGGTTTTTCAATCGGGTTTTTTGTTTTATTTATTAGGTTATATAAAATAAAGCATCCATAGATAGATATGCCAGATTTTCGTTATGATAACGCATCCATAAATCTGGCATATCTAGACTAATCAACTTAATGTTTGTCCTTCTGCATCCACGCTAAAACCATTCTTAATTTTCCATACGTAGTATTTTCAGGTGCTTTTTCTTTTATCGAAGCTAAACGAACTTCATTTAATTCTTTAGGGAAATATTCGGCAATTTTTTTAGCCTCATCAATCTGCATTATTTCATCTATTTGAATTAGATTCTGTGTAATCGCTTTTGCGAAGTGACTTTCAATTGTGCTGATAACCAGATTTCTTTCATTTGTAATCTCCTCGATACTCTTTCCTTGACGGAACAATTGTACAGTCTCCAAAACGGAATTTGATTTTAAGGTATGAGTTGATTCGATCTTATCCTTAAATTCTTTTTGCGATGGTTCAATATTATTAAGTCGGCAATATTCCTTCACCAAAGACACGATTCTATCTCCCAAGACATCCGCTTTTGCTTTTTTGAATCCTTTAACTTTTAATAACTCATCTTTTGTAAGAGGCAGATAAGCACATACATTTTTTAGAGATGTATGATTAAAAATCATGTAATCGGGAAGAGATGTTTCTTTTCTAATTTGTTTACGCAATTCGACAAGTTTGTGGTACAATTCCATGTGTGGAATTTTTTCATCACTTGCTGAGGCTAATTTATCCTTTGAATACGAGCTAAGTGTTCTTTTTGCAGGTGTATTAAAAGATTTTCGACTTTTCAAATAATTTTCAAGTAGAAATCCATTCTTGCAGAAATTAAGGTTGTATAAAATTTCCTGTACTGTATAACTGATTTCTTCAAGCCAACGATCAATCTTTCTTGCTAATTTTTTTGTTTCAACAGACAACGGGTGATTTGTAAACCGTGCATTCCATTTGCTTATTTCTTCATAAAAATAATTTGCTCCATCTTTAACTCTTTTTTGCAGATTATCATTATTCTCCACAAGTAAATTTTTTTTGTTGAGCCGGATAATTGTTTGTTTGAATTTTTCAGAGATATCATTAAGCTCTTCTTGCTTTTTCATCAATCCTTTTATCCAATCGATAGCTTCAGCCGAAATTTTTATCTGATTTTCCAAAAGAAATTCACTTAACTCTTTTAGCCCAAAATACCAGTTCTTCCATGTAAATATATTTTGCAGTTCCTGGAGAATATAATTTTGTCTTGATTCAATAAATAGTTGAGCAAGCTTTTTATATTGGTTTTTATTCTCCCATTCCAGTAAATCTTCGTGTGCACCCAGAAAATTTCTATAAACCGGACTGCTAAGAATCAGTCCTTCCAAAGAAGTGCAGCGGCTTAAAGCCACATATACCTGCCCAATTGCAAAAGCTTTTTCAGCATCTATAACTGCCTTTTCGAAAGTTAAGCCCTGACTTTTGTGAATAGTGATTGCCCATGCAAGCCGCAATGGGAATTGTCTGAAAGTTCCAATAACTTCCTCGGTTAATTCTCGTGTTTCAGCATCTAAGATGTAGCGTATGTTTTGCCACTCGCTTTGTTTAACATCAATTTCTTCGAAATCATCTTTACATTTTACTTTAACAACATCTTCATTGAGGTTTGTTATCACGCCAATTTTACCGTTAAAATATTTTTTACCCTCAGTATCATTTTTTAAGAACATAACTTGAGCGCCAATTTTCAATTTAAGTTCTGCTTCGACAGGTAAAATATGTTCGGGAAATTCACCAATTATTTCTGCTCTGTAAGTATGAGTGCGTGATGGAAGATTATTAAGTTTCTTTCTGTTGATTTCATCTGATTGGTAATTGTGTGTTGTAAGAGTGATGTAACCATCATTTTCATTCGATCTGAAATTTCTTAGAAGGCGTGAATTTAATAGGCCGAAATTTTCCTCTGTTATATCGTTGTTACGAATGCCGTTTAATATCTCAATAAATTTTTCATCCTTCTGGCGAAAAATTTCTTTGAGTTCAATCACGATTGGTAAATTATCGCGCAAGACAAAACTATCAAAGAAAAAAATGGAAGAATAATAATCCTGCAAAATCTCCCAATCATCTCTTTTTACAACTGGAGGCAGTTGGTGCAGATCTCCAATTAGTAAAAGCTGTACGCCCCCAAAAGGGGATTCGGGTTTTCTTCTTACATATCGCAGAATTACATCTATGGCATCAAGAATGTAAGAAGCGAGCATACTAGCTTCATCAATTATTAAAAGTTCAATGTTACGCAGCAAATCAAGTTTCTCACTGCTGTAATGAATTTTAGAAATGAGAGGATGATGGATAAATGAATTTTCAGCATCCCGCAAAAAATTTAAATCTGGTAGTATTATTCCAAAAGGAAGTTGAAACAAGGAATGAAGCGTTACTCCATTTGCGTTAATTGCCGCAACACCAGTCGGTGCTGCAACAACAGTTTTCTTAATTGAATTTTGTCGAAGATATTTTAGGAATGTTGTTTTACCTGTTCCTGCTTTCCCGGTTAGGAAAATGTTTTCATTTGTCTCGGTTGCAAATCTGAAAGCAAGATCAAATTCTTTTGTATGTTCAATTTTTATATTAATCATCTTTTGCAGATAAAATATAGTAACAATTTTAGTTTGAAGATGGACTTATTCCCTTGATTATTTAATTAATGAGAAACTTGAAATTTTGAGAGAATCTGCTATCATAATCGAAAAATCTTAACCCTTTTTTATTGTACTATCCACCAAATTATCATAAGTACATTTTAATATTCGTGATACTTAGTTAATATTACATAATTAAATTTTAAATTCTAAAAACAATCTTAGTGGAGTTCTCTCGATGGTACGACATTTTGCACGGTTCTTAGTTTTATTTACGGTATTCAGTTTTGTAAACACATCTGCTCAAAAAAGCTTTAAGCTCGATTATGAAAAATATCAGCTTAAAAATGGATTGGAAGTAATTCTTCATGAAGACAAATCCGATCCAATAGTTGCGGTTTCAATAATGTTTCACGTTGGTTCGAATAGAGAAACACCTGGAAAAACAGGCTTTGCTCATTTGTTTGAGCATATTTTATTTCAAGAATCGCAGCATGTTCCACAAGATCAGTATTTCAAACTGATTCAAGGAAATGGCGGCACACTAAACGGCGGTACCTGGCAGGATGGAACAATTTATTTTGAGAGTGTTCCTAATAATGCTCTTGAATTAGTTCTTTGGCTTGAATCAGATAGAATGGGATTTCTACTCCCTACTGTTTCGTATGATGCATTTCAAAATCAGCAAAGCGTTGTGCAGAATGAAAAGCGTCAGAACTATGATAACAAACCTTATGGTCAAACAAGTTACGTAATCGGAAAGCTGCTTTACCCGGAAGGTCACCCTTACAATTGGATAACAATCGGTGCACTTGAAGACCTACAAAATGCTACCTTAAAAGATGTTCATGATTTCTATACAAAATGGTACGGTCCAAACAATGCCACTTTAGTTGTTGCCGGTGATTTTGATGCAGATCAAACTAAAGAATGGATTGAAAAATATTTTGGGCAAATAAAACCATCTGCTCCAGTAGAGCCGTTGAAACCGATGCCAGCTGCTCTTAATGATTGGAAACGGGTATCATTTGAAGATAACTTTGCTCAATCTCCCGAATTAACTATGATTTTTCCTTCTGTTGAACAATTTTCCAATGACGGATATGCTCTTGATATTCTTGCTGATTTAATTGGGAAGGGAAAAAAATCTCCGCTTTACAAAGTTATTGTTGAAGAAAAGAAATTAGCACCATCAGTCAGCACTTTTCAGAACAGCGGTGAAATTGCCGGGGACTTCCGTATTCGAGTTAGAACTTTTCCTGATAAAAATTTAACTGATGTTGAGAATGCCATTAAAGAAGCTTTTGCAAAATTTGAGAAAGAAGGTTTTACGGAGAAAGATCTTACACGAACAAAAGCAGGACTCGAGACTGGTTTTTACAATGGTATAGCAAGTGTAATGGGTAAAGCACAACAGCTTGGTATTTATAATACATTTGCCGGTTCACCAGATTATCTCAATCAGGATTTAAATAACACTCTGAAGGTCACTTCTGAAGATGTGTGGCGAGTTTATAACAAATATGTCAAAGACCAGAAATATGTTCTTATTAGTTTTGTTCCAAAAGGAAAACTTGATCTTGCTGCTGAAAATTCTTCTTTATTTGATGTTCCCGGTGATAATTTGAAAACATATTCTGAAGAAGAAAAAACTGTTATTAAAAATAAACCGGAAAACTTAATTAAGGTTGATAGAATCCAATCAAGCTTCGACCGCTCACAGCAGCCCCAAAACGGGCCTGATCCACTGTTGAAAGTCCAGAGCATTTGGGATGATAAATTATCCAACGGAGTAAAAGTTTTAGGAATTGAACATAAAGAACTTCCATTAGTTGATTTTCAAATTTCTGTGAAAGGCGGTTTGCTTTTAGATGACATTAACAAAGTTGGAAGTGCCAATCTTGTTGCTAAAATGCTGATGCAAGGTACAAAAAATAAAACTCCATTGGAATTAGAACAGGCAATTGAAGATTTAGGTTCATCAATTTCTGTTGCTGCAACTGATGATGCTGTAGTGATAAGAGGTAATTGTTTATCCAGCAATTTTGCAGAAACATTTAGACTTGTTGAAGAAATTTTATTTGAACCGCGCTGGGATGAAAAAGAGTTTGACCGATTAAAGAATGAAACTATTGAGGGAATTAAAAGAATTAAAACTTCTGCGAGCACAACTGCATCGTTAGTT
>JBGSOQ010000316.1:0-14738 GCA_041739035.1 Ignavibacteriaceae bacterium | reverse complement strand
TTTGTACCCGCGCCGGTTACGCCTTTTCCACCGCGAGTCTGTCGTCTATATCCGCTCACAGGAAATCTTTTTATGAATCCTTGATGAGAAATAGTAACAACAACATCTTCTTCTGCTATTATGTCCTCAAGAGAAAACTCTTTGAAGTCACGAATAATTTCAGTTCTTCTTTCGTCAGCATATTTTTCTCTAAGAATTAAAAGCTCATCTTTTATTATTTGCTTTCTCTTCTTCTCGCTATCAAGAATTCCCTTAAGTTTTTCAATAAATTTAATTGTCTCTTTGTATTCGTCCTCTATTTTCTTTCTCTCAAGACCAGTGAGGCGCTGCAGTCGCATATCAAGTATTGCCTTCGCCTGAATCTCCGAAAGCTTAAACTTTTTCATCAAGTTTGTTTTTGCAGCCTCTGCATCTTTAGATTTTTTTATCGTCTCAATTACGGCATCAATATTATCAAGCGCAATTATATAACCTTCTAAGATATGCGCACGACGTTCTGCTGCATCTAGATCATACTTAGTTCTTCTTATCAGCACATCCATTCTATGGTCAAGAAAATACTGCATCATCTGCTGAATATTAAGAACCTTGGGAGAACCGTTTACCAGGGAAAGCATGATTACGCCAAAAGTAACCTGCATCTGTGTATGCTTGAAAAGCTGATTGAGGGTTACGGCTGGCTGGCCATCTCTTTTCATTTCAATTACAACTCGTAAACCATCCCTGTCTGATTCATCTCTAATATTTGAAATTCCATCAATGCTTCCGGATCTAACCAAATCAGCAATTCTCTCAATCATAGCGGATTTATTAACCTGATATGGTATCTCGGTAATTACAATATTTTCGCGGTCGTTTTTTAAAGTTTCAACATTCGCTTTGGCTCTAAGGATTATTCTACCTCTGCCTGTTGTTAGAGCATCCCTTACTCCATCAAACCCATAAATTATTCCTCCAGTTGGAAAGTCAGGTGCCTTAACATATTTCATCAAATCTTCGGGCTTTAGCTTCGGGTTCTCAATTAAAGCAACTAATCCATCAATAACTTCACCCAAATTATGCGGGGGAATATTGGTTGCCATTCCAACCGCAATACCGCTTGCACCATTAACCAACAAATTTGGGAGATAAGAAGGAAGGACAACGGGTTCCTGAAGCGAATCATCAAAGTTTGGAACGAATCCCACGGTATTTTTATCGAGGTCGCGGAGCATTTCATCTGCCATCCGAGCAAGGCGTGCCTCTGTATACCTCATTGCCGCAGGAGAGTCGCCATCTATTGAACCAAAATTTCCTTGCCCATCTACTAATGGATAGCGAAGTGAAAAATCTTGAACCATGCGAACCATGGAATCATAAACGGCTGTATCGCCATGTGGATGAAACTTTCCGAGAACTTCTCCAACAATTCTTGCTGATTTTTTATACGGCTTGTTGAACTGAACTCCGAGTTCGTGCATACCGAACAATACTCTTCTGTGAACAGGTTTTAATCCATCTTTTACATCAGGTAATGCGCGGGCAACAATTACGCTCATTGCATAATCGATGTAGGAAGATTTCATTTCTTCTTCGAGCGATACGGGAACTATTTTTTCGAATATGGTTGTCATAAAAATATATCAGAATAAAAATTTATAGTCTGTTTGATTTTCTAAATATCTAAATTAGCATATTTAGCATGTTTCTCAATAAACTCTTTACGCGGCTCCACTGCATCGCCCATGAGAGTTTCGAAAATTTTATCTGCTGCTGCTGCGCTTTCAATAGTTACTTGAAGAACCGTCCTTGTTTCTGGATTCATGGTTGTCTCCCATAATTGCAAAGGATTCATTTCCCCAAGTCCTTTGTACCTTGAAATAGTCAGTCCCTTTGTGTGCTCATCTTCGGCTAATTCTTCTGATTTTTCCTCGGTGGTTTCTTTTCCATTTCCCTTCAGCCGCTTAATTATTTCATCTCTTTCCTTTTCATCAAACGCGTAAAATTCTTGTTTTCCTTTTTTTACTTTATAAAGCGGCGGTTGGGCAATATAAACCTTCCCGGCGGTAATTAAATCTTTCATGTGGCGGTATAAAAATGTAAGCAGCAATGTTCTGATGTGACTCCCGTCTACATCCGCATCCGTCATCAAAATAATTTTTCCATACCTTGCTTTCAAGTGATCAAAATCGGTTCCAAGCCCAGCACCAATGGCCGAAATTATTGCTTTAATTTCATTGTTCTCTAAAATTTTGTTGAGTTTTGCCTTTTCAACATTCAGGATTTTTCCTTTCAATGGAAGAATTGCTTGAAACCTTCTATCTCTTCCCTGCTTTGCAGATCCGCCTGCAGAGTCTCCCTCAACTATGTAAATCTCGCAGTGCTCGGGGTCTGTAATTGAGCAATCAGCGAGTTTACCTGGCAGATTCATATTGTCCAGTGCATTTTTTCTTCGTGACAGATCTCTGGCTTTTCTCGCTGCTTCACGAGCTTCTGCGGCGCGCATACATTTTTCAATTATCTTCTTCCCGATTGAGGGGTTTTCCTCAAGATGCTCAGCAAGCTTTTCTCCGACGAGCGTTTCTACCGCCGACTTAGTTTCGCTGTTTCCTAATTTGGTTTTTGTTTGGCCTTCAAATTGCGGTTCAGCAACTTTTACGGAAATTACCGCCGTTAGTCCTTCTCTAAAATCATCACCGGTTAATTGAATTTTTCCGTCTTTAATCAAACCATTTTTGGCTGCATAGTTATTTAGCGTTCTTGTGAGAGCTGTTTTAAAACCAACAAGATGAGTTCCACCCTCGTGTGTGTTTATGTTGTTCACATAAGAAAATATATTCTCCTGGTAATCATCACTGTATTGGAAAGCAATTTCTATCGGAGTATTATCGCGTTCACCTTCAACGTAAACAGTTTTGTGAAGCGCGGATCTTGTTTCATCAAGATATTTAACAAACTCAATTAGGCCGCCTTTAAAGTGAAAGGTTTCTTCCTCTCCGCCGTTTCTTTCATCTTTAATTTTTATAGTTATGTTTTTGTTAAGATACGCTAGTTCACGCATTCTTTCGGCAAGAGTATCAAACTTAAATTTAATGGTTTTGAATATTTCTTCATCAGGCTTGAATGTAATCTTTGTCCCTGTTTCATTCTTCTTAGCGGCACCAATTTCATTTACTGGTTTTAACGCAACCCCTCTTTTATACTCCTGAAAATAAGTTTTCCCATCTCTTTTCACCTCAACTTTTAGCCATTCGGACAGCGCATTTACTACCGAAACACCCACTCCATGCAAACCTCCAGAGACTTTGTAAGAGTTTTTGTCAAACTTTCCGCCGGCATGAAGAACCGTCATTACCACTTCGAGCGCCGATTTTTTTTCTTCGGGATGAATATCAACCGGAATACCTCGTCCATTATCCAGAACACTTATGGTTTCGTCTTTATGAATTGTGATTTCTATTAGGTCTGCATATCCTACGAGAGCTTCATCGATACTGTTGTCAACAACTTCATTAACAAGATGATGAAGGCCGCGTGTTCCTACGTCTCCAATATACATGGCGGGTCTTTTTCGAACTGCCTCAAGTCCTTTAAGAACATTGATGCTTTTTGCGTCGTAATTACTTTTACCCTTTGTGTTTGTCATTTTGAATCTTGATGTTTATTAAAATTATATGTTACGCTTGGAATTTTACAGTTCTAATTATTTCTTCCTCATAAAAAGCATTGATTTTTTCAATCAATGTTTTCTGATTAAACTTTAGCTCGCTTCTCCATGCAGCATTTGAAACTTTAAGATGCAATATCTTCTTCTCGATTTTTAATGGAAAAGCTATTTTTTTCAGATCAGGAAATATTTTGTGAAACCCAATAATTACATCGTGCTGTTTTATTGTCTTCCGAAGTTTTTCAAAGCCGGGTTCTTTGTTTATAATTTCCGCTATACTTAAAAACCCATCATGCATAACTTGCAGCACCGTTCACAATCTTAATTACTGTATCCATATTTTCTTTACGTAAATAGGAAATATCCGTAAAGTCGGTTAGGGTTATAAATGTTTGTCCTACTTTTCTAAGATTTTCACTTATACGAACCGCGCGTGTTGCATCTAGTTCACCAAAAACATCATCCAATAAAAATATAGGGGCCTTTCCTGTTTTTTCTTTTAGGTAGAAAAACTCGGCAAATCTTAATGCAACCTGAAATGTTTTGTGTTGTCCTTGTGATCCAAATGTTTTAAGATTTATTCCATTAATATCAAAAACATAATCGTCTTTGTGCGGACCAACCAGGCATGTGCATCTTCTTAACTCATCTTCTCTTTTTACCTCAAGCATCTCAATAAATCGTTCCCGATTATTTTGTCCGTCATAACCGCCAAGGTAAGAGTATTTTATACCAGGGCTTTCCTCATCGTTCAATATTTCTTTGTAGGCGTGTTCAACAAATGGCTCGAATTCACCAAAGAAATTTTTTCTGTACTCAATAAGTTCGAGACCTGTATAAAGTAGTTTTTGAGTCCATGCATCTAGTTCACCGAAGTTTTTGCTTCTGCTTTCCTTTAAACTGTTCAGCAACGAAGTTCTCTGCTTAACGGTTTTGTTATAATCAACTAAAAGCTGCAGGTAAGAACCCGAAGCCTGGCAATATATCGAATCAATAAATTTTCTTCTGTCACCCGGATATCCAAATGTAATGGAGTGATCGGCAGGAGTAAGCAGAACAATTGGATAATTTCCTATAACTTCTGTTAATCTATGCTTGGGTTTTCCGTTCTGCAAATATCTTTTTTTATTTTCTTCAGAAGAATAAATTATTCTCACTTCGTCATCAACCAGATTTTTGAAGTTTCCCAGTATTTCAAAAACAACTTCTCCAAAATTCAGCACCTCGCTATCTGAGTTTGTGTTGTGACTTTTAGTGGTGCACAGGTAATAAATAGATTCGAGTATTGCCGTTTTGCCTTGTCCGTTTCCACCGACTATATAATTCAGGTTATCTGAAAAGCTCAACGAAATATCTTTATGACATCTGAAATTTTTTAATTTGAGAGAGGTCAAAATCATTATTAGTTATTCAATCGCACCGGCATTAATAACAGCAATAATTCTTCGGTATCTTTCATTTTGGAAGGTTCAACTATACAAGCTTTTGTTGGTGAATGCAGCTTGAATATTACCTCTTCACTATTTACATGCGATAACACATCATTAACATAGGCCGTATTAAAACCTATTTCCATCGACTCGCCTTTGTATTCACATAATATATTTTCAACCGCGTTTGAACCTCGGTCAATATCTTCTGCAGACACTTCAAGGCCGTCTTTCTTAAGCGTAAACTTAACCTGCTTAGAGTTTGAGCTTGAAAATAATAACATACGCTTTACAGATGAGAGCAAATCGGCAGTTTTTATTTTTAAAATGTTTTCGTTTTCTAAAGGAATAACGCTGTTGTACGAAGGGTATTTTTCTCCGATGAGCCTTGTAATAAATTCCAAATCGCCCATTTGATAGGACAAATGAGTTTTACTTAAATATATTTTAACATCACTTTCTGTTAGCAGCTTTGACAAAACCGAAATGGCTCGCTCCGGAACAATATATTGCTCATTCTTTTCAACCTTAATATTCTTATAAGCATATTTAACCAAACGATGTCCGTCGGTTGTAACAAACCTCAAACCCTCAGTTGTAAACTCAAATAGTGTTCCTGTCATTGCAGGACGCATATCTTCTCTGCTCATAGCAAAAGATGTTTGATCAATTGCCTTTTTTAAATCACCGCCGCCAATTACTATTTCTTTATCTCTGCTGACTGAAGGAATTACCGGAAAATCATCATGTGAAGAATACCCAATGTTATAGGTACCGAAATCGGTTTTTAATTTTAATTTTAGGTTGGGGGAATTTTCAAAATGTATTTGAGTTTCATCTAAATTTCTAATAACATCATAAAGTAAACGAGCTGGGACTACCATCTTGATGTTTGATTCTGCCGCAACATTCATCGACGCTTTGAGTGCTATTTCCAAATCTGTAGCACTAACAACCAACTCGCCATCTTTTATTTCAAATAAAAAATTTTCTAATATTGGCATTGGAGTGCGGCTTGGTACAGCGGGAATTATTCTGGAGAGAAGCTTCTCTAACACTTTGCTGTTTACTTTAAATTCCATTTATATTTTTCTCCTAAAAATCGTACAAAATTAACAAAACGGCGGTCAAATCTCAATGCTTATAACCATGAATCGTACCTTTTTTATTAAGTAACTGTATGATGGTAGATATCAACAAACATGGCATCTTTATTATTCTTATTAATTAATATTTAAAATTAATAATAGGATTAATAAGTACGTTAATATGTTGATATAGAAAAAATACATTGGTTATAACAATTATACTAAATAAAGCAAGAAAACTTTTTGTTAGTAAATATTAAACCGAATGTGAAAAAATATATGTTGTTAATAAGTATCACTTATGAACAAGTTGAATAAGAGTTTCCAACAGAGGGTTGTTAATAAAGTTTTACAGCTAAGAACAGGCAATTTCAATTTGGGTTCTTAAATTTTCTACGAGCTGTTTAATGCCTGCATCTTCATGACGAAGGTTTTCAATAGAATTGCAAGCGTGAATTACAGTAGAATGATCTCTTCCGCCAAAATGTAGGCCTATGGTTTTCAGGGATGATTTTGTGAGTTCTTTCGAAAAAAACATTGCCATCTGACGAGCGAATACCACCTCTTTTTTACGCGTTTTGTCTCTCAGTTTATTTTCGTCTACACTCAATGCAGAGCAAACCACTTTGGTTATATTTTCTATAGAAACAGTTACTTTTCTATCGGTGGCAATTTCCTTAACGGTTCTTTTAGCTAAATCAAGATTTATGTCTTTAGAGTTTAAGGATGAATTTGCAAGCAATTTAATAAGGCATCCCTCAAGCTCTCTAATGTTTGACGTAATACTGCTGGCGATGTATTCTAATATTTCGTTCGAAACTAACATACCATAATCTTCGGCTTTTTTCTTAAGGATAGCAATTCTTGTTTCAAGATCCGGTGATTGTATATCAGCAGATAATCCCCACTGAAATCTGGAAATTAATCTTTCATCTAAACCGCGCAAATCCTTTGGGGGTTTATCACTCGAAAGCACTATCTGTTTTCTTGCTTGATGAAGAGTATTAAAAATATGAAAGAAAAGATCCTGAGTTTTTTCTTTACCGATTAAGAACTGAATGTCGTCAATTATAAGAACATCCATGTTTCTGTAGAAACTTGAAAACTCGTTAACTTTGTCAGATTTAATGGCTTCGACAAATTGCACAGTAAAAATATCTGATGGCAAATAAATAATTCTTTTGTCAGAAAAATTTTCAAGGATCTTATTGCCGATTGCCTGCATTAGGTGAGTTTTTCCGAGACCAACTCCGCCATACAAAAACAAAGGATTAAATGATGTTCCTCCAGGATTTTCACTAATTGCCGTAGCGGCAGCCCTCGCTAACTGATTATTTTCACCCTTAATAAAATTATCAAAAGTATACCTTGGGTTCAGAAACGCGCTAAATTCTTGTTTTTGTTGAATTGGTTTCGCGGGCTGAGTTAGTGGCTTGAGTGCTTCTTCAATTTGGGGCTGAATTACTTCTGCTTCTTCTAAAATAACATATGTCAGGGTTATGTGTTCACCAAGTACAGTCTGAATTGTTTTACTGATCAAGCTTTTATAGTGTTCATCAATCCACTCCCAGAAAAACTGACTAGGTAATTGAACTTTAATTGTGGAGTTATTCATCTCAAGTGGTTTTATTGGAAGAAACCATGTGCTGAAGGTCATCTGTGTAACACTACTTTTTATTTCTCTAAGAAATACATCCCATATTTCCGTGAGATTTTTTGAGGGAGCGTTAGAAATCAGACCAATGTTAAGCATACTTGAATTATCCACAAAACGAAATTGTATAAACCATTAAAATTTAAGAGGTTTCGATATGCCCTAAAAACCAAACGCGCACCTTATTAACAAATTGTTAACATTAAAACACAACCGCAATCCGTTGTAAACAAACAAATTACGGGGGTTTTTATGACAAATCACACACAAAATTTAATTTTGGCAAGATGCGACGCCCGCATAATTTTTGTGAAACGTTTTCACGATGAAAAGTTATCCACAAACAACAAACATTAATTTTGATGGCCCTCTAACTTAAAAAATATGAAGTTATGTTCTCCAAAGCAAATTAATTTTTTTAAATCTTTTCAGATAAAAGCAAGAAGTATAAAGTATGGATTATTTTCTTGTTTGTTTGGACTTCTGTGTATATTTTTGGACTCTTTTTAATAGGAAATAGGAAAAAATGAAAAGAACATATCAGCCAAGTAATAGGAAAAGAAAAAACACTCACGGTTTTAGAAAAAGAATGGCATCTAAAAACGGGAGAAGTGTTTTAGCACGAAGAAGGGCAAGGGGCAGAAAAAAATTAACTGTAAGTGATGAATGATAAATTTTGAAAAAGCATGGTCTTTCTGCCAATGAAAAAATAAAAAGCAGAAAAGAGTTTGAAAGAATTTTTATTGAGGGAACAACAACATATTCATCCAACAATATAATAAGAGCAAATTATAAACTCGAATACCCTCCAAATATCACCGGTGTTTTTTTTGCAGTTGCAGTTAGTAAAAAGCTTGGAAATGCTGTCTGGCGAAATAGAATAAAACGATTAATAAGAGAAGCTTATAGATTGAATAAGACCTGTTTATTGGAGAAATGTAATAGTAAAAACGCTCTTCTTAAAATCATCTTTTCACCACAGTCACTTAATCAAAAGAAAAATAAGCATGTTGGGCTCAACCAAATAGAAACCCCATTAAAAGAAATTATTGCCAAGCTAAAAGAAAACATATAAAATGAGGAGACTTTTTATCCTCTTAATCAGAGGTTATAAAAAATTTATTTCTCCAATGCTGCCGCCATCTTGCCGTTTTTATCCGACGTGTTCTGAATACTCAATTCAGGCATTTGAAAAATATGGCGTGATGAAGGGTGCGGCAAAATCTATATGGCGAATTTTAAGATGTAACCCATTTAACAAGGGTGGTTACGACCCCATAGAATAACGGATTATTAACGATGGATCGAAATACAATAATAGCATTTGTTCTAATCAGCGCAATTCTGATTGTCTGGTTGTTTGTTAATTCACCTGAACCACCTGCGCCGACAAAAACAGCAATAGACACTACGGCAGTCTCAACTGATCGCGCAAAAGAGAAGCCCCAGGAAAGAGACAAATCAACAACTACGTCCGTGGGCACATACCAAACCTCCGATAGTTTAAGTTTCGGAAACTTTTTTACTGCACCCAAAGGCCAAGAAGAAATCATCACACTGGAAAATGACTTGGTGAAGATGGAGCTATCTACCCGTGGCGGTAACATTAAGAAACTTTATTTGAAGAATTTTAATACTTGGTACTCAATAGATGCCGATGAAGAGAAGAATTTTTATTATGAGAAAGTGCAGCTTTTAAATTATTCTAAAGGTGGAGACTATAATCTTTCTTTTGTTACCTCGGATGGAAAAGCAATTAATACCGGACAGATTGATTTCACTTTTTCAGGCAATAAAAATTATTACAAGCTGACAAAAAAGGACTCTCTTTCTCTTTCATTCACTCTGAATGTTGATAAAGACAAGAGACTGGTGAAGACGTTTAGATTTTATGGCGACAGTTATGTTATAAATACCCAAGTGGAATTGATAGGAATGGGGCCCATAATTAGCAATGGAGCAATTGATCTTGTGTGGGATAATGGAATCAGATTCGTTGAAGAAAACACGGTTGATGAGGCCAATTATTCAAATGCCAGCGCTTTTTACGGAGGCGAACAAGTTATAGTTGATGCCTCTTCTGCGGGCGAGATAGTGGAAAAGGATTTTACCGGAAGAATAGATTGGATTGCTGTAAGAAACAAATACTTTGCGGTAATAATTTCTCCTAAAAATCCAAATAATATTGAGGGCGGCTACATTAAAGGTGAACATATTGCTCTGAATAACCTAGGAATTAAGGAATCATATTCCACAAGATTAATTCTGCCAATTAAGAAACCGAACTTTGAGAAACACGAGTTTTTTCTTTACATAGGCCCGGTTGATTATGATATTTTGAAGGGTCAAGGAAACAACTTAGAAAAAATTGTTGACTTTGGAAGTTTCTTCGGATTAAAATTTATTGTTAGACCAATTGCTGAATATGTGCTCCTTCCGCTTTTTGGTTTTTTGCATATGTTCATTCCTAATTATGGTTTCGTAATCATAGTTTTTTCATTGATCATTAAGGTCGTTCTTTATCCTTTAACAAAGAGCAGCTTGTATTCAATGAAGAAGATGCAGCTATTGCAGCCAAAGATTGCAGAGATAAAAGAAAAGTTTAAAGATGATCCACAGAAAATGAATAAAGAAACGATGAAGCTTTACTCAACCTATGGAGTAAATCCCGCAGGAGGTTGTTTACCGCTAATTCTGCAAATGCCGATTTTTGTAGCCCTGTGGGGTCTGTTTCAAGTTGCTATCGATCTAAGGCAGCAGCCATTTATGTTTTGGATTAATGATCTTTCCCGCCCGGATGTTATAGCAAGTCTTCCGTTAAAAATTCCGCTTTTCGGGATTGATCAAATAAGCGGGCTCGCTCTTTTAATGGGCGTCACCACTTTTGTTCAGCAGAAGATGACGGTGAAAGATCCTAAGCAGCAGAGCTTGGTTTACATCATGCCGGTTATGCTTACGCTCATGTTCATGAGCTTTCCATCGGGGTTAAATCTTTATTATTTTATGTTCAACCTGTTTTCCATTGCCCAGCAATTTTATATTAACAAAAAGCACGATAATGTTGTGTTGGAACCAGTTCCACAAAAACCAGGTAAAAAGAAGGGCTTTATGGAACGGATGATGGAAACAGCAGAACAGAGCGCCAAAGCGCAACAACAAAAAAGAAAAAAATAATAATCCGAATCATGTTTGTTAGTGCTTCAGAAGTTAATAATTTTCTGAAGCCAATTACTTTTTTCTTAAATGCATATTCCAATAAAAATATTATTTCCATTCTTTGCGCTTTTCCTATCATTTTCCTTTGCCCAACAGCCAGAGATTATAAAGATAGAAACAATCTCACGGCAGCTTCCTTTCGGGCTGTCAGAAAATATTTCTAAGGAAAAACCAACCGTTGCTATTGCATTAAGCGGAGGCGGGTCAAGAGGGTTGTCACAAGTTGGTGTGCTCAAAGCATTGGAAGAGAGCGGTATTCCGATTGATCTTATAGTTGGAACAAGCATGGGAAGCATTGTCGGCGGGCTTTACTCTGCCGGCTATTCGATCTCAGAACTTGACTCTATAGCAAAGACAATCGATTGGAACGTACTGACTTCGCTGGATAGAAAAACAAACAGGCGGGAATTGTTTGTTGATCAAAAAATTACAGAGGATAAGGCCGTTCTTAATCTTCGATTACAGGGATTGAAGCCAATCATTCCAACTTCAATAAATGATGGGCAGCGGCTATCAAACCAGCTTAATTTGCTTGCTTTGCAGGCACCAATTCATGTAGATAAAAGTTTTGATGATCTGTTTTACAAGTTCAGAGCTGTTTGCACGGATTTGGTTACAGGCGAAAAAGTGGTTCTTGACAGGGGTTCTCTCAGCCTGGCAATGAGAGCAAGCTCGAGCGTTTCTTTTCTTTTATCACCAACCAATTATGATTCACTCACTTTAGTTGATGGCGGATTGGTTGCAAATATCCCTGTTAAAACCGCAATCGAACAGGGCGGCGATTTTGTAATTGCCGTAAACACAACAAGCGCACTTCATCCCGAAGAAGATCTTGCCTATCCTTGGATAGTAGCAGATCAAGTTGTAAGTATCCCGATGAAGCTGCTTAATGAATCTCAGCTAGACAGCGCAGATTTTATTATTCAACCCAGCTTGCAATATTTGGGAGCAAATGATTTTACAAATATAGACTCTACAATTGTTGAGGGGTACAACACCACCATCGCGCTTACCGCACAAATACAAAGCAAGATTGACTCGTTGAAAAAATCAAAAATTTTGCAAAACAACCGCTGGTATAAAAACCCAGTCGTTAATAGCGAAAGTGTTCCGGAATTTTTGGAAGCACTTACCAAATACACAAATCTGCAAGACTCGCTTTCACGAGCTGAAATCAAGCTTGCACTTAATGATGTTTTTGAAATAGGGGAATACGAAAACTTAGAAGCAATAATTGAGGAAAAAAATAATTCATACCTGGTAGATATTGTTGGAACCAAAAAACCAATTATTAAATCATACATTATTAGTGGTATTGAGATAATTGAAAAAGCAAAAGCAGATTCAATTTTATTTCGGATCATAAACAAACCATTTGTTGAGCGCGAGGTAGTTGGAGCGATAGTTGATATTCTGAAAATGTACAGAAAAAAAGGCTTTTCATTAGCTGATCTTACCGGCATTTCCTATAGCCGCGCAAGCGGAAATCTTTCTTTATCATTTAATGAAGGCAGAATATCTAGAATTTCTATAGAAGGAAATGACAGAACCTCTGAAACAATTATCACGCGAGAGTTTCCGCTAAAGGCCGGAGAATTTTTTCTTTACCAAAATATTGAAGATGGATTAACAAATCTTAGAAGCACAAACTTATTTAGCGACATTGTTTTTAGTGTTAGAAAAGAAGGCAAAGAAAACGTTCTTATTCTTAAAGTTTCTGAAAAGGTTTCGGGACTTGCCCGCCTGGGTTTTAGGGCTGACAGCGAAAACAAAACCCAGGTTAGCCTAGATATTCGTGATGAAAATTTGTTCGGCAGCGGAACAGAAATAGGGGCGCTAATTTATGTCGGCACAAGGAACAGAGGAATTATTTTGGAGCATAAATCAAATAGAATTTGGGACACATATTTAACATACAAAATTAACGCTTATCACCAGCTTGATGATGCCTTCCTTTACGGCGACGACCTATCAACATCGGATACAAGGTTTTCCCGCTCTGCCATTGGTGAATACCGGCAAATTTATTATGGAGCTTCCATTGCAGTCGGCTCACAGGTTGAAAAATTCGGCAATATAATTTTAAAAGGAAAATATCAGTTCGATGAAATTAAAAACAAGACGAGCGAGATAGTTTCTGCATACAAAATTAAAATTGTCAGCTTAAGGCTAAGCACAACCATTGATACTCAAGATAAATATCCATATCCTCAAAACGGCTTTTCGCTCTCCGGCTTTTATGAAACAGCGCAAACTATTTTAGGCGGTGATGTTGGTTTCACAAACATTTCTTTTGATTACAAAAATTATTTTACTTTCTCACGCGATCACACAATATCTCCGCGCGTTTCTCTGGGATTTGGAGACAAAACATTGCCGCTTAGCCAGCACTATTCGCTTGGCGGGCAATATTCCTTTTTTGGCATGAGGGAAGATGAATTTAGAGGCAGGCAGCTGTTCTTAACTTCGCTTGAATATAGATACAAACTGCCAGTGAATATATTTTTCGATACTTATTTTGTGCTGAGATATGATCTTGGGTCTATTTGGAATGTTCAGGATGCAATTAGATTTAAAGATCTCAGGCATGGAATCGGGACATCTATTTCACTTGATACGCCAATTGGTCCCGCCGATTTTGCGGTCGGCAGAAGCTTTCTTTTCAAAAAGAATTTACCCGGCAATCCAATAAGCTGGGGAGAAGTAATTTTTTACTTTTCGATTGGCTATTACTTTTAGCGGTAAACCTTCAGCCAGATTTGTCCATCCTTGGCGAATGTGTATAAGCTCACCATCCATAAGAGGCGTTGGAAATCTTAGACAGACAAGTATTTCAGAAGTTCAGATTTTGTAAATATAGGAAGGGGGTTGTCAAATTCTACAGTTTTATTTTTGTCCCACTCTTTTAATGCAGATGGTTTGGGTTTGTGAACACCAATAATTGCTACCCGATTCTCTATCAGATTTTCCTTTTCATCAAATAAGAAGAAAGCAACAAATACAGGCATGTTCATTTTGTTTTTCCAATTAAGGTAAGCATTGTATGCGCGCTCATTCATAAGCCACTTTGGGCTGTGCTTGCCTTTCCAGTCTAGCAACGCATCTTTACCCTTGTAGGAGATGATTAAGTCGGGTTTGTCTTTCCCCTTTTCCCAAACCTTCTCATATCTTCGGTCTTTACCAAAAATATCAAACTTTACACCCCACTGAACTAGCAAATTTTTACCGCACACTTCGGCTATATCGTGGAGCTTATAATTATTCCTAAACGCCTCTTTGGATTTGTGTGGTCTAAAATCTAATTCTTTCATCTGGTGATACTATGTTTTATTTCGCGGCAATGAACCACATTACAACAGCGCACTAGATATATCAGATTTGCTGTTGTGGGAGGCGATCCTTAAATCTGGCATATCTGTTAAGAATAAATTAAAATTAATATTCTAAAAATTATTTATACGAAGCTAAAGTAAATTAATCTTATCGGCAAGAAGGAAGTGTGATGAATTGTTAACCTTAGTAACTCTAAGAATTTCCAGTTTAACCAACCTTATTACCACATTGTGATCTTCCCCCCGCAGAGTACAAGAAGTTAAGTTATTATATTAATAACTAACAAACAGGAGTTAAAGATGGAAATTCGTAAAACCAGAATGAGATACGGGGAAGAATTTAAGCGGAATGCGATAAAATTGGTAATAGAT
>JBGSOQ010000302.1:0-2158 GCA_041739035.1 Ignavibacteriaceae bacterium | reverse complement strand
ACAGCCAACAGTATTAAAACCCAAACCGGTATTTGGGTTGAGAAAACTTTCGTATGTGAAGCAACAATGGCTACGTATCCCTTATCAGCCAAAAACGATAACAATGCATAAGCAGCTAACATCGCTAAGAGAAATATTACTCCCTTTGCAATATCGCTTTTGAAAACATAAAGCAAGTAAATGATGTAAATAAATGTCACCAGCAGATGTGCCGATAAAGTCAGTCCAAACAAAAAAGCAATTAGAAAAAATTTCCAGTTAAGTTTATTGCTGTCGAGGAATCTTTCTGAAATGAAGATTGATACAATCACGAGCATAATCAACGAGAACGATCCTGAAAAGGAAATCATTTCTACATACAAAACCGGGCTAAACAAAAATACCACTAATTGAATTAAACTAACCTTTACGTTTTGCGATTGATAAATAATTGAAAGCCATAAAATTGTAAAGCCCGCAAATGAAGGATAGCCGATATAGTCCAAACGATAAAGCAAAATTGATGCGGCAGTTAAAATCAACATTGCGAGGAATAAGATATTTTTAGTTAAGAATGATTTGTAATAGTTTTCCAATCTTTCAACTAAAAAGATGACAAGAAAGAATGTTATTGAATAATAAATTGTCTTTAGTGGGGCATCGTCAAAGATTTTTACAATAAATAAAATGCCGCTCAACCAGATAACTGCTGTTGAGATTAAATTTATGTAATGTTTTCTTGTGAAAATAGTTTGAACTTTTTCTTCGTTATCGACGTTTATCATAAAAATTAAAGGAGTTCTGATATGAAAGCTGTGCTTGGTTTCACATTATTGTTTGTTATTGCGACCATTGTTGCAATCAATTATACAACCGATGCAAAAAATAACGATTCAAACATAGAATTAAAATCGAATTTTAACGCAAAAGGAGGTAAAAAGTTGAATAATATTAGCTCAATAAAAGTAAAAGATGTTGACGGCAAAGATGTTGTTTTTTCCTCATACAAAGGAAAGGTTTTATTGATTGTGAATGTTGCAAGCGCCTGCGGTTATACCCCTCAATACAAAGGATTACAAGAATTGTATGAAAAGTATAAAGATAAAGGATTATTGGTTTTAGGATTTCCATGTAACGATTTTGGAGGACAGGAGCCAGGATCAAATGAGGAGATTAAAGAATTTTGTTCTGTTAACTACGGTGTAACTTTCAAACTTTTTGATAAAATTAAAGTTCTTGGTAAGAATAACAGTAAGCTTTATGCAGCTTTAACTGATAATGATGTTACAGGAACAAAAGATGTAAAATGGAACTTCGAAAAGTTCTTGATATCGAAAAATGGTGATATCGTTTCGAGATATGCAAGCAGCGTAAAGCCGATGAGTGAGGAATTAATATCTGCTATTGAAGCAGAGCTGAAAAAATAATTTATTGGCGCAATGGTCATTCCTATGAAAACTCGAATCTATTTTTAATAAACCAAAATAGATTCCCACTTTCGTGGGAATGACACATTCGTTATCTATCTACCAATCTCACCTTTCACCATCAGCTTTGCGGCGATAACATCTTTGTGTTCGAGATGAAGCATCGTACCCAATCTTTTAACAAGCTGGTCCTCATATTTATCAAGCTTTTGATCAGTATAAATCAATCTCCAAAGGTTTTTCATCAGCTCAAATTTTTCATCAGATGTAAAATTACTGTTGATTATACCAGTGAACTCGTAAATGCTTATACTTTGAACTAATCTCGACTTTGCCAATTCAATCAGTTCATCTGCATATTCTTTCTCTAAGTTAAAAGTTCTTTGCATTATGGAAAGGATTTCTTGGCGTTCCTCCTCCGTACAGTTATCATCACTCTTGGCCATCTCTAAGAAAATTGCGCAAGTTGCAATCTGAAGTTTTTTTGTATCTGATTGATTTTCTTTTTTCGGAACAGATACTTGCGAAGGAGCTTCTCCAACAAATATTTTTCTTAATTGATCGAACATTATTTACCTTTACTTATCATGAACTTCAATTTCTTCTTCTTCTTGTGGTTTCGGCGGGCGTTCGTAAAGTTCTGCCATTTGCTTATAACCATGCGGTAAGTTAGAGGCGATCTGTTCCCATGTCATTCGCCATGTCCAATTTCCGCCAAGCTTACCGGGAAAATTCATGCGTGCGTCGCCGCC
>JBGSOQ010000265.1:0-22717 GCA_041739035.1 Ignavibacteriaceae bacterium | reverse complement strand
ATCCATAATTCTAACTATCTCAACGTCTTTTTTTGGTGAATGAAGAGGTGTTTTCAGCTTGCGAGTTAACGGCTGACTTAAAAAAGTAATGTACAATTTTGTTGGTGCATTAAACTTTATTTTCTGAAAAGGATCTTCCTTTATGATAGATTCCAGGTCCTCAATTTTTCTTAAGTAAACAAGAACATCTTTAGATAATTTTTGATGCAGCCGCTGCTCAATTTGATCAACTAAAAATTTCTCGTCTGAAATTCCAGATTCAAAAAAAACATTACCGCTTTGAATATATGTCGAAACATTCTTGCAGTTTGCTGAAATAAATTGCTTTTTCAGTTCATCCATTTTGATGAGATTTTTACCTCCAACATTAATTGCACGAAGAAATGCGAAGTATTTAGTAGTCATAATGATACTTACACGTTTTAACAATTTTAACCAATATTATCGCTTCTCTGTTTAAACATCTTAATGGATTTTTCAGTTAGTTCCGCTAGCTGTTTAAATAAATCCTTATCGACTTGCTTAAAATTAAAGCATGATTTACCTTGCATTCTCTTTTTAAGTGAGCCAGGAATTTCTTTGCCAAGATCAGGATACATATAAACCGGCATCAAATGATAGCTTACATAATTCTTTTTTATCTGAACTCCTCCAAACCATAACTCCTTCTTAAACTTCTCGGACATAGGACCAATCAATGAGTAGGTGTCTTTGTCGTTGGTGAACACTTTTAAATTTTTCTCGTGTTTCTTCATAATTCTAACCAGCTCAACATATACTGGTTTCAGGTCCAGTTGTATAGACAAATAGTATCCCTTTTTGATTAATACTGGAAATGTTTTTAAAATAAAATTGAGATCAAATGTTTCTTTTGAAACTCATAATCATTACATATGGTTTCTCATCATATTCTGGCAAATTCAAATCTACATCAGACCCAACCAAACCGCTGTTGAAAATATAAATCCTTATGCCAAGTTCATTTTGAATTTAAGAACTACCAAAGGCAAAAAATATTCTGCGCTAAGCTATTATATTTGATAAAATCCCAATGTGTTTCAAAGCACACGATCATTATCTTGTCTTTGCAAGATTGATATTAAGTGATATATTAAATTAAGTCATCCCTCACAATATTTTCATTTAGTTAATCTTTAATAGGAGTCAAACATATGAAGCATTGTATTTTATTAGTCGCAGCTCTAATTCTTACGTTTTCCAACATATACGCTCAAGAACAAGTTGAAAAAGACAATAAGAAAGAAAGCAAAACAAATGGAACTGAAAAGGCAGACGCACCGGCTGCACTCAACGATAAAATAGAATTTAAGAATGGAACCCCTGCAGCAATTGTTACAATAACTGATGAAGGTAATGATGCAGGTTCTATTTTACTGCCAAGTGTTGGAAGTCCCTTAGCCGGCAATAAACTTTACAACAATGGTGGTAATTTGTTTTGGGGTGGTTCCCAGCTTAATGGGGGTAGCGGCGCTTCTGCAATAAATGATTTATCCGATGCGAAATATGACGGAACAAGCTTGTTTTTAGGAGAAGGTGCGGGAATTAATGATGATGGAACATCAAATTCTAATACGGCTATTGGTAAAAATGCACTTTACTCAAACACTACCGGATATCGAAACACTTCAAATGGTTATCAATCACTTTACTCAAACACAACGGGATTTGAAAACACTGCAAATGGAGAGTATGCACTTTTTTCAAACACAACCGGAAATATCAACCTCGCTAATGGAAGTTATGCACTGTATAACAATACAACCGGAAATGGGAATGTAGGTATCGGAAACTATTCTAATATGAAAAATCAAGGAGGTTCAAATAATACAATTATTGGTCACAGTGCAGGCAATGCAACAGTACTTCATAATAAATCTGGTAGTGTTTTTTTAGGTTTTAGTGCTGGTTATAATGAAACAACTAATAACAAATTATACATAGAAAATTCAAATTCGTCTTCTCCTCTTATATGGGGAGATTTTGCAAATGATGAAGTGAAAATTAATGGCGATTTTCATGTAACTGGCAATATTACAACAGACGGGGCTGCACCAGCAGATAATGATTGGGATATAAATGGTAATGAATTATTATTGTTTAATCCGGTAGACCAATATGTTGGAATTGGAACTTTAATAACTGAAACATCGGCAAAGCTTCATGTAAGAGGAAACAATGGTGTACTTTTTCAAGGAACACATGGAAGTGGAACAGCTTTAAATTTAGGGGCAGGTACAAGATTTCATTTCTACCCTAAAAAGTCTGCTATTAGAGGTGGAAATGTAAATGGCACTCAATGGAATGATGCAAACATAGGTGATTATTCAACTGCTTTTGGACAAAATACAATTGCAAGCGGTTTTATTGCAACCGCTCTAGGTTCTGCAACTATAGCATCCGGAAGTTATTCAGCGGCACTTGGAGTTGGAACAAAAGCTGAAGCATTTTACTCAACAGCCATTGGAGCCTTTAATATAGGCGGCGGAGCTCCAACCACAATTGTTGCAACTGATCCGGTTTTTGAAGTAGGTATTGGAACTAGCGATGGCACTAGAGCTAATGCATTGACAGTGTTAAAAAACGGAAAAGTTGGAATTGGAACAAGCCCATCAATCTACAGATTTGAAATTAATTCTGGAGCAGCAGAAAATCCTTTTAGAGTAATGGTAAATAGTTCAGCAAAATTAACTGCTTTTTCAAACGGAGGTACTTCAATTGGAACTTCAGCAACAGCTCCAGCAAATGGTTTATTAGTATCTGGAGATATAAACAATACCGGAGGATTATTGCATGCTTCGGATTTAAGATTTAAAACAAATATTGAAGAAATACCAAATACATTAGAGCATATTAAAAAATTAAGAGGTGTTTATTACGATTGGAAAAGAAATGAATTCCCTGAAAGAAATTTTAATAATAAAAAGCAGATTGGTGTAATAGCGCAAGAAGTTGAGAAAGAATTTCCTGAGCTTGTAAATACCGGTGAAGATGGCTATAAAAGTGTTGATTATACAAAATTAACACCAATTTTAATTGAAGCAATTAAAGAACAACAAAAAATAATTGAAGAATTACAAAAGCAGAATTCGGAAGCTATAATTCATAATTCGGAATTAGAAAATAGATTGAGCAAAATTGAATCCTTACTTGAAAGCAACAGTTTTACAAAAGTGAGCAATTAAAATATACCGCGTTTCTTAAACCTCCGAAGCTTCCCGCCATAAAGACTAGCGGGCAAGTAGAAACTTCGGAGGTTTTGAGAGAAGCCTGTTTACCCGCCAAAATCCCCATGTGTTTCAAAACACACGCCCATTATCATTGCTTTACAAAATTAATATTAAGCGATATATTGAATTAAGTCATCCTTCACAATATTTTCATTTAGGTAATCTTTAATAGGAGTCAAGTATATGAAGCATTGTACTTTATTAGTCGCAGCTCTAATTCTTACGTTTACCAACATATACGCTCAAAAACAAGTAGAAACAGACAGCAAGAAAAAAAGCACAACAAATGGAACTGAAAAGGCAGACGCACCGGCAGCGCTCAACGATAAAATAGAATTCAAGAACGGAACTAATGCAATAATTACTATAAACGATGAAGGAAGTGCAGGATCAATTTCAATTCCATCGGGTTCCGCTCCATCAGACCCAAGTGGAAAATTATATAACTACAATGGTTCATTATATTGGTCGAGCTCAGCATTAGCAAATAATATTTCGCATTATTTTTCTGCATATTTTACACAAAATTTGACTTTATCATCTAATACCGAAACACAATTATCAGTTTTTACGGAATTTTTTGATTCCGGTAATAGTGTGCATAATGATGGTTTATTTTTACCATCAACCGGAATTTTTACTGTACCGCAAACTGGTATTTATCATTTTGATTTTAGTGTAACTTGGAAAGTACAAACTACCCTGCCTCAGTCAGAAACAACAGAATCTCCGGTTTCTATAATAATTAAGCATTCATATAATGATCACGGAACACCCGTCGAAAAATTTTATAGATTAAATCACTTTGTTCATTTATCAAATGCTTATGATAACGATATATTTGGAGAAAATAATTTTAATGAAAGCGTAATGTATTCAGCAAATATTACTGCCAGCACAAATAGTACTTTTTCCTTTTTTGTATGGTATGAAAATTCTAAAACTTTAGAAATTGTTGGAGGCAATTCAGCAGCAACTACAACAGTTTCTGCATTCAAAGTTAATTAAAATAAAATCTGCCTTACAAAATATTTCTGATAGATAGATAAATAAATTTATTTGATTTGGGATAGGTTAACCAAATTAGAAAGTACATTAAATGACTAAAAATTTAAGGAAGTGAAGAATTAAGCATTCAGTCCGTCAGCTTATAGATCAGAATCTAGAAACGGAAAAACATTTTCGTGCAGCTTTTTTACATTTTATGTTTTTCGATCTTACATTTTGATTTTTTTGTTATTTAAATCACATAAGCAGCATTATTAATTTATAATATTACTTAATAAGTCACCTTACGCAAGCTGCGTTATTAAGTAACCCCGGCATTTATGCCGGGGGTCTAAATAAAACGATATACTTGGGCTTCAGCCCATTATTAGCTCAAATAGTGACTAAAGCGCAGGTTGTCTTTATTTGTTCCATCCCCGCCATGAATGGCGGGGTTAATACACAGAAATTTTGCGTAAGGTGACTTAATAAGATAATTCGTGTCATTTTCACTCAAAAATAATAGTACATATCATCCACTTACAAAGGTAACGCATGAAAAATTCAATATTGTTCTTAATGATTTTTTCTCTTTTCTTTTTTAGCTTTTCTTCTATCAATGCTCAGCAAGTAAATAACAAACAAGAAATTGATGAGGATAAATCTAAAGAGAGTGATAAAGCTAAAGAAACTCAAGCCGTTGATGACAAAATTACTTTCAAAGATGGTTCTACAACCCTACTTGAAATTAACAGTGAAGGATCGGCCGGTTCTATTATTTTACCAAGTGTGGGAAGTACCTTATCCGGCAATAAACTTTACAACAATGGTAATACTTTATATTGGGGAAATACTGCTCTCGGTGCCGGTAGTGCTTCTTCTATTAATGATTTAACAGACGCAAGATACATTGGTTTTAGTCTTTTTTTAGGTGAGGACGCCGGAACAAATGATGATGGAACTAGTAATTATAATGTTGGTGTTGGGTATCAAGCACTCTACTCAAACACAGACGGTTCTGGAAACTCAGCAAATGGAACTTACGCACTTTACTCAAACACAACCGGAGTAGACAACACAGCAAATGGATATCAAGCACTTCGCTCAAACACAACCGGAGATTATAACACAGCAAATGGATATCAAGCACTTTTCTTTAACACAACCGGAGTAGACAACACAGCAAATGGATTTCAAGCACTTCGCTCAAACACAACCGGAAGTCATAATACGGCAAATGGGTATAAATCACTTTACTTAAACACAACCGAATCTTACAACACCGCAAATGGTTCTCAAGCACTTTATTCCAACACATCTGGAAGCAATAATACGGCGAATGGATCTTATGCACTGAATTCAAACTCAACCGGCAATAATAATACAGCAAATGGTTATTATGCACTATATTCAAACACAACCGGTTCTGGAAACTCAGCAAATGGTCGTCACGCACTTTTTTCTAACACATCTGGAAGCAATAATACAGCAAATGGTTTTAATGCACTTTATAATAACACATCAGGCTCTAATAACACTGCAATTGGATTTTCTGCCGGATCTGATTTCGCTACTACCGGCAGTAATTTAACTTGTATCGGTTACAACGCAGAGCCAACATCTGCCAGTGCAGTTAACCAAATTACGCTTGGTGATAACCAAGTATCATCCCTCCGCTGTAATGTTCAATCAATATCTTCTTTATCCGATGCAAGAGATAAAAAGAATATTAAAGATTTAGACCTGGGATTAGATTTTTTAATGAAAATAAAACCGCGACAATTTAATTGGGATAAAAGAGAATGGTATGAAAGTAATATGTCTAATGGAAGTAATATGCTGGATAAACCAACCGCGGGATTTATTGCACAAGAACTTGATGAAGCCCAAACCACAGCTGATGCTGAATGGCTAAACCTTGTTCTTAAAGATAATCCGGATAAATTAGAAGCTACTTATGGAAATCTATTGCCTGTAATGGTTAAAGCTATACAAGAACAGCAAGAGCTGATTACAAAACAAGGAGAGATGATCGCAGAATTACGTAAAGAGGTTGATGAATTGAAGAGAGCAAAATAGGATTTTTAATAGATGGTGAAAGTTTTACAAATGCAAGTAATTGAAGTGTTCAAGTTTTATACCGATGTGATACATAAAACTTAAATATGAATTAAATTAGAACATTGAAGAGCATTTTTAGGAACGGTTCTATTGATAAATATATTTTTTTACCTTATTGATTTATAAAGTTTTTTTACGTAAACTCTAAAAGTTTTTTAAGAGGGTAAAGAAAAAGGGCGAATATAAATATCAAATAGACTTCTTAATAATAATTCCGATCATTCATTCCGATTTTTTGTGATTCTTGATAGAAATTACTGCGAAAATTAACAGCCCGATAAAAATGGGTTTTTAAAAGTAATATTAAATTAAAGGAACACAACATGAAAACTAAAATGTACGTTTTAGTTCTTCTCCTTTTAGGCTTTTCTGCAATTCTTGCTCAGGAGATAAAAAACAAAAACAAAGATGTCGATGAATCAGTCCGCATTAAAGAACCAAATGGGGTTGAATCATTCAGGGATGAAATACTTTTTAAGAATGAAACTGGCAATGCAATTTTGACAATTATTGATGAAGGAGATAACGCAGCGTCTATATCTTTGCCCCCTTTATCTGCAATTGGTTCATCTTCTGGTAAGCTATATAATCTTGACGGAAGTTTATATTGGAATGAAACCGCACTGCTAACAACCGGATTTAGTATTATCGGTGGAAGCGGCACAATTAATTACATCCCAAAATTTAGCAGTTCAACTACATTACAAAACTCAACTTTATATGAAACAAGTAACAAAATCGGGATAGGAACAACAACTCCTCAGGTAAAACTCTCACTAGGTACTGATATTACGGCAAAGAAACTAGCAATCTGGGATGGTGTCAACGACTTTTACGGTTTTGGAGTGGCGATTGGTCGCATAACTTTTTATACAAATGATACAGAAAAAATGACTATAAAAGATAATGGAAATGTTGGAATTAACATAACAAATCCTCAAGCAAAATTAGATGTAAATGGTAGTGTAAAAATTGGAGTAAATGGAATAAAATTTTCTGAACTATATGAAATAACAGGTACAACCGGTACTAATCGTACATCTATTTCTTATCCTACTGGTTACGACAAATCTAATGCCAGAATTATATCTTACGAAGTTGTTGATTTTACTGGACCAAATTGGGTATCGGGTTATGGAGGTTACTTATGGGTTGCACTTAGAGACTCCGACATTTATCTAGGACACGAAGCAAGTTTTTTTAATGGGCAGCCATTTAGATTGATATTAATGAAAGTTGAATAAAAACAAAATATTACGATTTAATTTTCAATTATTGATTTTTAAAATTCTTTTAAGCAAACTCTAAAAGTTTTTTAAGAGGGTAAAGAAAAAGGGCGAATATAAATATCAAATAGACTTCTTAATAATAATTCCGATCATTCATTCTGATTTTTTGTGGTTCTTGATAGAAATTACTGCGAAAATTAACAGCCCGATAAAAATGGGTTTTTTAAAAGTAATATTAATTAAAGGAACACAACATGAAAACTAAAATGTACGTTTTAGTTCTCCTCCTTTTAGGCTTTTCTACAGTTCTTGCACAGGAGATAAAAAATAAAGACAAAAAAGTTAATGAGACAGTACAAACTAAAACACCTAATACAACACTGTCTACAGGTGATGAAATAAACTTTAAGGATGATGAAGCTAACACCTTAATAACTATAACAGATGAAGGAACTGTTGGCTCAATAACTCTTCCATCCGGAAGTGCACCAAGTACAACAGCAAATAAACTTTATAATATTGGAACTTCATTGTTTTGGAACGGAAGTGCTCTTGGGATTTCCGTCAGCAGCGGCTGGACTGACGATGGAACAGTTGTTCGTCTGACAAACTCAACCGATAAAGTTGGAATTGGAACTAATACGCCACTAGTCAATTTAGATATTAGGGGAGCTTCAATTGATGATGCAGGAATAATTTATCTTGGAAATTCTGATAGATCACATATTTTAGATTTTTTCCCCGGAAAAGAGACAGATCCTAATCCTTTTGTTAGGTGGAAATCTGAAGATCCTTTAAGGTTTGCAACTGATGGAGATGGTTTTAAAGAATATATGCGAATTGCGAGCAATGGTAATGTTGGTATTGGAACTACTGATCCTCAATCTTTACTAAGTGTTGGAGGAAATGGTTCGTCATCGTATTCAATTTATGGAACAAATTCTAATTTAGGTGGGGTTGCAGTTTATGGAGATGCATCAAATACTGGAAATGCAAGAAATTATGGCGGGCACTTTACTGCAAGCGGAACTGACGGGGTGGGAGTTCATGGATCTGCTAGCGGTACTTTGGGGCGGGGCGTTTATGGTTATGCAGGAGGAGCAAATGCGTACGGAGTTTATGGATATGCGTCTGATGATTATGGGCGAGGCGTTTATGGATATGCTCCCGCCACCACTGGTTATGCCGGTTATTTTGATGGACATTTAAATGCTACTGGTAATATTACAGGAGCTTCTAAAAGTTTTAAGATCGATCACCCACTTGATCCACAAAATAAATATTTGCTGCACACTTCTGTTGAAAGCCCGGATATGATGAACATTTATAATGGTAATGTTGTTCTTGATGGTAATGGTGAAGCCGTTGTCGTAATGAAAGATTGGTTCGAAGCTTTAAACATGGATTTTAGATATCAATTAACATGCATTGGTGGTTTTTCTCCAGTTTATATAGCTGAAGAAATAAATAACAATCAATTTAAAATTGCGGGCGGAACATCTGGAATGAAAGTAAGCTGGCAAGTAACCGGAATTAGGCACGATGCCTATGCAAATGCAAACAGAATACCTGTAGAAGAAATGAAAAAGGAAAAAGAGCGTGGTAAATATTTACATCCGGAGGCATTTAATATGCCAAAAACTGCCGGTGTGGATTACGATGAAAGAATGGAAGAAGAAAGAATGAGGATGAAAGAAGAAAGAGTGAGGATGGAAGAAGAGAGAACCCGTATGAATGGTGAGAAATAAAATTAAAATTAGTGAAATATAAACTTTGCTATGAGTGCAAAGCTTTAAAAAGTAAGTTATTAAATTTTTCAAGTTTTGTTCGAAATTGATAAACTTATTTCTTTGGAAAACCATGGTTGTGCACTATAATGAGACTGTGATTCAAAACACATGCTTACGGATTGATATGGTTATTTCTTGATTAACTAAATATTAAATGTTAGGTTGTGATGTGTCTTTACCCTCACAGCAATTTTATCATAAAAAACTTTTCCTTGGTGTTAAGTACATGAATATTTTAATTTTATCGATCTAAAACTACCCCTTCAGGTAGTTGGCTGAGTTATGATTTTCAAATAAATTGACTTGTGAACAAAGCATTAAACCAGTACGATTTTGTATAATAAATACTTTAAGAGGATAAAATGAAGAAACTACACTATTTAGGAATACTCTCATTTATTTCAATTTCCGTTACGTTCGGGCAAATAGAACTCGTCATAGACGATGGCATGACGGTCGAAACAACAGGCGGAGTTTATATTTCCAACGCATTGGATGTTGTTGAAAACGGCACGGGCTATTTAAAAGGTACGGTTGAGTCATCTTCCCTTTCAGCTGCTGCGCAATTTGCTGGATTAACTTTTGGTACTGGTTTTACAGGTACAATTACCAGAACAACCGGAACAGATTATAATGGTGTTACCGCACCCAAAACGACTTTAAGAAGTTATAAGCTTGTTAGTTCTTCAGCAATTACACCTAATGTAGGAATGGCACTTGTAACAAGCGGGACTAATAATGAAACTAATGGTCTCGCAGAAAAATATATTTACACTGAAAATGGCGGCATGTGGAAGGGCTATTCGGATAATGGTTCAACTGCAAATAATATCAAGGCAGCGGGTGTAGCTATTCCAAGCGGCACATCATACATTACAATTACTGAAGGTGTTGGACTTGCAGCAAAAATATTTTTGGAGGGACCTTATAATACGGTGGATCATAATATGTTCTATGCAATTAATGCTTCAATTCCTTTCCTTTCTCCTTATGCACTCGGCGTGAGGACTGCATCCGCAATTCCTACGAATGTAGTTGATTGGGTATTAGTTGAAATTAGAACTACTACTGCGAGCAGCTCAGTAGTTGGTTACAGATCTGCTTTTGTGGATGATAACGGTAATATTATTAACGATGCAGGAGCAACAACCGGAATCGGTTTACCCGGCATTGACGGTACGGAATATTATGCCGTAGTAAGGCATAGAAACCATTTAGGAATTATGAGCAGCTCAGCCAGAACATTAAACTGGCTTAGTCCGTAACTGCTTCTATAAATTATTTAATTTATAACTTTGTGATAGAAAACATTTCAGATAAAGTTTTTTAAAATGTATATTTAATAAAATAATAGAGGTAAAAATGTGTAAAAAATATTTCTTTTTGATAATATTCCTTTTGTCCTATTCCTTGCTTTCAGCACAGGTAAAGCAGGATAAGGTAAATAAGGAGACTACTAAACCGACTATTGAAAGTGAAGTAAAAAAATCGCCTGATTTACACCTTGCGTCAAAAAACATAAACTCTGCTGCAGCTGCAACTCCATATGATTTTACGACATCGGTATCAATTCCAGGAGATCAATTTTACGGTGGAACTGCTGCTGCTGTGGAAGTTGAACCTGGTGTTTGGGCGATGGCAAGAGGAGATGCAAACGGTAATGGTGCAATTAATGCAACAGATTACCTCATTGTACAGGCAAATATTGGAGCCGGTCCTTATTCAAATAGCGATCTTAACCTTAATGGAGCTGTAAATGCAACAGATTATTTATTTATTCAACCTAATATTGGTAAGAATAGTACAGTTCCATAAATAAAAAGATTTAATAAATAGGAGTTATAAAATGAAACATAAACAAACTTTAATTTTCTTAATTTTATTATTAATAAGTGTCAATTTTTCTTATGCTGGCAATGTTACAATAACCCTAGTTGGGAATGACCCTCTAACAGTTAATGTAAAGGGAACTACCGTTGATGAAGAAGCAGCTGGGTTAAGTATTTTCATTTATTTTAATAGTTCAAGTCCTGCGGATGCAACTACCAATTTAATTGCATCCAATGTTAATTCAACATTTTTGACCAGCACATTCGGGTGGAACATTTTTGAAACAAAATTAATTGAGACAGGTTCATGGCTAAAAGATGGAGTAACATATACCAGCAGACTTAATTACGCCAATTCAAATATTATCACGGGCAATAATGATATTTGGCCCACCGGTGGAGTAAATGTACTTATACTCGATTTTGATCCAGGAGGACCGGGAAAAGCTTATATTGAATTAAACGGAGCAGATGGTGTTCCTGACTACTCTACAACCGCGCACGTCGTTACGTTCGTGAACCAGACTGTTACGCCTCTTCCTGTGGAACTCAAATCATTCCAGGTTGATGCAATTGAAGGAACAAAAGCACAATTAAAATGGACAACTGCAACAGAAGTTGATAATTATGGTTTTGAAATTGAACGATCCGTGGTTTCAGAAAGTAAAGATGCTCTAGCTAATTGGGCGAAAGTTGCATTTGTGGAAGGAAACGGAAACAGCAATTCACAAAAAAATTACTCGTATACCGATAATAATTTGGTAGGCGGAAGCAAGTTTAAGTACCGCTTAAAACAAATTGATAATGACGGCAAGTTTGAATATTCGGATGCAGTTGAAGTTGAAGTTTTACCAACTAAATATGAACTGATGCAGAATTATCCAAACCCGTTTAATCCTACAACAAAAATTAAATTCTCCATTCCGGAAGATGCAAAAGTAAGCATTAACATTTTCAATCTTTTAGGTGAAAAAGTTACAACATTATTAAATGAAGACTTAAAAGCCGGTTTTCATCAGGTTCAGTTTAACGCAAATTCTAATTCCTCCGGATTTGCAAGCGGCATATATCTTTACTCAATTGAAACGAAAAATTTCAAAGCAGTAAAGAAACTGATTTTAATGAAATAAAAAGCGACAGACTCTAAACCTGAAATTAGCCCAAAATTAAACATTATTTAAATCATCCATAAAGCCCTGAACAAAATTCAGGGCTTTTTACAAATATCAAAAGGGTATGCCTTATGAAAATAAAATTACTTTTAGCATTAATATTAGTTACAACTTTTAATTTTGCACAAACTGCGAGTGAATGGGATAATGTTCCTGAAGAAGTAAAAAAAACAAATGCCTTTAAAAGATATGAATGGTTTTACAGAACAAGATTAGATGAAAATGGAATTTTCCCGAAAGCTTTTATTGAAGAACAAAAAGTAAACGAAATGAGTAAGGTAAAAACAATAGTTCAAAAAGGAAATAAATTACTAATGACTTCCGATCAGTGGACAAATATTGGGCCTAAAGCAATTGATATGAATGTACCGACAAGCCATATCCCTCATTGGGGAAGTGTAAGCGGAAGAGTCCGAGGTGTAGCAGTTCATCCCACCGACCCGAATACTGTATACATTGGCGCGGCTGCAGGAGGCATATGGAAAACTGTTAATGGCGGCACAACATGGACTGACATGAGCGGAGAGTTAAATTTGTTGACTTTTGGCGCAATTGCTATTGATCCAAATAATCCTGAAACGGTTTATGCAGGAACAGGAGAGTCCGCCGGAGGATCCAATAATACTTTTTTTGAAGGAGATGGTTTATACAAATCAACTGATGGAGGTATAAGCTGGCTGCATATAACCAATGGTTTTGGCACTCATACTCAATTTGGTGATATAGAAGTCAGTCCTCATAATTCTAATATAGTTCTTGCAGCATTGGGTTCAGCAAATTGGAATATTGGAAATCAACCTAATGAAGGTGTTTGGCGCAGTGTGGATGCGGGATTAACATGGACGCTAGTTAACACAAGTACTAACGCATTTGATGTTGCATTTGATCCAACAACAAGCTCGCTTAGAGCTTATGCAGCAACTGCAGATTCAATGACGACTGGCGGCTTTTTTGTTTCTACCGATGCTGGCGCAACATGGACGCAAAGTAATACCGGTTTACCTTCACCACAAATTTTAAGGAGAATTCAATTTTCTGTATCAAAGTCTGCACCTGCTACAATTTATACAATAGTTTATCCCGGGTCCGGAGCATTTGATGTTTACAAATCTACAGATTTCGGCGTTTCTTGGTCACATCTTACACCTCTTACCGGATCTGCGAATCAAGGATGGTATGATCTCTGTGTTGCCGTTAATCCCACCGACCCCAATACAGTCTTTTTTGGTAATGCTGAAATAAGTAAAACTATCAATGGGTCAACGCTTTCGCTTGTCTTAAAGACACCCACGGCTGGAAATGGTAATTATTGGGATTGCCCAACACATGTAGATATACACAAAATTGTATATGCACCATCAAATGCTAACATTATGTATATCGGATGTGATGGCGGAATTTATAAATCCATAGACGGAGGTGCAACTTGGAATCATATAAACAACGATATTAATACGTTACAATTTTATAGGATTGCATCGGATAATAATGCCGTAAATACACTTTATGGCGGTGCTCAGGATAATGGTAACTTCAGTACTGCTGATAGAGGCGCAACTGATTGGGTATTTGAAACCAGCGGCGATGGTATGGAGTGTTTTGTTGATTATAATAATTCAAGTAATGTTTTTATGAGCACTCAAAACGGCAATTTATTGAGGAGTATAGATGGTGGAGTTAGCTGGCTAGACGCAGATTATGTTGGCAGCGCAGTTTGGACGGCTCCTTATTGGCAGCATCCTACAATTTCAACTCGCATTCTAGCTGCAATAAATGGAAGAATTAAGTACTCTAATTCATCTGGTGCCGCTGGAACATGGTTTTATACAACAGCTTCTTTTATCAGTGGTTATCATATAAACACTGTTGCCCAATCTCCAATTACAACGAGTAATATGATTGCAGTGTCAAGTTCTTATTTACCTAATCTAGCAACGCCTGTCCCGCCTATGTATAAATCAACTGATGATGGTGCTACTTGGACAGATATCTCAGGAACAATTGCCTCTTCAGGTTTCACAAATAAAACTATTAATAAAGTTGTTGCAAGCCCAACAGATGGTAATACTTTTTATCTCTGCCGAGTTTCTTACGCTACTGGCCAAGTATTAAAAACAACAGATTTAGGTACAACTTGGACAGACATTAGCGGAAATTTGCCAAAAATTTCACACAACGATTTATTTGTTGATCCGGCAAATACAAACCATCTTTATGTCGCAAATGATTTTGGTGTTTACTGGACAAATGATGGCGGCACAACTTGGAATAAATTAAGCAACGGTATGCCGTTTGTACCGGTAATGGATTTTAGTTTTTATGTAAACGGTCCAACACGATTATTAAGAGCCGCGTCTCACGGCCGTGGAGTTTTTGAATTACAAATTGATGATCCTTTATCATTAGTTTATGTTGACTTAAGAGTATTTTTGGAAGGTCCCTATGCTGGACCAAATATGAATACAGCTATTGCCGGAAGTGTTCCAAGCGGTCAGCCATATAATACCGCTCCGTGGAATTATCCTGGAACCGAAACTGCATCAGTAACTAGTGGAGGCGATATTGTCGATTGGGTTTTAGTTGAATTAAGAACAGGCGCAACTCCTGCTACTGCTACTACAGTTGTTGCTACTAAAGCCGGATTGTTAAAAAATAATGGGACAATTGTTGATGCTGACGGTTTTACAAATTTAAATTTTAATGCGGCACCAGGTAATTATTATATAGTCGTTTATCATAGAAACCACTTGCCAATTATGAGTGCGACTGCAATAACACTAAATTAAATTACTTTCGATCGGTAAAGGGAGCTTTAGCTCCCTTTTTTTATGATATTTCCCTTCGAACTTTCATGTGTTCTGCATCACCTTACTGCAAATACCCAGCAAGTTTCCTTGCCATTCTGGTTGAATAATTAAATATTGATGTGTAATAATATTTACCAACCGTTAACTATTGTCTTTTTCTCCAAGCGATTTCTGAAAAAATATTTTTTATGATTGTCAGTAAGAATCGAGAAATATTCATTCATTGAAACCACAAAGGGTTAGCTATGCATAGAAATAATGTCGCGCAGATTCATCATTACACAATTCACTAAAGAAGTAGAGCGTTTATTAAATAATTAAAAAGGATACACAAATGAAAAATTATGTTTTGTTTTTTTGTCTGATGTTCGGAGCAACTAGCTTTGCACAAAACATCACAAACACACTTGGTACAAGCGGTTCGTTCATAATCAAAGATGCTTCAAATGATTATTTAACCTTAAGCCAATCAACCGGTCAAGTAAATATCCTTAAAACTCTCCGGCTTGAAAATACAGCAAGCTCAACAATTGGGGTGATATATAAAGGAACAGATAGGTTTATACATGACTATTACCCGGCTACTTCAAATAACACTTTTATGGGTAAAAATGCCGGGAATTTTACATTGACAACTGCCGACTATAATACAGGAATCGGGCGTACTTCTCTTTTCAGTCTCACCACAGGCGGTAATAATGCAGCATTAGGGTCTATTTCGCTTTACTCCAATACAACAGGTCACAACAATTCCGCGGTTGGACATAATTCGCTTTCCTCCAACACAACTGGCTACCTTAATTCCGCCTTTGGTTCAAATTCGCTTTCCTCCAACACAACCGGCTTAAGTAATTCAGCGTTTGGGACTGATGCGCTCCGATTTAACACGACTGGAGAGGGCAGTTCCGCGTTTGGGGCTTCTTCACTTTCCTTGAACACAACAGGTTTAAGTAATTCTGCTTTTGGTTATAATTCACTTTCCTCTAATACAACAGGCAGCTATAATTCATCACTTGGGTATCAATCACTTTCTTCCAACATCACAGGTTCAAAAAATTCAGCCTTCGGGTATCTATCGCTTTCCCACAACACAACAGGAGATGGCAATACTGCCTATGGATATCTTGCACTCGACAATAATATATCTGGACATAGCAACACAGCATATGGAGGGGTTGCACTTAGATTAAGCCAAACCGGATTTTATAACACAGCTGTAGGATATATCGCAGGAGCCGGTATAACCTCAGGCAGTAATTTAACGTGTATTGGCTATAACGCTCAAGCATCCGCTTTCAACGCAACAAATGAAATAACGCTGGGGAATGATGTTGTTGGAATGATTCTCCGCTGCAAGGCGACAACAATTACCAGCTTATCAGATGCAAGGGATAAGAAAAATATTAAGGATTTAGATTTAGGAATTGATTTCTTAATGAAAATAAGACCTCGCCAGTTCAATTGGGATAATAGAGAATGGTACAATAATAACATATCAGATGGAAGTAAAATGATAGAAGCTTCTACTGCTGGCTTTATAGCTCAAGAACTTGACGAAGCACAAACAACAGGAAACGCAGAATGGCTTAACCTTGTGCTGAAAAATAATCCCGAAAAATTGGAAGCTACGCCGGGAAACCTTTTGCCGATAATTGTGAAAGCAGTACAAGATTTGAAAAAAGAAAATGATGATCTGAAAAAAGAAGTTGAATCATTAAAATCAATGAGTGAAAAGCTTGTAACATTGGAGCAATTGTTAAATGAACTAACTTCCGAAAAACATACAGCACTTGTAATTAAAAACTAATATTTAACTATTTCCAAAAAAAGAAAACAAAAATGAAATCAAAATTATTTTATCTAAACAGACTAGCGGTGCTTTTGCTAATGTTTGCAACTACAGTTTTTTCGCAGGACATAACAAACACACTTGCACCCAGCGGTAAATTTATTGTGAAAGATGCCACAACAGATTTTTTCATACTTAATCAATCCAACGGAACAGCAACATTACCATTACAACTTGGCGGAGATCAGCGGGGTTCAATCTTTAAAGGCACTGATAAGTTCCTTCATACATATTACGGTTCAGGTACCGACGGTAATAATACATTTCTCGGAATAAACGCTGGTAATTTCACTATGGGAGGAATAAATTCTTATGAGGGCAGCGCTAACACAGGAGTAGGTTACCGATCTCTTTTCTCCAACTCCACGGGTTATAGGAATTCAGCTTTCGGGTTTCAATCTCTCTACTACAATACAACAGGCAGCGATAATTCAGCGTTCGGGCTTAACTCTCTTCTCTTCAACACAACGGGCAATGGTAATTCAGCATTCGGAAGGGCATCTCTTTATTCGAATACAATAGGAATTAACAACACCGCTATAGGTCTCGGTGCACTAAATAATAATACTGCTGGAAATAATGCAACCGCTATTGGGTACAATGCAATGTTATATACTAACAACACCATAGCTGCTTTTGATAATCTTAATGTAGCCGTTGGTTATGAGGCACTTCGTGGTTCAACAACTCCTGCTAGTAATACTGGAAACAGTAATACTGCAATCGGTTACCAAACACTGAGAAATAATTCTGAAGGGGGCTATAATTCAGCTTGCGGAAGTCGTTCACTTAATTCAAACATAACAGGCAACAATAATTCAGCTTTTGGATTTCAATCTCTCTACTACAATACAACAGGCAGCGATAATTCAGCGTTCGGGCTTAATTCTCTTCTCTTTAACCAAACGGGCAATGGTAATTCAGCATTCGGAAGGGCATCTCTTTATTCGAATACAATAGGAATTAACAACACTGCTATAGGTTTCGGTGCTCTAAATAATAATACTGCTGGAAATAATGCAACCGCTATTGGGTACAATGCAATGTTATATACTAACAACACCATAGCTGCTTTCGATAATTTTAATGTAGCCGTTGGTTTTGAGGCACTTCGTGGTTCAACAACACCGGCAAATAACATCGGAAACGCGAATACAGCTATTGGATATCAAACTCTCCGAAATAATGCCTCAGGGGACCAAAATACAGCTACTGGGTATTTGTCGCTCTATTCTAACACCACAGGCGATAATAACACAGCTTTGGGTTATGGCACAGGAAACACTATAACCACAGGAAGTAATTTAACTTGTATCGGTTATGATGCCGAACCTACTTCTGCAACAGCAACAAATCAAATTACGCTTGGTAATAACCTAGTTAGTGTGCTTCGGTGTAATACTCAAACAATTACCAGTTTATCAGATGAAAGAGATAAGAAAAATATAAACGATCTGAATTTAGGAATTGATTTCTTAATGAAAATAAAGCCCCGCCAATTCAATTGGGATAAACGAGAATGGTACAATGATAACACATCCGACGGCAGTAAAATGAAGGAAGAACCCACGGCAGGGTTTATAGCTCAAGAACTTGATGAGGCACAAACAACTGGAAACGCAGAATGGTTAAACCTTGTGTTAAAAGATAATCCCGAAAAATGGGAAGCTACACCCGGGAATCTTCTTCCGATAATGGTGAAAGCAATACAGGAATTAAAAATTAAAAATGAACAATTAAAAATTGAAAAGAATGAAGAGATAGCTGTATTACAAAATAAAAATCAAAACCTTGAAGAACGTCTGGCAAAATTTGAAGAGATGCAAACTGTTCTAGCAAAAAAAATAGAACGAATTGAATCCAGTGAACAGCTGATTAAAGTTCAAATAGTTAATTCTGAAAACAATAATCAATAAAAGGGAAAAAATGAGGAACATTATTTCAACTTTCGTGCTCAGCCTTTGGCTGATAGCAAGTATCTCCAATGCTCAGGATATCACTAACACACTTGGCACCAATGGTGTGTTCAAAATTAAAGATGGATCAAGTGATTATTTAACCTTAAGCCAGTCAACAGGAGAGGTGAATATTTTGAAAACTCTCCGGCTTGAAAATACAACAAGCCCAACGACAGGTGTAATATTTAAAGGCGCCGATAGATTTTTACACAACTACGGTGCTAATAATACTTTTATAGGTATAAATTCAGGTAATTTCACTATGACAGGCAGCAACAATACCGCCAATGGAGTTCAATCACTTTATTCCAACACCACAGGTTATAATAACACAGCATTAGGATTTCAATCAATACTTAGCAGTTCTTCGGGGTATGAAAACACAGCTATAGGTGTAAATTCATTATACTCCACTACGACAGGTTACCAAAATACAGCTTTAGGAGTTCAGTCTTTATTTTCCAACTCGTCAGGTTATTGGAATACGGCGTTAGGACTAAATTCATTGTATTCCAATACTACCGGCCACGAAAATACAGCTGTAGGACTTGGTTCATTACAATTAAACAAAACTGGCTTTGGTAACACGGCTGTGGGACATGTGTCTTTAATTTCCAACACCACAGGAAGCTACAATACCGCCAATGGAATTCAATCGCTCTACTCCAACACCACAGGAAGCTACAATACCGCCAATGGAAATCGATCGCTCTATTCCAACACCACTGGCTTTGTTAATACCGCCAACGGGGATAATTCACTTTATTCCAACACCACAGGAAGCAACAATACAGCCATCGGAACTGGTGCGCTTTTTTACAACACCACAGGCAGTTATAACACGGCTTTAGGAAATGAAACTGGTAGTACAATAACTACAGGCAGTAATTTAACATGTATAGGATACAATGCAGAACCAACATCAGCCACAGCAACAAATGAAATAACGCTGGGTAATGGAAATGTTCTAACTCTTCGCTGTAATACTCAAACAATTACCAGTTTATCAGATGCAAGGGATAAGAAAAATATCAACGATCTGAATTTAGGAATTGACTTCCTAATGAAAATAAAGCCCCGCCAATTCAATTGGGATAAAAGAGAATGGTACGATGATAACACATCAAATGGCAGTAAAATGAAGGAAAAACCCACTGCAGGATTCATCGCACAAGAACTTGATGAAGCACAAACCACTGCAAACGCAGAATGGCTTAACCTTGTGTTAAAATCTAATCCGGAAAAATGGGAAGCAACACCGGGAAACCTTTTACCGATAATGGTGAAAGCAATACAAGAATTGAAAGCAGAGAATGAACAGCTTAAGATTCAATTAGCCGACGTAGGAGAAATAAAGGAACAGATTGCAGAAATCAAAACCTTAAAAGCAGAATTAAAAGAACAAATCAATATACTTAAAGCGAGTAATAATAGTGAAGAAATTAAATTCAGTTCTATAATTAATGAAAGGATAGATAAATGAAAAGTTTAACGTGTTTTATTCTTGTTTTAATTCTTACTTCATCAATCAACAGCCAAAGCTCAATGATTGCTGATGTAGGAACAACTATACATGTGGGCACAGGAGCGGAAATCTGTGCTGATGTTGTGATTATCAATGGTACTTTTAGCGGTGAAGGAACAATTTGTGTTTCGGTCAAACTGAATTCTAAGATTTTTCTTGAGGGACCTTACAACAGTGGAATTATGAATACAACTTTGAATTCAAATCTACCAACAGATCAGCCTTATAATAACTCACCTTGGAATTATCCTGGAACAGAAAGTGTTACAAGTATACCAACCGGAGTAGTAGATTGGGTGCTTGTGGAGCTACGTAGTGGGCTAGCGTCTGGTACAAAAGTAGCACGAAAAGCTGCATTACTTAAAAGTGATGGGACAATAGTTGATTTAGATGGGTCAAGTCCAGTAAAATTTTATGGATTATCTGATGGAAATTATTACGTTGTAATTTTTCATCGTAATCATCTAGCAGTAATTAGTTCAAGTGCACAGACTTTTGTGGCGGAATAATTGGTCGTTTTTTAATTTTCGTTAAAGAGGCTGCCATATAATCTTCTTCTTGTGATTGCGAATCCTACTTTAGTGGGATGCAGCAATCCACTGGTTATTAGGCAGAAGTAATCCCAGCCTTCATTATTTAAGTATTCCGAGGTTGGGGTTGCCCGTCTTTCAAAGTTGCAAGGCGGACAGGCTTCTCCTGTAAAGTGTGCTCGCAAGGACATTTTGGTCATTTTTTTTACTAATAAGGAAAATTATCTAATCAACACCATTTTCCTCGTAAAATTAATATCATCAACTTGAATTGAATAGAAATAAATACCAGTGGAAAGGTTGCTTGCATTAAAATCAACTTCATAACTTCCCGCAGGTTTGTATTCATTTACCAATGTTACCACTTCATTTCCAAGAACATCATAGACCTTCAAAGTTTGCCAGCCATCCGTCATCGACTGCCACCTTATTGTAGTAGCTGGATTAAATGGATTTGGATAATTCTGTTCAAGCTTAAAATCCGTAACAGCAATTTTTTCATTTTCAATATTTGTAATGACCGGCTCACCGGCATTTTTCCAAGCCGTGTATATCAAAAGGGCTAGATCGTACGAAGCATTTTTAAATAATTTTGTAGTAAAATTTTTCGTCAATTCCCATAATTTTTGATAGTATGTGCTATTGTAACTTCCACCCGCATAATGCTTGGCAATTAAATCAGCAGACAACACTGAATCGACATAGTGATAATTTGCATAAATCATTTCAAAAGTAAAATCTGAAACATTAGAAATATAAAAAGCTGTATCTCCAGTGAAGACAATCTCTTGAGAGTAATTCCCTATCATTGTACTTTCATAACGAGAATGAACTCCCAATTGTCCGGTATACTGGCCATTATAGTTTTTTGTTATGTGCAGTGGCATGTAAGCATCGCCAACATAGTGACCAAGATCAGATGCAACAAGCAATGCTCTTGCCCAATCTCCGCGCTGGAACGCTGTCTGAAGGGAATCAACTGCTTGCATGATTGCCCATGGGAGAATTCCTTGATCAATCACGAATGTGTAGCCATACTTCATCACAACCGAGTCAAGGTTCTGAGTTATTATGCCGTTGGCAGCGAACTCTGGGTAATTATCAATATCAATGTAATGTTTAGGTGCTTCATTTGGGTCAGAGCCCTTTCTATTATCTGCATCAGATCCATGATCAGCCAGAGGATCCGCCCAGTGCATCAGAAAATTTAATTCGGGTGGAAAAGAGAGAGTTGTGTTTCTGTTTATGATTTTATGTCCAACACTTCCCCAACCTAGTGAAAGGAAGCAGAATGAAGTCAGAAAAAGTATTTTCAACTTTCTTATATTCTTCAAAAGGAAATTCCGTATGCTATAGACCATAATATCTTTGTCTAAATTTTATTTTACTATTTCTAATTCGAGTTTACTTCTAACTTAAAGACATTATCTTCTATTTTCAATTGAATATTGTGCTCTTTAAAAATTACGCATAAACTCACTCAAACATTCAGTAAATTAGCATTCAAAATTCGGAGATTTAGTGAAAGATATTAGAAACATTGCAATTATTGCTCATGTTGATCATGGTAAGACAACACTTGTTGACCAGATTCTTAGGCAGTGCGAAGTATTTAGAAAAAACCAGGTTGTTAGAGAAAGATTTCTCGATTCCAATGATCTTGAGCGAGAAC
>JBGSOQ010000233.1:0-35572 GCA_041739035.1 Ignavibacteriaceae bacterium | reverse complement strand
GCAGCACTTTGTTGGAAAGCGTAGAAGCCAAAACTTCCCGAAGTATTTCTTGCAGATGTTGTATCAACAATTGGACATCCGGCTAAAAGTTGTTCATCGAAATAACACCAGAAACTTGTCTCAGTTGGACTGGTAGCTCTAACTTCGATCTTCATTTTGTGCCAGCCAGAAGTTGTTGGGAATAATCCCGGATTATCTACTCCTTTGAAATCTTTATTGAATAACGGCAAAAAAGTGTTTGGATCAGATTTACGGCCAGAGAAGTTAATTCTGTCACTGGCATCAAAATCCGCACGAAGTTTATAAAAATCCTTAAGTGTTGTGTCTGCATAAACTACTAAGCCGGTATAAGCAGATGGAGAAGCCCCAACATAGCAATACACATCGGCTTCAATTGAATAGTTAGCTAACGAGGTAGAACCATTAAGTGCCACAGCAGAACCGGTATAAGAGCCATCTAAATCTTGTAAGTGACCCATGAAGCTTCCGCCGCCGGTTAAAGCTGAGGGAGCATTAGTCATAGCTGATGCAGTTATAGTCTCCTCTGGTAAGCCGGTGCTTGGATTTGGATAGAAATACCATCCCGCATCTGCAGTTCCGGATTCAAAGTCCTCGGAGTAAATGACTTGTGAAGAAATTTGTGTCGAAATTAAAAATGTAAAAAGAACAGAGAAAAGTAAAAATGTACCTTTTGTCATAGCGAACCTCCAAATTGTTTAATGATTGGCACGTATTTAATAAAATTTCTTTATTATATCAAGAAATAAAATATAACAGTAAAAATATTACCTTTTTTTTGACGAAGATTTCGAAGTGTGTCAAAAAGCGTTGTGCTTAATTTATAAATAATTCAGCTAAACATTAAATAATATTATTCGAAAATGATTTGAGTAAATTGTTTTAATACCTGTCTGAAATTTGGCTTCTAATTAAAATAAAATAGGCGTGTGTAAGTCTTTTATAATTTTAACATGAATTGTGATTTTTTATAAATCCTTGAGCACCTAAAATTAAATGATTAAGTTTGTTATGAATTTTATAATTCTTAATCAAATAATTTATGGCAGATACAAATACTTCAGCAAATAAACCTAAAAACTTCATCTACGAAATCATTGATGAAGACTTAAAAACTAATAAATGGGGAGGTAATGTCTGCACACGCTTTCCGCCTGAACCTAACGGTTATCTTCATATTGGTCATGCTAAATCTATTTGCCTGAATTATGGAATTGCGAGAGATTACAAGGGTAAGTTCAATCTTAGGTTTGATGACACTAATCCAGAAAAGGAAGAACAGGAATATGTTGACTCGATTGTTGAAGATGTAAAATGGCTCGGTGCTGACTTCGATAATAAAATTCTCTTCGCCTCTGATTATTTTGAACAAATGTATCTTTGGGCAGTTGTACTTATTAAAAAAGGAAAGGCTTATGTCTGCGAATTAACTGCTGATGAAATTCGGGAAACAAGGGGAACACTTACTGAACCCGGAAAAGAAAGCCCGTATCGCAATCGTTCAGTGGAAGAAAATCTTGATCTCTTCGAACGAATGAAAAATGGTGAATTTCCTGATGGGGCAAAAACACTTCGTGCAAAAATTAACATGGCATCTCCTAATTTTAATATGCGCGATCCCATCATGTACCGCATTGTTCATGCTGAACATCATCGAACTGGAAGCAAATGGTGCATCTATCCAACTTATGATTGGGCGCATGGAAATGAAGATTCAATTGAAGGAATTACCCACTCTATTTGCACACTTGAGTTTGAAAATCACCGCCCGCTTTATGATTGGTATTTAGATCAACTTGGAGTACATCATCCTCAGCAAATTGAATTCGCGCGGCTGAATCTCAATTACACAGTGATGAGCAAGAGAAAGTTACTTCAGCTTGTTCAAGAAAAATATGTTGATGACTGGGATGATCCTCGTATGCCTACAATTTCGGGATTTCGCAGAAGAGGTTATACTCCTGAGGCAATTCGGATTTTTGCAGAGATTGTTGGCGTTGCAAAGCGGGATGCATTGACGGATATTTCTTTGCTTGAATACGCTATTCGTGATGATCTTAATAAAAATGCGCAGCGTGTTATGGCTGTGCTAAAACCATTGAAAATTGTGCTCACAAATTATCCTGAGAGTAAAATTGAAGAACTTGAAGCAGTAAATAATCCTGAAAATCCGGATGCTGGAAAGAGATTAGTTCCTTTCTCTAGAGAATTATTTATTGAACAAAGTGATTTTATGGAAAATCCTCCGAAGGGATTTCATCGTTTAGTTCCCAATGGGGAAGTTCGTTTACGTTATGCCTATATAATTAAATGTGATGAAGTGATTAAAAATGAAAACGGTGAAGTGATTGAGCTTCGATGTACTTTTGATCCTGAAACAAAAAGCGGTACTGGAACAAGCAAGAAGAAAGTGAAGGGAACAATCCATTGGGTTTCTGCGAATCATGCAATTGATGCCGAAGTCAGATTGTATGACAGATTATTTACTGCGGAAAATCCTGGAGCCGAAGAAAATTGGTTGGAGTATGTAAATCCCAATTCACTTGAGATTATTCCAAATGCTAAACTCGAACCATTTATAAAAACAGCAAAGAAAGGGGATAGGTTTCAGTTTGAACGGAACGGATATTTTTGCGTGGATACTAAAAACACAACTAACGAAAAACTAGTTTTTAACAGAACGGTTACTCTGAAAGATAGCTGGAAGAAATAAAAACAAATGGTACACGGATCTAACAGATTCAGCCAGAGGCTGACAGGTAAACGGATGAAGACTGATCTGTTTAATTCTGTTACATCAGTTAAATCTGTGTTCTATTTGAGTTTTTCAATTGCATAATTAATTCTGTTTATTACATCGTCCTTCCCCAGAATATAAAGTAGGTCAAACATTCCTGGTCCGGTGCTTTGTCCAGAAACTGCGAGTCGCAAAGGATGAATTAGTTTTCCTTTTCCAACGCTCAACTCTTCTGCAACTTGAGTTAATGTTTGTTCATAATCTGCTTTTGTGGGATTGATCAAAAGAGAAAAAGCATCTTTTAGTTTTTTTAACTGTTCAGGAGTCTCTGGTTTCCAATTCTTCTCAATAGCTTTTTGCTCGTATTCCTTCGGTGATTCATAAAAATATTTGCAGTTATCTATGAACTCATGAACGAACGACACTCTTTCCTTCATAGCGTCTATAATCAGCAGCAGATATTGATCTGAAAAATTCTGACTGCTATATTCTGACTTCTGAATTCTGTCTTTCAGCATCCCAAGAATTTCTTCATTTGATTTTTTTCGAAGATGTTCAGCATTTAATGAATTCAGTTTTACAACATCGAAAACTGCGCCTGCTTTGTTTACGCGTTCTAGTGAAAATGCTTGAACTAATTCATTCAAGTAATAAAACTCGCGATCATCGCCCGCATTCCAGCCAAGCAAAGCAACAAAGTTTATTAATGCTTCTTTCAGGAAACCTTTATCCCGGTAATCTTCAACAGCCACATCGCCTTGTCTTTTACTAAGTTTTGAACGATCAGGATTTAACAGAAGAGGGAGGTGGGCAAAAATTGGCCGCTCCCAGCCAAAAGCATCATAAAGTAAAACATGTTTAGGAGTTGATGAAAGCCATTCTTCACCGCGGATGACATGAGTTATTTTCATTAAGTGATCATCTACGACATTTGCGAGATGATAAGTAGGATAGCCATCGCTTTTAATTAGAACCTGATCATCAACATTATTACTGTCAAATTCAACTTTCTCCCTAATCACATCATTAAAAATAATTTTTTGATTCGGCACCACATTCAAACGAATTATAAAAGGAATATTTTCAGAAAGATTTTTTTCGATTTCACTTTTTGATAAACTTAGGCAATGCTTATCATACTTTGTCTGAGGCAGTTTTTGCTTTTCCTGCTCCACCTTCAGTGCAGTTAATCTCTCAGGAGAACAAAAACAATAGTAAGCTTTTCCTTCTAAGATTAATTTATCGGAATACTTTTTATAAGTTTCTAATCGCTTAGATTGTATGTAAGGCCCAAAATCTCCAGCGATATCTGGACCTTCATCATATTCTAATCCTGCCCATTTCAGTGCTTTGATTAAATTTTCAATTGCTCCTTCAACATAACGGTTACGGTCCGTATCTTCAATCCGCAAAATGAATTTGCCGTTGTTATGCCTTGCAAAAAGATAATTATACAAAGCTGTGCGTAATCCGCCGACGTGTAAGTATCCTGTGGGACTAGGGGCAAAGCGAACTCTGGGGGTTTCGTCAATCATTTCAAATTAAATATTAATTTTCAATGATATAAATATAAAGATAAATTGAGAGTGTTAGATCCCAATTTGGGGAAAAGATGAAATGGAATAATGAAAGCTTACTCTACCGCAACACTAATTTCTGTATAGTGTTTTACTTTCTGAATAAACTCTTGGCTATCGATTGGTTTTGGAATATAATCGGTTGTACCAGCCTCTAAACATTTCTCGCGGTCACCTTTCATTGCAAAAGCAGTTAAAGCTATTATTGGAGTTTCTTTGTATTCAGGCAGCATGCGGATTTTTTCTGTAGCTTCAAATCCATTCATAACCGGCATTTGCATATCCATAAGTATCAAATCAAATTTTTGCTTTTTGACTTGATCGAGAGCTTCTGCACCATTTTCAACTACAACAATATGCGTAAAATTATTTTTCTTAAGAAGTCTGGTAACTATAATTTGCGAGTGTTTATAATCTTCTACAAGGAGAATTTTAACTACATCTTTATCTTTTTCTTGAGCTAAGACTTCTGGAGGAGTTGGTTCATCGAATTTGTTGATCATAGCCGTAATTGTGTCTGCAAGGTCTTCAATATTCGAACTTCTCTTTTCGAGCAAATGTTCAAATAATCCATCAATATTTTTCAGATCGTCTCTATAATTTTCTTTGCCCGTATAAATGACAATTGGCAGTTTAGCAAATTTTGGATTTTCCTTTATCCCTTTTATTAGTTCAAATCCATTTAGTTCAGGCATATCTAAATCCACAATTGCTAAATCAAGCTCTTTATCTTCAATTAGGTTTAAAACTTTTGAAGAAAATGCTTCAGCAATCGGATTAAACCCTGCTTGCTGAACTGCTTCCTTTATCAGATTCAATGTTGGAACATCATCATCAACAATGAGAATATTAGAATCTCTCTTTAACCTATAACTCTGTAAAACTTCGATAAGGAAATTATATTTGATTGGCTTAACGAAATATTCAACTGCGCCCATCAAGAATGCTTTCTGTTCCTCAGCTTCTATAGAACATACAATTACAGGGGTTCGTTTAGAATTCGGATGCGATCGAATTTTTTTCATCAGATCAAAGCCGTTTGAATCCGGCAGCACTATATCCAAAAGAATTGCTAAAAATGTCTCTTTTTCAATTGATTTCAAGGTTTGATCAGCAGAATTCACAATGACGGGTTCATATCCCCATTTATTCAGGTAATTGCTCAGAAGTTTTGAGGTTGCATAATCGTCTTCAATTACCAAGACACGGTTTTTCTTTCCTGGTTTTGGTAAGCTGCTTAATTGAGTTTGAATATTATCCATAACGTCTACTCCGATTTTCAGATTATAAGTTGTCCCTTTCCCTGGTGAACTTTGAATATCAATTTCACCTTTAAGAAATTCGATATATTTTCTTGTTAAAGCTAATCCTAATCCCGTTACGCCGCCAAATTTAACGCTTGCTAGCTCATAAATTGCAAATGGCTCAAAGAACTCTTTTAGTTTAGCTGAAGGAAGGCCCGCGCTTGAGTCACTAATTTTTATGCTTAATTGGTTTGGTGCAGAATAGGATGAAGATAAAGTAATTTTACCTTTTTCTGTCAGTCTGATTGAATAATTAATTAGAGTAATTATAATATATCGTAGTTTTTGAGCATCAAAATTAAGGAAATCCGGAAACTCGCCTTCAAAGTTATTTATAAAATCAATTTCGTTATTAAGAAATTTATCCTGAAAGGATTTTACAATTTCGTTTAAAAAGTTCTTGTAATTTAAATTCGATATTGTTTTCTTAACCGTACCAATTTCAAATTTTGCCAGATCAATTAAATCATTTAACAACGACAGATGATTGTACGCATTTTCTTTTAGTGTGTTTACATACTCTGCCTGGGAAGGAGAAAGATTATCTTCATTCAGTAGGGAGGCAAATCCCATAATACTATTTGTCGGGGTTCTTAGTTCATGAGCTATATCGGAAATAATTTTACTAACCGAAGATGATACACTGCCCTCATGAGAAAACCATATTTTAAGTAAACTATCCAATGCAGCTGTTAAAATTTCAGTGTTTTCTCTTTCAGCAGCAGTGAATGGAGTTTTTTTTGCAAGTTTGAAAAGGACTTTGTGCTCATCGGAAACTTTAACAAATAAACAACCCTCATACATTACAAAATCGGTTACTTCAAGTTCACATCCAGGTTGATTATTAAAGGATAATTTTGAGGGATTAGATTTTAAAACTTTACAATCCGAACATTCAAAAATCGAATCTAATTCTAATGTTTTTTTTGTTGAACCAGCTTTCCCAATTAGCTTCAAAACTTGATTGTTTATGATCTTGAATATGACACAAGCTTCTAAATCCTGTTCCTTAAGTATAAAATCGCAAAGATTGTTAGGAAATTGGTTTGAACCAGAAGAGGCAAGTTTGACTAAATTATCATAACTTTTTAGGAATTCAATTTTAGAACTTTGCATGTATGTTATTTTGTTCAGCAGTAAAAATTGTTCAATACAGTTATTTAAAAAAGGATAAAAATAATTTTTATAACTTGTAAAAAAATAAGTCCTTTTTAATCAAAGTCAAATTGTTCAAGGTTTATAGATTAAGTTGATACCAATTGTAACTTAAAAATTTTTTTTAGTTTTTGGTCGGAATTTGTCCATTTATCCTAGTAATTGTAAATGTAAATCAGATATCCGGATTCTCTTAGAAATGAGCCCGTCCTTTTTTCATCCAATTTTGTAACAAAATTCGAGCCGATACAAATTTCATAATATTTTAGCAAAAAGACCAAAAGTGTTAGTTTTTATTACTATTTGGGCTAATCATATTTTTATCCTGAAGCTAATTTAGTCAATAAATTTCAATTTTATTACTGGAATGTAGATTTTACGGATGTTTTTAAAATATTACATCATTTATTCAGCTCGATTGGAAGAAGGATAGCAGTAACAAAGCTGCAATCGTCGAAAGGGAGGCTAGAGATTTATCTTCCACCCGGGAAATATAATCTGCGAGTAAAATATAATTAACGCTTTTGCTTATATGAAAAAAAACCTAATTTCCCTTAACAATTAATTTTATATGAATCTTGAGTTCATCATTGTCTATAAAACTAATTCAGAACAACTGATAGTTAAATCGAAAAGAAGAATCATTTGTTAAAAGAAAAGAACAATTCATTTTCAGCTCCTAGTGTCCTAATTGTTGAAGATGAGAATATTATTGCTAAAGATTTAGCGCGGATAATGAAAAAATTTGGATACGACGTAGTAGATGTAATTAGTTCGGGTGAAGAGGTTATTACTCGAACAATTGAATTAGAACCAAGCTTAATTCTAATGGATATAAAACTAAGCGGTAAAATTTCTGGTATCGAAGCTGCCGAAGAAATTAAAAAGATAATGGATATTCCCATAATTTACATAACTGCCTATGCGGATACTGAAAGTATACAAAAAGCAAAATTGACCGAACCATTTGCATACTTAGTCAAACCCTTCGATGAAAAGGTTCTTCACACCGCAATTGAACTCGCTATTCATAAACATCGGATTGGGAAAAAACTTAGAGAAAGAACAATTGAGCTTGAAGAGGAGAAAAAAAAATCCGATATTCTGATACATAACATTCTTCCCAAACAGATTGTAAAGGAACTCAGGGAAACAGGGGTTATTAAACCACGTGAATATAAAACTGTAACATTGCTGTTTACTGATTTTCAGGATTTTTCAACACTTTCTTCTAGAATGAAACCTAACGAATTGGTTAGTGAGCTAAACGAAATCTTTAAACATTTTGATCATATCATTGATAAACACGGCCTTGAAAAGTTAAAAACAATCGGTGATTCGTATATGGCAGGAGCGGGTTTCCCGGAGGAATGCTTTGATCATGCATTAAAAGTAGTCAAAGCTTCACTAGACATGCAGCTCTTCATTGCTGAAAGAAATAAGAAATCTCATTTTAAGTGGCCTATGCGCGCCGGGGTTCACTCTGGAAGTGTGGTTGCAGGAGTAATTGGAAAAAACAAAATGACATACGATGTTTGGGGTACAACTGTTAATATCGCTAACAGAATGGAAAGTAATGGCAGACCGGGGAAAGTTACTATTAGTTCAGCAACATATGATTTGATTAAAGAATTTTATGAGTGTGAATATTATGATTCGTTTAAAATTAATGATAGGAAGAAAATTGAAATGTATTTTGTCGGATCTGAGAAAAAATGAAACTAGTTATCTAATCTAGAAATTTATTTCAGCTTGAAAACTCACCTTATTATCAATATTATTATTTATTTCAGCAAATCCTGAACCAAGTTTATTCTCCAATGGTTTGAAAGTTTCTGAATACTTTGCCGAGACCGATAGGATTTTTATCGGCTTATATTTAATCTTAAAATACCATCTAATGCCTTTTCCGTATAATGCAACGTTTGAAAGTATTCCCGTCAAATCGTTTTCATATTCGTAAATGGCTGAATTAAATGAATCTGTTTGAAATATAATTATTCTTGAATCAACGCTTATATTTTCAAGAGGGGAGTAACGAACATCTTGAAATGCCATCAAACCGAATTCTTCAACATTAATTTTTGGAACAGCATAATTATTTATTTCTACTCTGCTTTTCAACCGCAGTTTCTTAGAAACTTCGTAGATAACTTCTGCTCTAGCTGCTTGTCTCAATCTCGGGACAACGGCTTCTAAGTTTGCAATTTTTTCAGTTATTTCTTTTTTCTCATACTTAAATCTCAAATTTGTTTCAATTTTATTGAAAGGTTTAGATCGAAGGTCAAAAAGAAATTCATTTCCGCTTGATGGCAATGGGTTCTCGAAAGTGGCGTAGGGGAATTTGAACTGATCAAAATAAAAATTTATTTCACCAATCATTGTTCTCCAATTTATACCTGTATAAATTCCAAATTCATTCTTTGTGGCACCGGAATTTTCGCCAAAACCGAATGAATGAATGCTTCTGTAATTGCGGGGATAGTTTCTAATCAAGGTTATAAAAGAGAAATTATTATCGAAGGCAAAACTGGCGCTCACAAGTGAGGCAACTGATCGTCCGTCGAAAGCGGATTCACCAAAAATATTTACTCTTCCGAAATACAAATCATAGTAGGCTGATATGTAGCTTAACTTATCACCGTTTAGATCAAAAGGTGTATCGGGAAGAAACGGATTACTGAATTTGGAAGAATAATATAATACACCGCCATTTAAGTTATCATCAATATCTAAAAAATCTATTCTGGCTCCATAAATGGTTTCTCTTGCAGATTTTCTTTTGCTATTCTCAGTTTCTGTTCGATGAAATCCATCTATCGGGGTTGACAAAATTGAACGAGAGATGCTGTCAATATTCGCATCGAAAAAATTATTTGAATAGAAACCGGAAATTAAAAAGGAACCATACTCGACAGAAGCTGCAGCTCCTCTGAAGAAATTATTTTCGTTCGTGCTTTTATACGGATGAATGAACTTAGCTTTACGCTTCGCGGGATAAATTACATCGGTTCCCTTTGAAAGTGCATACGGACTCCAAAGTGCAAGACCCTGTCCGAATTCCAAAGTATAATCACCCAGAGTTAATTGTTTTATTACACCGTAATTTTTTAATGATAAATGAAATGCTGTGAATTCACTGAAAGATTTTTCGCCCGCATCCTTTTCAGTAACCAATCCAGCATCAATCAGCCCGCCGTACCTAATTAAAAGTCTGTTGTAAAATTTTGGACGTGAACCTTCAAACTTGTTTTCGGTAAATCCACTTTTTTCTTGAATATCGCTAATGGTTCTGCTTCTAAAATTTAGTTTGATGTTTTCGCTAATTTCATCCCATCCGCTTTTGGTTGATTCTGCTCTGTTGATGTCGTCATCAAATTTTTCTTGTATTATGGTCATGAAGGGTTTTATTTTTTCTACAATTTCTTTTGGGAATCCTTCAATTAAATTTAATTCGCTGAGAGAAAAGAACGCACCAAATTTTCCCCTATGTGCAATAATTAAGGACGCATAGTATGCTGATAATCCCGGAATTCTTTGAAGTTCTGAAATATCAGCGGAATTCAGTTCAACCGGATTAAGAGTAATATCTTCCAAAATTTCGTAGATGTCTTCATTATCACTTTCAGTTGCCGGTTCTTGCAGCAAATCATAAATAATTTCTTCGGTATTTAATGCAGTAGAATCTATTTGAGAAAAAACTGATTGATTAAAAAGAAAAATTGAAGGCGTGACGCAAAGAAACAACAGTCTTAAAACGGAAATTTGAATATGAAGCATGGTTGTCATTTCTGTTCTAAAATATTTTAATCATTACCCAAATATTTTCTAATTCTTTCATTTCTGTTACCCTCGGAACCGAAGCTAATGATCAAACCCGCTTGATGTGTTAGTCCCAAATCCGGATGAGTGAAGAACGCATAATCAAGACTGAAGTAAGAGTAATTTATTCCAATACCTGCGCTGTAACGCGAGGGTTCATTTGAAAAACCGGATCGTAAAGAAATATATTCTAGCAAATTATATTCAATTCCGCCGCGCAAAGAGTAATTGTATCGAATATCTTTCTCGATACCTAAATTAAAAGTTAATTCTTCAAGTGCATCATAGCTGAGTCCTAAATTAAAAACCAACGGTAAATGATCTTTTTCATTTGTGAAGGATGCCCGATTAACATTTTGAACTGAAAAACCTAATCTAAAGCTTTGTTCGAAATAAAATAATCCTCCGAGGTTTAGATAGAATGCATTATCGTTCCCATAATTTTTAATCGAAACCGTATGCAGGTTTACGGCAGCCCCGGCAAAAAATTTATCTAAATAATTGTATGAAAATGCTGCTGTTATTTTATTTTCTCGATAAAGTTCAAATCCGTATGTCATGGCGCCAATGCCAATGGAACCAAAGTCAAACGGTTCATGGAATGCGATGAACCCATTAGCAAGCTCTGAAAAACCGAACGGTGAGGGTGAGTAGTAAATTCCGAGTTCTCTCCAATTCATTTGGGATAACCCGGCAGGATTGTTGAAAAGCGAAAATACGTCATTGCTTTGTGCAACATCAGAGTTTGACATGGAGATTTGTTTAGCGCCCGGGTTATATTGTGCATTCAGCTTTGTTCCGAATGAAACAAATACGAGGATTATCAGTAAAAACCACATAAAATATTAGATTAATAAGTTTGTTGTGATATAATATCGAAATTCATATTTTTAATCAACTATTCATTTAACAATTAGGGCGAATAATGAAATCTCTAATATTCTTTATTCTTGTACTGACTACGGTTACTTTTTCTCAGGAATTGAACTGTAAAGTTAGTGTGAACTATGAAAGCATCCCTGTTGTTAACAGAGAATTACTGGCGAATTTTTCTCAAACAGTTGAAGAATATCTTAATAAAACCCGGTTTACAGATAAGTGGGAAGGGGATAAAATTGATTGTGCATTCAATATATTTTTCATCGGTGCATCAAGTGATATAAATTATTCTGCACAAGCTGTAATCACCAGTCAGAGGCCAATTTATAAAAGTGAAAAGAATTCACTTATGTTAAGCATTAATGATCCGCAATGGTCTTTTCTTTTTGAAAAAAATCAAACACTCTATCCAACGCAGTCTGTTTTTGATCCTCTTACAAGCTTTCTAGATTACTATGCTTACATAATTATCGGATTCGATATGGATTCGTATGATGAGTTAGCAGGTAATCCATTTTTTACAAAGGCATTTGATATTGTTAATCTTGGAGCTAACAGCAGCTACAGAACGGGATGGGAAAAAACAAGCAGTTCATACAGCCGCCGGGGCTTGGTTGAAGATTTGCTTAATGAAAAATATCGGCCATTTCGTGAAGCCTATTTTAATTATCACTATAACGGACTTGATATCTTTTCAGAGAAGAAATCACTCGCTATCAAAAATATTATTAAGCTTGTAGATGTTTTAGAAGTTTTAAGAAGCAAAGTTGATATCAACAGTGTCTTACTGAAAACATTTTTTGATTCTAAAAGCGGTGAAATAATTGAAAGTTTAAAAACTTATCCCGATAAGTCTATTTTCGTTAAACTTAGGAAAATCGATCCTTCACGCGGGCTGAAATATGATGAAGCTGCTCAGGAGTAAAATTTCTTACGAGATGGATATTTCATAAATTCGGTACCTTTTATAGGGATGAGCGTTCATTACGTCGAGACCGCGATTCATCATTTCATTATCTTCCAAAACCCAGCTTGCTTCCCCCAAAAAGATATTTATTTTTGCTGCTCGCTTAACAATTTCATAATAAAAAACAGCATCTAGTCCGCGTTTCTGGTATTCTGGAATGATTCCAAGAGTAATGATTCTTGCCCACTTTATATTTTTTTTCTGCGTAAAAAGTTTGAAGATGCCGAAAGGAAATAAATGGCCGTTCATTTGTTTAAATACGTAATTATAATCAAGAACAACTAAGGCAAAACCAACAAGTTTATTATCAATCTCCCCAAAAAGAACTAAAGAAGGTTCAATGATGGATTTAAAATCTTTAGCCATCGTATCAATTTCTTCGTCCGTCATAGGTACAAAGCCCCAATTTGGCGCCCACGCCTTATTGTAAACATATTTTACTTTATCCAATTCAGAGTTGAAGTTTTTCATATCAATCTGAGTAATCTTCAATCGAGATCGCTGCTGGGCAATATCGGCAACTCGTTTTAATTTTTCTGAGGAAAGCACTTTATCCGTTTCAAGCATCCAGGCATTTAAATCTTTTGCTTTTTTCAATCCGTAGCCCTCACACAGATTAAGATAGTAGGGAGGATTGTAAGTCATCAATATTCGGGGTGGATCATCAAATCCCTCAGCTAACATTCCGTATTCATCATTACTTGATGGATTTGCCGGACCGCGCATTCTATCTAATCCTTTTTCTTTCAGCCATTGTTTCGCAGAATCAAAAAGCTTATTTGCAACATCTTGATCGTTGACGCATTCAAAAAATCCAAAAAACCCTACTTTATCGTTATGATGCTGATTATGGAGATCATTTTTAATTGCAGCAATTCTGCCGACTAATTGGCCATTTGTTTTTGCGAGGAATAATTGCATTTCTGCATGCTTGAAGAAGGGATTTTTTTCAGTGCTGAACATTTTCTTCCGGTCCATGATGAGCGGCGGAACCCAATGAGGATGACCATCATAGATTTTCCACGGAAATTTAATGAAGCTCATTAAATCGGCTTGTGAAGAAACTTTGGTAATCTCAATACTCATGGATTAATCTTTATTTCACTATAAGTTTAGGTATGCAGACGTTTTATTGAATGATACCCAGCTGTCTGCCAACATCACCAAATATTTCGATGATGCTGTCGAGATGCGATTCTTCATGTGCAGCCATATAGCTTGTTCTCATCATTTGACGGCCGGGAGGAACACCGGGTGAAATGAAAACATTTACGAACAATCCGGCATCATAAAGCATTCGCCACATTTTAAATGCAAGTCCATCATCACCAACAATTACGGGAACAATCCCGGTTCTTCCATCAATAACATTAAATCCTAATGCCTTAAACGCATTTCTTATTTTCGAGGCATTATTAACCAGTTTTGTAACCAGCTCCGGATGAGCTTCAAGTATATCGAGTGCTGCTAGTGCTGCAGCAACTGAAGCAGGCGTTGGAGAAGCACTGAATATTAATGCAGGTGCAAAATGTTTGATATAGTTGATTACACGTTCTTCACCGGCTACAAATCCACCTAACGAAGCAAAGGTTTTGCTGAATGTTCCCATTGTGAGATCAATTTCACTCTCAAGGTTGAATTCGCTGGCAGTTCCCCTTCCGCCTTTACCTATCACTCCAACTGAATGAGCATCATCGATAAGTATTCTGGCTTTGTATTTTTTGGCAATTTCATTTAACCGAGGTAGATTAACAATTTCACCGCCGGTACTGAAAACACCATCGCTTACAATTAATTTCCCGGAGTCTTCAGGCAGTTTTTGAATTACCCGTTCAAGATCATCCATATCGTTGTGTTTGTACCTTACAAATTCAGACATTGCACCTTTTGCCATAAGGTTACCTGCAACAATGCAAGCATGATTGTCTTTATCAGAAACAACATAATCACCCCGCTGAACAAGAGTGGGAATAATTCCCTGTGCAGTTTGATATCCTGTGCTGAAAAGGAGAACAGCTTCTTTGTTAAAAAATTTGGCTAATCTTTCTTCTAATTCGATGTGAAGATCAAGCGTTCCTGTTAAGTAACGTGAACCTGAACAGCCTGTGCCGTACTTTTCAACTGCTTTAATTGCGGCTTCTTTTACTTTTGGATGTGCGGTTAATCCCAGATAATTGTTAGAACCCGCCATAATGATTTTTCTGCCTTCAATCTGAACAACAGGGCCTTCATTTTCTTCAATTGCCCTGAAATAAGGATAGAGTCCGGTCTTCTTGATTTCGTCGGCTCTGGTGAAGTCGTGACATTTAGTGAATAGGTCCAAAAACGCCTCCCAAATTAAATTTTATTTTATAGGATGAGACACAAAATTGACGTGATTATTTCTTAATTTTCGAGGTGAAATCTATTATTTAATCGTTTTAAAACCAAATAAATCTTAAACTTATGGCTTCGAATATTGCAGTAGTAACCGGTGCAAATGGTTTTGTCGGCAGTCATCTTGTCGATTATCTTCTTGAAAAAAAATATGAGGTGAGATGCCTTGTTAGAAAGAGCAGCGACTTAAAATGGCTTAAAGAAAAAGATGTTAAGATATTTGATTGCGGTCTATTGGATATTGAAGGAATGAACAAAGCATTTAAAGATGCTAACTACATTTTTCATGTCGCGGGAGTAGTGAAATCGAAAACTTCTGAAGGATATTTTAAAGGAAATGTGGATACGACAAAGGCGCTGCTAGAAGCCGCCAGTTTAAATGCTCAATCGATTAAAAAAATTGTAATAGTAAGCAGTTTAACTGCATCTGGTCCTTCAGTAAACGGCAAGCCCGTAACTGAGGAAACCGTGTGTAAACCAATTACTACTTACGGCAGAAGTAAATTGGCTCAAGAAGAACTTGCAATTTCTTACATGAATAAACTTCCCATTACAATTCTTAGGCTGCATGCAGTTTACGGGGAACGCGACACGGAAATTTTCAAAGTATTTCAAACTTATAAGTTTGGTCTGATGACATTGGTGGGATTTAATGAGAAAAAACTAAATCTTGTCCATGTAACTGATACTATTTATGGAATATATGCAGCATCGTTAAGTGAGAAAACAGCCAATCAAATTTATTTCATCGCTTCCGAAGAACCATATACTTGGACGGAAGTAAGCGAGGCATTTGCAATTGCATTTGGAAAAAAAGCGTTGAACGTTCGATTCCCCCATTTTTTAGTATATGTGGTTGCTGCTTTTGCTGAATTTTTTTCAATTTTCAGTTCGAAGCCGGCGACTTTTAATCTTGAAAAAGCAAAAGATTTTGTGCAAAAAGATTGGATTTGTGATGTCTCCAAAGCGAAAAGAGATTTTAATTTTCATCAGACTATACCATTGGGGGAGGGAATTAAAAGAACGTATGAATGGTATAAAAAAATGAACTGGCTATAGCTTGCTTAAGCAGGGCTCATCAATTATTCAACGCGCCTTCTGAAATCCAAGTCTTAATTCCGATTCGCTGTTCTTCTGTTAAACCGGGATAACCAACCGGAGGCATCGATTTAGCGCCCGGAAGCCTATCAATTGACCACACCAGAATACTTGTCGATGGATCACCTTTTACCACAATTCTCGGATCTGTTGCATTAGACCACGATGTTAGACTAACTCCGCCGGCACGGCTTTCATCATTGTGACAGCCTGAATAATTGCACTTAACATTTAGAACCGGATAAATGTGCTGGGAAAAACTTACATTCGTCGAAGGAATCGGCTTCTTGTCTATATCCTCGACTGTTTGTGTGTCATCGCAGGAGGAAAGCATGAAAATGCTTATTAGTAAAATAAAAATAGATGATGAATATCGTTTGAACATGAGCTTAAAATTTTATTGTGTAAAAATATAGCAATTATTTACGGGTGTCAATGTAATTAAGATAAGAAAGCTTTGACAAACTTTTATTTCTTGCTTAACTTTGTGTTGGGAAATATTAGTTAGTACTTGGGGCTATAGCTCAGCTGGGAGAGCGCTTGAATGGCATTCAAGAGGTCAGCGGTTCGATCCCGCTTAGCTCCACGAGGTGCAGATTGTAAATAAATTAATTTGAACGAACATTTTAATCAAACTGTCAAATAAGAAACAAAACCCATAACTTCAGGATCACCGAACTAAAATAGCGTGCGGGATGAGTTGCGAAATATTTGTGCTATTTAAATCCTTTCTTTGCCATGCTATTAATTATATTTTTAATTTCTAAATTTTTGTAATCTAAATTAAATTTTTTAATTAAAAAGGTAGTTGCTTCCCGGACAACTGCAAGACTTTCATCTTTTTTTATTGCAAGTAAGGCCATTTCAATCTTTTCAGTATCATTAAAGCGTTTTATTTCAAAAACATTTTCTAAAATTGTTATTCTTCCTTCTTTTGGATAATTAAAAAACCAATTTTTACAATCATTAATCGACCAGGTGAAGCCTTCATCCTTTTCTGTTGACCTTATAATTGGATGCTTACTAGGTATAACATTTTGAGAATATTTAGAAATGAGAGAATTAACAATTTGGCCGGCTTCGACATGATATTTATTTGTTTTACTATTTGATATTTCAATTAGTTTATCAAAGGATATTCGGTCGTCATTATATGCAGATACTTTAGCCAAATAAAAATCAAATAATTGAATTTTGGTGTCGGCACTACCTAACCCAGTGATAACTGAATTTAATTTTGGTTTTATTTTTTGTTCAACTAATTTATCAAGGTATTGTTCGCTAACACTGTCTACTTTTTCAGTAGCGACAACTTTAATTGTCTTTAATATTTCTTCTTCACTAAAATTTTTGGTGATTAGATTTTTTATACTCTCATTTGTCTCATCGACAAATAATCTATTTAAAGAGTCCTGCGTGAATTCTGTGGTCGATAAAATTTCGGAAAATTTACTATCTAAAATCTGCGTGTAACCACTAATATGATCGGAAATTAACCAGTAAGTACAAGCTATTGTAACTACGATAATAGCGGAAGCTAACTTTAAATGCCAATTATATTTGCTTCTTATATATTCATTTTCATTTATTGACAAATTAACAATCTTTTCATATTTATCAACAAATGATTCTCTTTTTTTAAAATCTCTCATGTAACACCTAAATATTTGTAACCCTAAGTATTAGCTACATTGTTTGATTGTACCCGCCCAAATCATAATAAAATCCGATCCTCTTAAAAACAAAGCATGATTATTACTTACGCGAAATTACTAAGAAAAAAAACTTCTCAAAAGAAGCCGTGTTTTGTTTCGGAAATGTTCTGAATCTGTGAAGGCTTTTAATGCTGATCTCGATCAGCGCAAAAAATAAGGGCAGACATGATCATCTGCCCTCCAGGATGCGGAATGAGAAAACATTACTTCATCAGTAACATTTTCCTAATTTGAATAAAATCATTTGCCAATAATTTGTAGAAGTAAATTCCGCTTGCAAGATTTTCGGCATTAAATTCAACTGTGTAAGCGCCCGCATTTTGCCTTTCATTAACTAGTGATTTTACCAGTTCTCCCCCCGCCGTAAATATTTGAAGCTGAACATTACCATCAACCGGCAGTGTGTAATTTATTTTTGTTGTCGGGTTAAACGGATTGGGATAGTTTTGTCCAAGAGTAAATGTTTTTGGCAATCCTAAATCGACTTCAACTTCTTTGCTAAACTCATATTGTCCGTCAGTGTCAATTTGTTTAAGCCGGTAAATAAACTTTCCGCTTGTTACACTTTTATCAGTAAAGCTATACTGTTTTGGGGAGTTGCTGTTGCCATGTCCATTTACAAACCCAATTTTTTCCCATGTTTCACTTTTGATGTTTGACTTTTGACTTCTTTCAATCTCAAACCCGTAATTATTTATCTCAGTTTTTGTTTCCCATTTTAAATTTACTGTATTAGAATTTACGGTAGCAGAGAAAGATGAAAGTTCGACTGGAACTGCCTGGTTGGCGTTGATAAGGCCTCTAGAATTCGATGTGAAGACGACCCAACTGAAATTTGAGTACTGAGTTCCAGTACCCTGTAATCCCAGCGAAGCTCCAACCGGTGTACCAGAACCTTCGGCGACACCAATATCCGTTGAACCTACTCCATTGGCTGGTCCCTCTGCAGCTGTGAAAGTTCCTTCATAGCTTAAGAACTGTATTAGAGAACCTTGATAACTCAAAGCTAATCCATCTGGATCACCATTTTGAATTCCGGTTAAAGGACTTAAATAGGAATACAGAGTAAAAGTTCTTCCATTTGCACTATAGGATGAGCCTTCTGTAAATTTGTCTAATGTTCTATTGTGGTAGGATGTGCCATCGGTTCCGTTATATAAATATAACTGAAAATCTGTTAAGGAGTAACTTCCAGCATCTTCAATCACAATCTCAATAAACTCATCTGCATCTGTATCTATATTATCATAATGAAGTTCATTTATCCAAGCATTTGGTAATGGAGCTATAACACTTCCACTACAAGTCACAGTTTTGTTCGAAGCTCCTGTCGAAGAGGCCGTAATATCCTCACTATTGTAATCACCTGTAGAAATTCCTGCTTTTAACCTTACATAAATTGTTGTTGAACCTACTGAACCACCGCTTTGACTTAGCGTAATTGGATTTGTTGCACTAAACGAACCACCAGTTCCAGTTGAGATTTCATAATTGGTTGGCGGAGTTATGGAAATATTAGCAGTTAAATTGGAACCACTTATTGTGAATGATTGCTCGCTTGATGGACCGGAACCTTCTATGTAGGAAAAGCCAGTTAATGTAGTTGGATTAACTGAAATAGTAGGTGAAGAGGAGGATCCTGTCAATTTAATATCATCGATACGAAACTGAGGTGTTGCACTTGTTTGTGTGAATCGAATACGAAGGTTTGATGCTGAAGGAATAGTTCCCGTTGGAGTAATCAATAACCAAGTAGCCGTGCCAGAACCAGTTGGACGTGAATACGTTAGTTGTGACCAATTATTGCCATCACTACTAACTTCGATAGTTAGTTCGTTATTTGCTGCAGTCGTGGATTTTAGATGACCAAGAGACATAGTTATGTTAGAATATGCAGAAGAATTTATTCCTTCAATGAGCATATACCTTCCAATTGTATTAGTGAAAAAAACGTTTGCCCCACCTGAGGCACCAGTATAACCGGTGGAAACTGTAGTGGCTCTGATATCAGCTGTACCCGAATAAGTTGCTCCATCCTCGTCAAAACCATTAGCCGTTTCATGATCTACAATCGATGTGGTTGAACTGACTGTTCCTATAGATTCACTAAAAAAAGTTGTCTGCGCCAGTATATTTGTTCCTACTAAAAAGATGCAAAAAATCATTGCAAAAAAAGTATAGAATTTTTTCATAATAATTCCCATTACATTGTTAATTTTATTTTAATTTGATTGATTCCGCAATAATGATTGTGAATATTACACTGGAAGGTGTAGTTTGGGGTTAACGAAGTACGAATAAGATTTTTATAAAAAATTTGGATGAGGGAAATAATTCCCTTACTGAAATGAGCAGAGTACTCGAGTATGATAGCCAACAAGCGCCCCAATAGTAGTGAAAGTTAATTTGCTAGTTTTGCAAACATTCTAATTAGTTCAGTTCTACTTAAAAAGCCCTCAGAACAAGAAATGAACTGACTGAATCTAAATAAGAGAAATTAAAATAGCAAGAGGGGAGAGACAAAAAAGTTTTTTGCGTCTAGGAAGATTCCTCACCTCGACTGAAGTCGAGGATTCGGAATGACGAATATTTGTCATGTCTAGCGGAGAGAGAAATCTGTTGCATCTTACTCTTAATCTTACACTTACTCTGCGTAAAGATTCCTCACCTCGCCTAAAAAGATGGGTATTCGGAATGACGAATTAGAAATAAAAAAAGCCGGACATATTTCAGTCCGGCTTCTTTATGCGTAAAATAATTAAATTTTACTTCGTCAGAGTCATCTTCATGGTCTGAACAAAATCACCAGCTTCTAATCTGTAAATGTAAGTTCCGCTTGCGAGTGTGGAAGCATCAAATTTGTATGAATAGCTTCCTGCATTCATGAACTGATTATTTACAAGTGATGAAATTTCCTGTCCAAGTAAATCAAACACTTTCAGGCTAACATTGGTTTCCTTTGCTAAGCTGAAATTAATTGTTGTGCTTGGGTTAAATGGATTTGGGTAATTTTGAGCAAGACTGAACTCATTTGGGTTCATCGTAACTTCAACAACGTTTGAGAAAGCATAGCTTCCATCAAGATCGATTTGTTTCAAACGATAGCTGTAAGTACCTGTCTGTACGCTATTGTCTACGAAAGAATATTTTTGAGTTTCAGTAGATGTTCCTTTTCCCTGAACGAAACCAACAGAAACAAATTCAGTTCCAGCAACTTTTCTTTGAACTTCAAATCCTCTATTGTTGGTTTCAGTAGCTGTTGACCATTTTAGGTTTACAAAACCGTCAACAACAGAAGCAGCGAAAGATTGTAATTCAACCGGTAACTGACCTTCACTGTCAAGAATAATGATTGGAGCTAATTCACCGGTTCCTTCACCGTAAAGAACTTCTGCTCTAGGATCGCCATCAACATCAGCAATTGCAACATGCATCCATCTTCCAGTCCCAAATGTTGCAGTTACGTAGCCTTTATCAATAACAGATGCAGCATAGCTTGCAGGAAGAGTAATGTCTCCGCCAAGATATTCAAGCCTGTAGATAGATGCATTGTCCGGATTAGCATCTCTTGTTCCAAAAGCAAAATCTAATCTGCCATTTAGATCAATATCACCTGCAGCACCGCCGTAAAGTCTACCGCCGATACCTGCTAATGATCCGTAATCCGCAATCATTCCTGCAGTTAGTGTATCACCTGATTGCTGTAAAAGATAAATCATTCTATTTGTACTTCCATTACCAGCAATAACGATTTCTTTTGTTGCATCACCATTAATGTCAACAACACATGCAGAATTCCAAGAACCGCCTGAAACTAGTCCAACTTGTGCAGGTAAAGCACTCCAAGCACCTGTTTCATATTTGAATGGTAAAACATTACCGCCTGTTAAAATAACATACGCTTTATTACCTATAGCTGCCATATCGTAAGCAGTACCTGTACCACCAGAATATTCGAGTGTCCATGTTTCAGAACCATCTCCATTATCTGGAATATTGCTAACTGAACCTACACCAAACGCAAAAGCACCAGCTCGTGTGCAAAACATTAATTCGTTTACATTATCACCGTCAGGATCACCAACCATCCAGCGGAATGGTCGGAGATTAACACCAGCGGCAGTATCAATTGCCCATTTAGAATTAGGTAACCAGTTTGTACCGTCAGCTACACCTAAATTATCACTGCCACCACCAACGGTTTCATACACAACAACTCGTGGATTATTTGATGGGGCTCCAGAATAATTAACGGGTCCCCAAATTATTTCCATTTTTCCATCTTTATCTAAATCTCCATAAGTAAGGGCAGGCCATGTATTTTGAACCACAATAGCAGGAGCTAATGTTGCTTGCCAAACTAAGTTATACCCTACCGCACCATCATATTCATATTTATAGATTGTAGGAATCAATTCTTGACCAATATCTGCCCAGTTATTGTTGACTAAATAAATTTCCTTTTTACCGTCGCCATCAAAATCGACACCGGCAACCATATTACCGAACCCAGCATTCTCAATAGCCGGAAGCGGAAGCTCCGCAACTCTAGTAAACAACTGTCCAAAAGCAAAAGGAGCAGCGAAAAGAGCAATGAGTAAAAGATTTCTGAACTTCATAGTAACCTCCATTTTAGTTGATTGAAATTATTTAACTAAGGTCATTTTTCGTGAAAGTCTCAAATTATTATTTGTAAGAACGTAAATGTAAGTACCTGATGCAAGCTTTGATGCATCGAATGTAAGTCTGTAATTTCCTTTTGTAAAGTTTGTGCCATTAATTAAAGTTGTTACAAGCTCACCAGTAATTGAATAAACTGCTAAAGAAATATCCGCATCTTGCGGAAGTGAAAATTCTATTGTTGTTGAAGGATTAAATGGATTCGGGTAATTTTGCGCTAAGTTAAATTGCTCAGGAATTGTGTTTTCGTCTTTTACAATTCCGGTGATTGTTAATGGAATTGTGGGAATTGTACCTGAGAATTGCCATTTATCAACCGTCCATCCGTAAAATGATTGATTATAAAGATTGAAATTTTCGTCGAAGGTAACGTTGTAAGGTGAAGTGTAGCCAGATACGGTTCCTAAAATTTTGCCAGGTCTAGAGCTCCAACTTCCGGTTTTGGCAAAGTTCCATCCGGCGCAATCTATTGTATCAAGTATTACCCCGGTATTCGGATTAAGAGCATAAATTCTTCCATATTGATATCCTACACCGGTTTGAAAATTAATTGCACAAGAAACGAAAAGGACATTTTTAGTATCCATAAAACCTAATCCCCAAGGGCCAGGATTCAAAAACACACCTGTAGTTGATGTGAGCGTGTCTTCTAAAGTAAAACTAAAACCGGTATTCAAATTAAAACCCGCTGTTGAGTTTCCTGTATAACAATAGATCTTATCAACATCATAATTTGAAACATAAATTGCAGTTCCTGCGTCATTTACTGCGATGCCTCGTGTTCGTCCAGTGTCGGGTATAGCCAATGTAGCTAAGGGTGTTAAACTGTGTGTAACGGCCCACGCGTCCATATTTTGTTGAAAACCATCGAAAACAAGAACACTACCCTTATTGGGTGCTAATGCAATTGTTGTTACATAAACTCTTCCGGAAGCGTCTACATCAATTGCCCAAATCGAATCGGCGCCAGTTGCTAATCTATATTCTGTTGGCACAATTGCATCCTCAGACATTTTAAAAACCAAAATGTTTCTATCAGCATCATTATTAGCTACGTAAATAAAAGAATCTGGAGTTGCGGCTATATCAAATGCATAATTCATATCAACAGCATCAAATCCGCTAAACTACTGAGTAATGATATTGGAGGCATATTCAAAAAATCCCATCCGGCCGTTAACTGAATCGGCATTTGTGTAACCTACTAAATAACAGTAATCGGCTTTTGGGGCATTAGTTGAAGGGGGATAATCTGTTACTAAAGCTACAAAAGTATTTTCTTTTATTACTCCAACAGAGGAAGTATTATATCCCGTTGCATTTGGCTGATCGTCAATCGTCGAATAAAGACAATTCCAATCACCATCAAAAGTTTGTGAGTTAATGTTTGAATAAGGAATTAGTAGAAAGAGAAAGAAGGAGAGAACCAATAAAGATTGTAGAAATTTCATAGCACCTCCATAATTTTTTTTATTGTTGCATCAATTTTTTAAAATTTTACTACATTGTCAACCATTCTTGCGAATAAAAATTTATTTTAGGTTCTATATCACAATCTAATAATAAATCAAATTCGCTGTAAACGGAAACAATAAAACAAGTTAGTAAAAATTTGTAGAAATAAAAATTAAATCTAAATTATTTAGCTTATTCACTGAGGTTTTGTGATTGAATAGGTCAGGTTGAAGCTGAAATGGAATTGGCGTCAGCTATTTCCAACTTTTCTATAATTATAATAGCAAACTCAATCTTTTAATCTGAAATATGAAATTACAGTTATTATAAGGAAAAAAAATCCCGTTATGAGAAAAGCAATTCTCAGACCTAAAAATCCTGCACTAAACCCTCCTAGCACTGGTCCGATCATATTTCCTAAAATTTGAAAGCTCGAACCAACTCCCAAAACTCCTCCCATTCTATCCAAAGATATGTTTTTGCTGATTGCCGTAAAAAGTAATGGAGATAATGCACCATAACCAAACCCGAGCAAAATTCTTACAGGAATTAGGAGATAGACATCATATACAAATGAATGCGCAAAGTACATTGCCCCCGTTAGCAGCGATGCATAAATAACGTTTTGTGCAATTCCAGTATTTTCAACTCTTTTTCCCCACCACGCAGCGGAAAAAATTGAAAAGATACCAACAATGCTGTATAAGGCTCCAGTGATTGTTGGAAGAAATTTACTTGAAATAGAAAATGTTTCAATGTAAAGTACGAAAGTTGGGCGGATGAATGAGATTCCAAATGCCGTAAGCATTATCATAATTGCCGGAAGTAAGAGTTTTGAATTACCGAGCAGATATTTCCAATTGTCAATAAAGGAATGTTCGCTTTTTTCTATTGATGATTTTTCTTCAGTCACAAATACGACAACAGCAATTCCGGTAATTATTAATAATCCAGCAACCAGAAAAAACACGCTGCGAAAACCTAAAATATCAGAAACAAAACCGCCAAGAAGCGGACCTAATACAGTGCCAGCCGCAGTTGCTGACTGCAGTAACCCTAAAGCATATCCGGTTTTTTCCTTCGGTGTATTTGCTGCAACTAACGCCATTGCGGCCGGAAGAAAGCCGCTTAACAATCCTTGAACTAATCTTGCAAGGAATAATTGTGTGACATTTTGTGTAAATCCTATTAAAATTTGAGCAATTGCAAGTCCCAGAATAGCACGGATAATCATGATTTTTCGACCGTACCTATCGCCTAGGTTTCCCCAAACCGGTATAAGAAAAAAAGAAATGAAGAAAGGGCCTGCAAATACCAATCCGCTCCAATATGCCGTTTCCTCTAAATTAGTAACACCAAGTTCCCGGATAAATAAAGGAAGGAATGGGACTACTGCGCTCATGCCAATCATTGCAACAAATTGGCATACCCAAACGACAATTAAATTTCTTTTCCAGCTATCCATTAGTTTATGCTTCAAATTTAAGAAGAATTGAGCTATATTTGGCTTAAATTATTCGATAAAAAATTATTTTCTAAAAAAACTTGACTTTCAGCGAGATGCAAAATATATTTTAGCCATGAATAAGAAGCTTTTTCAAATTTTGTTGGTTTTATCAATAATTGGAACTTCTTTAGCGGGGGCTTTCATGGAATATTTTCACGGAAGAACTGAGGGTGAAAATGTTAAACTTGAATGGAAAACCGGGGAAGAATCAAATCTTAAGAATTTCGTCATAGAAAGAAAAACACAGCAGTCATCATACGTTGACCTGACTACCTTACAAGCGAAAGGCGATAATTCCTTTTACTCATACGTTGATGAATCCGTATACAAATCCAGCGATTATGTTTTTACTTACCGGTTACGTATTGTAGACCAGGATCAAAGAATTTCTTATTCCTCCGAGGTTTCTGTTTCTCCAAGTATCTCAGGTGTTAAACGAACTTGGGGCAGCATCAAAGCGATGTTCAGATAATTTCTTCTGATGCTCTCTCCTCAGATCATTTCCTCAAATCATAAACATAATAAGTATAAAATCTTAATTACCAGTTTCATAATTCATTTTTTTTGTTGGGAATTATGATCTCGACAAAACTGCCAATTTATCTCGCATCCAAGTCTCCAAGAAGAAAAAAACTTCTCAAGCAGCTTAACTTAAAATTTAAAACTGTTGATCTACATTTCCATGAAAAAATAAATGCGGGAGAAGATCCGGTATTCATTGTAAAACGATTATCGATTGAAAAGTTGAATAATGCTCTTCTCAAAATTAAAAGAGGAATAATCATAACTGCAGATACAATAGTAGTAATTGATAATCATATTCTCGGCAAACCAAAAAATAAAGTTGACGCAAAACGTATTCTTAAAAAATTAAGCGGCAGAACACATTTTGTTTACACCGGATTTACAATTTACAATTCAAGTAACAATAAAATCATAACTGACTTTGAAAAAACTCTCGTAACTTTCAGAAATCTCGAGGATAGTGAAATTGATGAATACATTTCCACAGGCAGTCCGATGGATAAAGCCGGTGCTTACGGAATTCAAGATGATTTTGGTGCCGTTTTTATTGAAAAGATAAATGGATGCTACTACAACGTTGTAGGGCTTCCGCTCGCAAAAGTTTATCACTCGCTGCTCAGGATAATTTGAATTGATAAAACAAATTAAGAAGCGGATTTTAATCTCACTGGTAATTGCCGGTATTCTTTACCTCGCTTTCACTATTTATGCCGATTTCAATAATCTTTCCAAAGTGCTGTCAACATTCAGCTGGTGGCTTCTTCCACTTGTATTAGTTTTATCTTTTCTGAACTATATCTCTCGGTTTCTTAAATGGGATTATTATCTATCAATTCTTAAAGTAAATATTAAGCGGGTCGATTCATTCTCCATTTTTATGTCCGGATTAATTATGAGCGTTACTCCGGGTAAAATGGGAGAGTTGCTGAAAGCATACTTTGTAAAACAGATATCAGGCACACCAATTAGCAGAACAGCTCCAATTATCTTTGCAGAAAGAATAACTGATTTTATTTCTCTGGTTATTATTGGTCTGGTTGGCGCTTATGTTTATGATTATGGAAGAAATATTGTTCTTGCTGTCGGCATTTTTTTTCTTCTCGTGATTGTTATAATCAGCAATAAAAACATAGCTCTGCCCATAATAAACCAGTTTGAAAGAATAAAATTTTTAAGAAAGTATTTACTGAACATTCATGCCGCTTATGAAAGCTCATACCTTCTGCTTCGTCCTCTTCCGCTTATTTATATGACTATGTTAAGCTTTGTATCTTGGTCGTTCGAATGTTTGGGATATCATGTTATTCTTACTAATTTTGAAGTGGATTTAAGTTACTTATGGGCATCTTTCAGCTATGCATTTGCCACAATTGTTGGGGCTGTTTCTATGCTTCCAGGCGGTTTAGGGCTTACAGAAGGGTCACTTACGTACATGCTAATTCAAAAATCCTATTCTAAAGAAGTTGCTGTAGCCTCAACTTTTATTATCCGTGCAGTAACTCTTTGGTTTGCAGTTCTGGTTGGAATTATAAGCGTTAGCTTGTATCAAAAAAGATTTGGGAAAATAACTGACGAAAATTTTAATAACAATAATTCCGGAGTAAAATAATGTCGAACTATCAGCATATAAAAGTACCTCAAGTAGGTGAAAAAATCAGAGTTGTAAACAATAAACTCAAAATTCCGAATAATCCAATTATTGCTTTTATAGAGGGTGATGGAATTGGCCCTGATATTTGGAAAGCGTCTAAAAGGGTTTTTGATGCGGCAGTTGATCAAGCTTTTCATGGGAAGAAAAAGATTTCGTGGATGGAAATTTATGCCGGGGAAAAAGCAGTTGCACTTTATGGAAATAATGTTTGGCTTCCAGATGAAACCGTTGAAGCAATTAAGGAATTCAGTGTTGCAATTAAAGGTCCATTAACAACCCCAATAGGCGGTGGAATAAGAAGCTTGAACGTAGCACTGCGCCAATTATTGGATCTTTTTGCTTGTGTACGTCCAGTAAAATATTATGCCGGCACTCCTAGCCCGATGAAAAATCCAAAAGATATGGATATTATAATTTTCCGCGAAAATACAGAGGATGTTTACTCAGGAATTGAGTTCAAATCGGATACTGAAGATTCAAATAAGCTCATTGATTTTATTAATCAGTCTTTTAATAAGAAAATCCGAAAACCATCTGGAATAGGAATTAAGCCCATGAGTGAGTTCGGTTCATCCCGGCTTGTTAAAAAGGCGATTGAGTTTGCACGAGATAACAAGAGAAGCAGTGTTACACTTGTTCACAAAGGTAACATCATGAAATTTACCGAAGGTTCATTTAAAGAATGGGGATACAAAGTTGCCACCACAGAATTTCGTGACATAGTTGTGACGGAGGATGAACTATGGTCACAATTCAATGGAAAAATGCCCGAAGGAAAAATATTAATTAAAGATAGAATTGCAGACAGCATGTTCCAGCAATTGTTGCTTAGACCATCTGAGTATGATGTTGTAGCAACTCCAAACTTGAATGGGGATTATCTTTCTGATGCCGCTGCAGCACAAGTTGGTGGATTAGGAATTGCACCCGGCGCAAATATGAGCTATACAACTGCGATATTTGAGGCAACTCATGGTACTGCACCAAAATATGCAAATCAAGATAAAGTAAACCCCGGTTCGGTAATTTTATCTGGTGTAATGATGTTCAACTTCCTTGGATGGAATAAAGTATCACGAATTATTGAAAAGGCGATGAAGAAAACTATTAAATCAAAAGTAGTGACTTATGATTTTGCTCGACTCTTGAAAAATGCTAAAGAAGTAAAATGTTCTGAATTTGCAAGCGAAATAATTAAGAATATGTAGTTATTCAATAAAAAAGCGAAATTTATTTATCAAATCTCAAGTTACCTTGATTTTCAAGGAGGCGGTACTTAAATTTCGAATGAAATTAAAAAAAAGGAGAAGAAATTATGTCTAAGGAAAAAAATCTTAGCAAAGGCCTTCTAGTTGGATTTTTAGCAGGCGGAGTTGTAGGGGCGATTGTAGCACTCCTCTATGCACCCAAAAGCGGTAAGGATTTTAGGAAAGATATTAAGGATAAAACCGATGAATATCTTGGTGAAGCTGAGAAATATATTGCAGATGCAAAAGATAAAGCAAAAGAATTAATAAATGAGGGAAAACAAAAGTCGGATAAGATAATTACTGAGGCAAAAGCTAAAACAGATGAAATTCTTAAAGACGCTGAAAAATTATTTCATGATGCTAAATCAAAAGCAGGAAGTGCAGCATCATCCGGCAAAACAATTGTTGAAAAGGAAACAGGCGATCTCAAATCAGCTTTCAAAGCCGGTGTTGATGCTTATCGCGAAGCTAAAAAATCGTAATTTAGAAATTCTTAAATAGAATTATTTTTAATCATATGAATGTCGTTACAGTTCTAAACGTAATTTTACTCATCTCTGCCTCATCACTATGCATCGCTCTAATCTATTATTTATATAAAATCACTAAATCGTTCGAAGAAATCAAAAATGATGTGAGAGAACTTACCTCGGAAATGAAACCACTAATCGCATCAACTACAGAGCTAAGCGAAAGGTTATCGAACATAACATCAGAAGCCCGCGGACAGATGCAAATGACACGTGATATGGTAATGAATGTAAGACACCGCGTTAATATGATTTTAGGATTTGAAGAAAGGATTCGAAGAGGAATTGAAGAACCCGTTTTAGGTTTAGTGAAGAATTTTTCGGCAGTCGTCAACGGAGTCAATGCTTTTTGGAATTCCTACAAAAAACACTAGGAACAAATAATTATTCACACCCTGCATCTTAGGAGGAACTCACTTGAAAGAATACACAGCGGAATCTATACGTAATATTGCATTTATTGGTCATGGTGGCAGCGGAAAAACAACACTTTCTGAACTTCTTTTATATCAAACTAACCAAATAAATCGTATCGGCAGCATAAGTGAAGGCAATACTGTTTCTGATTACACACCTAACGAAATAGAAAAGCAAAATTCAATCTCATCAGCATTACTTCATCTTGAATGGAATAATACTAAAATAAATATTCTCGATACGCCCGGTTATCCAGATTTCATAGGAGAAGTTAAGGCGGCTCTAAGGGTTTGTGACACAGCAGTTATGGTATTAAAATCCGCTGAAGGAGTTGAAGTCGGATCGGAAACCACAGGTACATTCATAAATGAGTATGGTTTACCTTCAGCAATCATAATTAACAAAATTGATAACGAACATTCACACTATAAGGAAACAGAACAGCAAGCAAAGAATCGTCTATCTTCAGGTGCAATCATAGTAACATTTCCATCAAATGAGGGAATTAATTTTGATACTATTATTGATGTAATTAAAATGAAAGCTTACACTTATGGTGCGCCCGGCACTCGAAGCATAACCGAAAAAGACATTCCGGATAATTTAAAATCTCAAGCTGAAGCCTATCGAACAGAACTTATAGAAAAAGTGGCTGAGACTACTGAAGAGTTAATGAATAAATATTTTGAAAATGGTACTCTAACAGAGGATGAATTAAAGTCAGGGATAAAGCAATCAATCATTAAAAGAAATTTTACTCCTGTCTTTGCGATATCGGCACTAATGGGTGTTGGATTGAATAACTTTTTGGACTTCGTCAGTTTATATTTTCCATCGCCGGCAGAAAGAGTAGTTGAGGAGGGAAGCTTAAAGGATACCAAAAAACCTTTGGTTATTAAAACTGATGATCAGGGTGAACCTGTAATTTTCATTTTCAAGACTATTTCCGAACAGCATGTTGGAGAGTTGTCTTTATTCAAAGTGTATTCCGGTACTGCTGTTCCTGGTTTGGATTTAATCAATCAGGCTAATAGTAAGTTTGAAAGACTAAGCCAGCTATCTATTTTAAATGGTAATAAAAGAACAGATGTTACAAAAATTCACTCCGGTGATTTGGGCGCTGTAGTTAAGCTTAAGGATACTCACACAAATAATACTTTAGCATCAAAAAATTTTTCTGTTGTTATTAAACCGATTGCATTTCCAGATCATGTTATCAATGCCGCAATCATTCCGAAAGCCAAGGGTGATGAGGATAAAATTGCTTCTGGTTTACATACCCTGCATGAAGAAGACCCATCATTCAATGTAAAGTATGATCCTGAAATTTCTCAAACAATTATTTCAGGTCAAGGAGAACTGCAGCTTTCTTTAGCTGTAAAGCGTTTGAAAGAGAGATACGGGGTAGAAGTTGATTTGGTTGAACCGAAGATTCCTTATAGAGAAACCATGAAAGGTATTGTTACAGATTGTGAATACAAGCATAAAAAACAATCCGGCGGAAGAGGACAATATGGGCATGTTCATTTTAAGTTAGAACCTATGGCTAGGGGAAAGGGATTTGAGTTTGTTAATGCAATCGTCGGTGGGGTTGTACCCGGGCGATTTATTCCCGCTGTTGAAAAAGGAATAATAGAAACTATGCAAAAAGGCGTTTTAACGGGCAATCAAGTTGTAGATGTGAAAGTTACATTATTTGATGGAACATACCACACAGTTGACTCTGATGAAATGTCTTTTAAGATCGCGGCTTCTCAAGGATTTCGCAAAGGATTTATGGATGGGAAACCATGCTTGCTTGAGCCAATCTATATTTTGGAAGTAAAAGTTCCTGAAGATTATATGGGAGATGTAATGGGAGACATTTCCAGTAAGCGAGGCAAAATAATAGGAATGGATTCGGATGGGAAATTCCAAATAATTAAAGCCCATGTTCCTCTTGCCGAACTATATAAATATTCTTCTCACCTCAGAAGTATAACTTCAGGGCGTGGCGCTCATAAAATTAAGTTTGCTTATTATGAAGAAGTTCCAAAAGAGGTTGAACAAAAAATTGTTGACGAGTATAAGAAGCAAAAGGAAGAAGGAAATTAAAATACTACCGAATTTATTCGGCTTTCATTGATTATGAAAAAACTTTGGTCACCTTGGCGTTCACAATATATTGATTCGTTCAAAGACAAAATACCTAAAACAGGCTGTTTTCTTTGCGATGCAGCAAAACTGGATGCAGAAGACTCCGAAAATTTTCTTGTTTACAAAGGGCGTTTAACTTTTACAATTCTCAATCTTTATCCTTACAACAATGGCCATTTGATGATCGTCCCATACAGGCATAGCGGCGATCTTCTTTCTTTATCTGATGAAGAAAATTTGGAAATAATGAATCAAATCAAGCTTTCAGTAAAAGCACTTGGAGAAATTCTGAAGCCTGAGGGATTCAATATTGGTGCAAACTTAGGAAAAGCGAGCGGAGCAGGTGTTGATGATCATATTCATTATCATGTTGTTCCGAGATGGAATGGAGATACTAATTTTATGCCTGTCCTCGGTGAAGTAAAAGTGATATCTCAAGATTTATTAACTACAAAAAAAAATCTTCAAGCAGCTTTCATTAAATTCGCCAATAAAGCCTGATCCTAGTTCGAAAACTTCTCACTTAATTTTTCCAAATAAATTTTTATCTTAAGTTATAGATTAAATATCATTCATGAGATTTTTATGAACCATCGCAATATTTGTTCCAAACTCTCTAAATACATTAGTCTCCTCTTCATTTTTTATTTTATAAGCTGTGCTCCTAGCAAGGAAACACGTTATGAAACGAAACCAAAAGAGCAGAAATCAAAATTTGAAACTTCAAAAGTAGTTAAGACTATGGAAGTTAGGGAACGTGAATTAATAAAGAAATTAAATATTGCAGCAGTTGATCGAATATATTTTGAATATAATTCCAACGGGCAGTTAGCCAACAAAGGGAAAATTTCTACGGTTGAGTATAATCAGAAAGGGTTATTGACGAGGACTGTGATATTTGATGAAAAGGGGAAAGTGCAAAACAGATTTGAATATAAGTATGATAATAAAGGATTTAGAATTGAATCTCTAAGATACGATTCTCAAAATAATTTTGATAAAAAATATACTTATGAATATGATGAAGCAGGTAACAAAATTAAATCAACAAGGTTTAATTCAAAAGGCAAAGCAGAGAAATATTACCTTTATGATTATGACTCGGATCTTAATCTAATTTCCGATGAATGGTACGATATAAATGGAGATTTAGAATATAAAATTAAAAATGAGTATGATGATGCTGGAAATAAAAAATTCTCTAACAGCTATGGTGAGGATGGAAAGCTGAATTATAAATATGTATTCAAGTACGATGATAAAATGAATGTTATCGAGGAGCAAAAATTCGATGATGAAGAAAAGCTTGTTGGAATCATCCAATATCTTTATAAGTATAATCAATGAACAATACTATTAGAATTGGTACATGCAGCTGGAAATATGATTCGTGGAAGGGATTAATATATTCTGGAAATGAAAGAATTAATTATTTAGAAGAGTACGCCAAACATTATAACACTGTTGAAGTGGATCAATGGTTTTGGTCACTATTTTCGGCCACGAAAGTTTTGCTGCCGCAAAAATCCGTCGTTTTAGAGTACAAAAAATCTGTTCCCAATGATTTTAAGTTCACAATTAAAATTCCTAATTCTATTACACTCACTCATTTTTATAGCAAAAATAAAAGTGAACCACTTGTAAAAAATCCACATTTTCTTTCTAACAATTTATTTGAAGAGTTTCTTGAATCAATTGAATTGATAAAAGACCAAATTGGCTGCTTGATGTTTCAGTTCGAATATCTAAACAAACAGAAAATGGCTTCGCTTACTCATTTTATGAATATGTTTCAGATATTTCATGCTAAGCTGCCGAAGATGATTCCGGAAATCGGAATTGAAATTCGAAATCCGAATTATCTTAGTAAAAATTACTTTGAATTTTTGAGCAGTTTAAATGTTTATCATGTTTTTCTTCAAGGTTACTACATGCCTTCCATTACTGAAATTTATGGGAAATACAAATCCCTGATTAAAGATTTAACGGTGATCAGACTTCATGGGGAGGACAGAACGGGAATAGAAAAGATTAGTGGCGGCAGTTGGGATAAAATCTATATCGATCGTATAGCGGAGCTTAAACAAATTGCCCAACTTGTTAATGAGCTTACATCAAAAAAGGTAAATGTTTATCTTAATATCAACAATCACTTTGAGGGATCTGCTCCGATAACAATAGGAAGAATTAAAAAGTTTTTAGACTATAATTGATTTTTTACAAACCTGAATTCATTTTCAATATCTAAAATATTTGTAAGATCTCGAAACGAGTTCGAAATTGAATTTTATATAATAAAATGAAATTTTTAATTTATTTCAACAGCTTTTCAATTTCGTCCATCACGTTATTCATTCTTTTCATCGTAAGCTCAAATGGCTGCTGAGAAAGTGGATCTATTCCAGTATCTTTTATTAAATCAATCGGATATTTGGAACTCCCACCTTTCAGCAGATTAAAATAATCTTTAACTGCAGGATTTCCCTCATCAAATATTTTTTGTGCAATTGCTGTTGCGTAAATTATTGATGTAGAATACTGATAAACATAATATGAATAATTAATAAAATGAGGAATGTAAGCCCATTCATAAGCAATGTATGGATCAGCTACACAAACTCCCTCATCATGTCCATAGTACTTTTTAACCAAATCATAGTACGCATTACTTAATATCTCTCCGGTTAGCGGTTCATCACGTTCAACCATTTTATGCATTTCCAGTTCGAATTCAGCAAACAATGTTTGTCTGAATATTGTAGTTCTTAGTAAATCAAGATAAGAACCTAAAATTGAGAGTTTTTCATTGTCACTTTTAGCATTTTGGACCAAAAAATTATTCAAAAGAGTTTCGTTAACTGTTGAAGCAATCTCTGCGACGAATATGGAGTATCCCGCATCAACAAAGGACTGTGACTTGTTAGAATAATAGCTATGCATTGTATGGCCGAGCTCGTGAGCTAAAGTTGAGAGTGAGTTGTAATCATCGTTCCAATTTGTTAAAATAAATGGATGTACATCGTAAGCTGACCCTGAAGAATATGCTCCGCTTCGTTTTCCAGTTGTGGGATAATAGTCAATCCACCTATTGCTGAAAGCAGTATTTAGAGTATTCAGATAATCATTACCTAACGGTTTTAGTCCAGCTAAAATTAATTTTTGGCCTTCTTCAATCGTATACTGCTTATCTAATTCACTCACTAAGGGAGTGTACAAGTCGTAATAATGAAGAGTATCTACACCAAGCATTTTCTTTTTCAGAGCAAGAAATCGGTGCAGAGTTGGTAAACTTTTATGAATTTGTTCAATCAAGTTTTCATAAACCGTAGTAGGAATATTGTTAACACTTAGGGCATGTTCAAGAGCTGAATTAAATTTTTTATTTTTTGCAAAAGTAATGTCAGTTTGAATTTTACCAGCGTAATTAGCTCCCAGTGTATTCTTAAATCTTCCATAGTTGCTGAAAAAATTTTCGAAAATATTTTTTCTATCTTCCCGATTTTCTGTGGATCTGTAACGTGTGTATGATGACGGTGTCAACTTAACTTTTTCGTTATTTGACAATGTTACTTCTGTGTATGGCATTTCAGCATTATTAAAAATACCGTAAACGTTTGATGGTGTTTCAGATGTTATACCAAAGCTTGCTAATATTTTTTCTTCATCAGCAGAAAGCGTATGATTCCTTAATCTCTGAATATCCGAAATAAACATTTTGAATTCTGCAAGTTCCTTTTTCTGTTTGAAGAAATTATCAAGTGTCTGGGGTTCTA
>JBGSOQ010000207.1:0-46137 GCA_041739035.1 Ignavibacteriaceae bacterium | reverse complement strand
CCTTAAAAATGACAGTAGTATAGAAGACGGTTTTGAGGTAGTAACCCACCCATTCAGCCATACCTGGTACAACGAACACAAATCAATATTTAATGATTTGCTGAATACGCTCAGAAACAACGGATTTAAATCGTACAATACATCAACCTGCGGAATTCATATACACATCACAAAAAGCTACTTATCAGGATTAGACATAGCAAAACTTCATTTATTCTTTTATCAAAATGAAGAATGCATAAAAGTAATATCACAGAGAAAACCTAATAACCTAGATCAATGGGGAAAAATAAAGAAAGACAAGAAGGCCATATACGATCAAAGCAAAAAGAAAGGAGGTAGTGAAAGATACACAGCAATAAACTTACAAAACGACCAAACAATTGAATTCAGAATATTCAGAGGAACACTAAACGATAACTCATACCACAAGAACATTGAATTCGTAATTGCCATCTGCAGATTCGTAAAAATAACATCACTTCAACAACTCACAACGAATCAATTTTACAACTTCATAAAAACAGACAAAAACTTCAAAAACTTAACAAAATTCATGGAGGCAAAACAATGTGTATAATAGTATTAAATACCAAAGAACATTTATCAAAAAAATTATTGAAAGTATGCTGGGAATCAAATAATGAAGGTGCTGGATTGATGTATGCTAATGAAGAAAAGCTTAACATTTTCAAAGAACTAGAAGATTTTAACACATTTTATGACTACTACTCAACTCTGCGAAGTGAATTTAAGAAAACAATAATAGCACTTCATTTCAGAATAGCCACATCAGGAAATATCGATATAAATAACATACACCCATTTATTATCAATTATAAACTAGCCTTTATGCATAATGGAATAATAGATATCCCACTACAGAAAGAATCCAAAATATGCGACACGATAGCGTTCAACGAAAAAATACTTAAACAGCTACCAAGCAACTTTTTGGACAACCCTGCAATACGAGACTTAATCTCAAGATACGCAGAAAGATCAAGACTACTATTTATGAACAACCAAGGTAAATACTGGATAATAAACGAAAACCTCGGACATTGGGACAAAAAAGGGAATTGGTTTAGCAACTACAGCTACTGTGAATTAACATTTCCAAACGATAGAAACATAGTATGGACTCATGATATTACATGCAATGAATTCTGTCAATTCTGCGGAATAGAACTACTGGAAGACAGAGAAGTAGCTAATGAAACATGCTACGATTGCATGTATAGATATTCAGTAGAATTTGAAAAGAATTTTCATCATGATTTATAGATGTCAGTTATAGAAAATAATAGGAGCAGAACCAGCAGGCTGATTCTGCTCTTAGATTTATTAAACCATTAAACTCATTAAATATTAAAATTGATGAATTTGCAGATTGCCTAATAGAGCAATTCCACTTGTATCAATCAATATTTAAATAAACTTTTTTAGATCGCAGCCGATAGTAAAAGACATAGTAACACCTCATAAATTGTTATTATATCTTTCTTATACCATTTTACTTTCACTAATTGAGGGAGAGAATATTATTCGTTAATTTTGATTTGAACATAATGTTCGTTAAGGATTAAGTGTGTTATTTAGAATAAATAATTGATCAAATAGGAGAAGCAAGTACATGAGTTTTGCAAAAAAAGAAGGTCTCTTTATTACAATTGATGCTAACATAGGTGCAGGTAAAACAAATGCCTGCCATGCTCTTGCTTCTGCATCAAGTTCAGCAGGCAGGAAAACAAAAGTTCTTGAAGAACCTACAAACACCGAAAAATTCAAACACTTCCTATCGCATTACTATAATGATTTAATCACGGGTAAAAATACCGGAGGCGGTTTTGAGATGCAGCTGTTTATGCTATCTCAGAGATATGAACAGCACAAGCTGGCTGTAGAATTATCCTGGGGCGAAAATGGAATAATTGTTATTCAGGATCGTCCGATATATGGTGATACGGTTTTCGCTACAACTGCTAAGGAAAGGGGATTTATGACTAAGGAAGAATTTGATCTGTATGTAGATGTTTTCAGAAATATGAGCAGGGATATAATGCCTCCGGATATTTTTGTTTACTTGAATGTATCTCCTGAGGAATGTTACCGGCGTATGAACACGAGATCAAGGAGTGAGGAAGAAGGCGTGCCTTTGGATTACTTGCAGCACCTGGATAAAAACTATAGAAAATTAGTGGATGAAATGAGAAGGCGGGGAGTAAGAGTGCTTGAGGTTGACTGGCATGAATTCGGACCCCCGGTTGTACTTTGGAACAAGATACTGGGAATGACCGGTTCCGATGAATCCTGGTATGAGCAGTTATCATTTGCATTCGCTAAGCAGCCAAGAATTCCTATTATGCCAAATGCTGATGAAGAGAAAAAGCCGAATAAAAAACTCTGATATCTTCTTTTCAAGCCCGCAGAGAATCCGACTTTTATGCAGTTAGATTAAATTATTTTATTTCTTCTTTACCATCAGAATACTTTGCAAACCTTCCCAAGCCACGTGAATGTACATTATCATGTCTTGACCATGGCCATCCGCCAAATTGTGTTTTACGATAATCGTTAAACGCTTGTTGTATTTCTTCAGCGCTATTCATCACAAAAGGTCCGTGCTGCACAACTTTTTCACTGATCGGTTTACCTCGAAGTAAAAGCAGAAAAGCATCTTCATTCCCATTTTCTATAATTACCGGTTGATCGGCAAGCAAGTCAACGGAGTGATAAGACTCTATTGTAATTCCAGTGATATTTATTTTAGATCCTCTGTAAAAATATAGCGATCTGTTTACTTCAAGTGATGCAGCTGGAATGGTCCACTGAGCATTAGGTTCCATCTTTATCAACCAGATTCCGACGTTGTTAGTGGGATCATTTGCCCATGAATCCGGAGCAGGATCAGGTGCTGTTACATCAGCTATCTTTCCAGCAATGATAGTTACTTGAGTTGATTTTCCATTTTTATCTTTTTGATCAACTGTAGGAATGTCTTCTGCCCAAAGCATTTTATAATAAGGTTTTGAAAACTTTTTAGCTTTAGGCAGGTTCAGCCATATCTGAAAAAGTTCTAGTGGATTGGATTTATCTTTATTCAAAAGGGGAAACATTTCTGAATGCTGTAAACCGGCTCCTGCAGTCATCCACTGCACATCTCCGTTACCATATCTCCCGGAAGCACCATGTGAATCGGAATGATCAACAAATCCATTTAACACAACAGTTACAGTTTCAAAACCTCGATGAGGATGTGCCGGAAAACCGGGAACAGTCTCTCCGTGTTACATTCGCCAGCCGTCTTTTGTTGTAAAATCCTGGCCGAGATTTCTTCCAGCCAACGATGCTGCTGGTCCGAGCTGATCATTGCCTTTGGGATAGTTGTCCAGGTGATGAACGCAAAATAGGAATGGATCTTTAGTCTCCCAGGTAAAACCTAATGGTTTAATGTTCGTTACAAGCTTGTTATACATTTTGATTCTCCATTTAGGAATAAAATTACATCAGATAATTTATTATCCATTTGCAACATATACAATTTTGAACTTGTAGAAGGGGTTGCGTTTTTATTTTCCGACATTTACCCAGAAGAAAAATAAATATTTTTGTGGAGTAGTAGATTTAAAGGGAATTTTATATTTTCACTAAGCATGATACTTCAACATGCTGGAATGGACAAAGTGTTGCCCGCCAATTTCTAATTAAAATCTTTTCTGTTTCTTAATAATAGTTGTGTTAAATGTTCGAACTAAAATCATATAGTAAAATTCTCAATTTATATGGCAAGCAAAATCTATTTGATTTTAAGAACGAAGACCACGTCTATGTAATTGCAGGTTATCCACATTGGGGAGCTTACATTGTCTCAACTGATAAAGATTATAAATTGGAGGTGTTTCCGAGAATAAACCTTTTAACAAATAAGTTTGAGTTTTTAGAAGAACCCATGAAGAAAAAAAAATCACAAAGCAAGAAGATAGATTACAAATTTAGATAAGCGAATAATTGTTTGCGATAGTTATTAAAATGTGATACTTTTCGCTAACAAATACTCAGAATTAATATGAAGAATAAGAAAAATTACAATTATTTAGAGCAGCACATTAGTCAAGTCCAGGCTGAAGGAAAGTTATGCTTTAGCTTGAGAGATTTGGAGAAAGAATTTCCTAATCAATCAGAAGCTGCGATAAAGTTATCATTAAACAGGCTTTCGAAAAAGAATAAAATTGTTTCTGTATTTAGAGGATTTTATTTAATCATTCCGCCGGAATATCAAGTTAGAAAAATACTTCCTGCAGAATTGTTCATTGATGCGCTATTCAAATATCTAGGAAGACCATATTATCTTGGATTATTGTCTGCCGCGGCTTTTCATGGAGCATCGCATCAACAAGCAATGGAGACTTATGTATTTATCAATAAACCGCCGATACGTGATACTAAAGTTGAAGGATTAAAAATAAATTATGTTGTAAAGTCTGATATGGCCAAACATGGTATTGAACAAAGAAAAACCGATACTGGCTATATAAGCATGTCAAATGTTGAGTTGACTGCCGTGGATCTAATTGATTATCAAAAAAGAATTGGGGGACTGAACAGGGCAGTTACTGTTCTATATGAATTATCTGATGCTATGGATTCGCAGAGAATGATTAATGTGCTTGAAAATAATTTTAGTTTGACCACTTTACAAAGATTAGGTTACTTGCTGGATATAGTTTTGGGAAAGAAAGAGTTGGCTGAGGTAATAAAAAATTATCTTAAGAATAAAAAAACATTCAGAGTGCCGCTGAAGCAAGGGTTTAAAAAAAATGGATTTGATGTACATCCGGTTTGGAAAGTAATTGAAAATTATAAAATAGAGACTGATTTTCCTCTTAGAGGTGCATTGCCAAAATGATACCAAAAGCATACATAATTGAATGGAGTAAAACTGCACCGTGGCAGAATAATTTTCAAGTTGAACAAGATCTGGTAATTGAGAAAGCTCTTTTTGAAATATTTTCGAATGATGAGCTACGGAGACAATTAGCTTTTAGAGGGGGGACAGCACTTCATAAATTGTATTTGAAACCGCAAGCGAGATATTCTGAGGATATTGATTTAGTTCAAGTTCACGAAGGCGAAATTGGACCTTTACTAACACTGTTAAGGGAGCAATTATTATTCTTAGGAAATGCTAAATACGAGCGATCGCTTCATAACAATACATTGATTTATAGATTTACTTCCGAGTATGAGAATATTCCTCTCAAATTAAAAATTGAGATTAATACTCGAGAACACTTTAGTGTTTTGGGATATAATGAAATCAGACATGATATAAAGAACAGCTTTCTTACCGGCGAATGTATGATTAAAACTTTTTTGGTTGAAGAATTGCTTGGCACTAAACTGCGAGCGCTCTATCAACGGAATAAAGGTCGGGATTTATTTGATATCTGGTACGTATTAAATAGAATAGATTTAGAAATCCATAAAGTGCTTGAATGCTTTAAATTTTATATGCACAACGAAAACCATGATATTACAAGTAGAGACTTCATTACAAATATGGAAATGAAAATCGCTGACAGTGAGTTTAACGGTGATATTCAGGGTTTACTACTTCCGCAAATTAATTATGACGTATATAGTGCTTATGCATTTATAAAGAAATTGTTAATTGATAGAATTTGATTATTGAACTTACTTAGGTTGTATCAAAGAAGTGTTAGTATAATTAATTGATACACATAATATCAGAACGGATTCTATCTTTAAAGTGAATTAACTATGAAAAATTAATATCCAATAGATGTCAGATTATAAAATCACTCCATATCATGCAAAATATTACGCTTATGAGCTAACAAAACGTAGTCCGGCTGATAGCATACAAAAATTGGCCTCTACTCTTCTTGATGCACAGGTCGATCTCAATCCTCATCAAGTCGAAGCCGCACTGTTTGCTTTTCGTTCTCCATTATCAAGCGGCGCAATACTCGCTGATGAAGTTGGCCTTGGTAAAACAATAGAAGCTGGAATGGTCATTTCGCAAAAATGGGCAGAACGTAAAAGAAAAATTCTTATCATTGTCCCTTCAAATCTTCGCAAGCAGTGGCATCAGGAATTACTTGACAAATTCTTTTTACCCTCAGCAATCCTAGAAACAAAGTCCTTTAATTATGAAATTAAACAAGGCAACTTAAATCCATTTGATCAAAAGCAAATTATTATCTGCTCTTATCAATTTGCTAGAAAGCAAGAAGTATATATAAAACACATTCGCTGGGATTTAGTTGTAATAGATGAAGCCCATCGTTTAAGAAATGTTTATAAACCATCCAACAAGATTGCAAACTCGATAAAGTCATCAATATCAGATCGACCAAAAATACTTTTAACTGCAACTCCTTTACAGAATTCGTTATTGGAATTATATGGACTTGTAAGCATAATTGATGATTATACTTTTGGAGATCTGAAGAGCTATAAGAGCCAATATTTAAGGCTTAATGATGAAACGGTCTATGATGAACTGAAAGCGAGAATTAAACCAATCTGTATCAGAACGTTACGAAGGCAAGTTCTTGAATACGTTCGCTATACAAATAGAATATCTATAACTCAGGAATTCTACCCTTCAGCTGAAGAGCAGAGATTGTATGAACTCGTCTCTGATTATCTTCAGAGTGAACGTTTATATGCCTTACCTCCTAGTCAAAGATCACTTATGACTCTGATACTTCGAAAACTGCTTGCATCATCCACCTATGCTATATCTGGCACATTAGAAGCGTTAGCAAATAAACTTGATGATATTATTCTATCGCAGAAAGATCAAACCCAGGCTGTAGAAGAATTTATTTCTACTGACTATGAAGAATATGAAGATATTAAAGATGAATGGGAAGATGATGGTGAAGAGATTGAAGAGAGAGTCTACCTTCCGCAAGAAATTGAAGAAATAAGACTTGAAACTTCAAAGCTTCGGGAATTCCATAAGCTAGCTTATTCAATAAAAAGAAATTCAAAAGGTGAGGTTCTCTTAACTGCGCTTAAAAGAGGTTTTGCAGAAGCACGACGGTTAGGAGCTAATAGCAAAGCACTTATCTTTACAGAATCAACCAGAACTCAAAAATATCTTTTTGAACTTCTGGAGCAGACCGAATTTGGCGGTAAAATAGTTTTGTTCAATGGATCAAATAACGATATTAAATCAAGAGAAATTTATAAGAATTGGCTTGATAAATACAAAGGTACTGATCGAATATCCGGATCAAAAAGCGCCGATATTCGTTCAGCACTGATCGACTATTTCCGTGATGAAGCAGAATTGATGATAGCAACGGAAGCTGCAGCTGAAGGTGTAAACTTACAATTCTGTTCGCTGGTTGTTAATTACGATCTTCCCTGGAATCCTCAAAGAATAGAACAAAGAATAGGAAGATGCCACCGCTATGGTCAGAAGTATGACGTGGTTGTTGTTAACTTCCTGAATAAAAGCAATGCCGCAGATCAAAGAGTATTCAATCTACTAGCTGAGAAGTTCAAATTATTTGAAGGTGTTTTTGGAGCTAGTGATGAGGTGTTGGGTGCAATTGAGTCCGGTATAGATTTTGAAAAAAGAATTGCAAATATTTATCAGAATTGTAGGACTGAGACAGAAATCTCATTTGCTTTTGATGAACTGCAGAGATCACTTGAAGAAGAGATAACTGATACTGTGAAAAAAACACGACAGACTTTACTTGAAAATTTTGATCAGGAGGTAACGGAAAAGCTCAGACTTAATCTTAAATATAGTAAGGAATATCTTTCAAAGTATGAAGATTGGTTGTGGAATTTGACAAGATATTATCTGTCGAGTTATGCGAAGTTCGATGAAAAAGAATATTCGTTTTATTTGCATACTAATCCTTTTCCTGAAGAAATAATACACCCGGGACCTTATAGAATAGGTAAAGACATAAACGATGCAAACATATATAGAATTGGTCATCCTCTGGCGCAAAGAATAATCAACGGCTGCAAACAGTATGAAACCAATTCTTGCTTAATTACTTTTAACTACAGTCAAACTCCAACCAAAATTTCGATTCTTGAACCTTACATTGGTAAGACCGGTTGGCTATCAGTATCTCATCTATCACTGTCTGCTTTAGAAGAGGAAGATTATTTGATTGCAAGTGGAATAACGGATGAAGGAATAATCCTAAACGATGATGAATGTAAAAGAATGTTCTCTTTGTATGGCTTTGATGAAGATGGTGAAAATATTCCTCCATCGCAAGCTAAGTCTAAGATTGAAGATAACATTCAGCGAAAACGTAATGAAATAATTGACGATGTTGAAGTTAGAAATTCTAATTATTTTGAAGTAGAGCTGGAAAAACTTGATAAGTGGGGCGAGGATAAAAGAAACTCGCTTCGCATTGCATTGAAGGAATTGGATGATGAAATCAAGGAAATAAAAAAACAGGCAAGGCTTGCACCTAACTTGCCGGAAAAATTGAAATTGGAAAAAGAACGAAAGAGATTAGAAACTAAGCGCGATGATGCCTGGCGTGAATACGACAATGCAGCAAAAGAAATTGAGATAATGAAGGATAAATTGCTTGATGAAATAGAAAAGAAAATGCATCAGAATGTTTTTCTTCAAGAATTATTTTTAATAAAATGGAAAATGATTTAATAAATTGTTTTTTAAGGTAACAAAATGTCAGAAATAGAAAAATTTCCACTTACTTCAATGGATATCACCGAAGAACAAAAACAGAAGCTAAAACAGTTATTTCCTGAAGTGTTCACTGAAGGCGATAAAATTGATTGGGATAAACTACGCTTAACACTTGGCGAAACTGTTGACGTTGGTAAGGAGCGGTTTGGTATGAACTGGCCAGGCAAAGCAGATTGCTTTAAGATTATACAGCAGCCAAGTCTTGCTACCTTAATTCCTGCACGTGATGAAAGTATAAACTTTGACTCTACAGAAAACTTATTTATTGAAGGTGATAATCTTGAAGTGCTTAAACTCTTACAGAAGAGTTACTTAGGCAAAATTAAGGTGATATACATTGACCCACCTTACAACACCGGGAATGATTTTATCTATCCGGATAACTATTCTGAGAGTCTTGAAACTTATCTTGCATACACCGGACAGGTTGACAGCGAAGGTAGAAAGTTCAGCACGAATACAGATACTGAAGGACGCTTCCATAGCAAGTGGATGAATATGATGTATCCAAGATTATTTCTTGCCAAGAATTTATTAAAAGATGATGGGGTAATTTTTATTTCAATTGATGATAGTGAAGTAAAAAATTTACGATCAATTTGTGATGATATTTTTGGAGAAGAAAACTTTATAGCTGAACTTATTTGGGATTTGGGAACTGGAACCGCTGCCGGACATTTTACTAGAGCCCACGAATATATATTAGTCTTTGCTCGAGATAAAAATACTTTATCGAATTTTAGATATTATGGGGATGATGATATAATTTCTGAGCGAGCCATTAAGAAAATATCTAAAGGTAATCCTGCAAGTAGAATTACGTTCCCACCGACCATTGAATATGAAGGTGGAGATCGGATATTTAGAGATCAGCTTGGAGTCGCTGAGGTAGTCAAGATTATTGATGGAGAAATGATTTTCAAGAAAGGGAAACTTTCAAAAGAAGTTACACTCGAAGCTGGTTGGGCAATGAGGAATCAAATTCTCTCCTGGCTTGATGGGAAAGAAACATTTGATAGTAAGGGACAACGAGTTAAAAGATTCTTCTTTGACAAAAATGGAGTACTGCAGTATGAAAAAGAAAGAGGATTTATAAATCCTCAAAGTGTATTGAGGAAAATAGCTAGCACTCGAAAAGGTTCGTCTGAAATTGAAAATCTTATGGGAGGTAGATTTTTCGAATTCCCTAAACCGGTAGACTTATTGAAATTCATTATCCAAACAGTTTCATACCAAGATATTGTATTAGACTATTTTGCAGGTTCGTGTACAACAGCTCAAGCTATATTGGAACTAAACAAAAAAAACGGTGGGAATAGAAAATTTATCTGTGCTCAACTTCCAGAACCAACAAATGAAAATAGTGAAGCATATCAAGCTGGATATAAATCGATAGCAGATATTGGCAAAGAAAGAATTCGCAGAGTAATAAAAAAGATTGAAGAAGAGCAAAAACAAAATGTAGATATGTTTAAGGAAGAAAACCCTCCGCTCGACCTTGGGTTTAAGGTATTCAAACTTGCACCCTCAAACTTTTCAAGCTGGGATGCAAATGTAGATAAGACCGCGGAAGCAATAGGCAAGCAATTAGAACTTCACATAACGCACATTTCAGAATCCGCAGATCAGGAAGCAATACTATATGAGCTGCTGCTCAAATCTGGCTTCGAGCTTACAACTAAAATAGAAAAACTTGAGATAGAAGGTAAAGCAGTCTTTAGCATTGGAGAAGGAGAACTTCTAATTTGCTTGGAAAGAGCACTGACAAACGAGTTAATAAAAGCAATGGCAGAACGAAAACCTGTAAGAGTAATCTGTCTTGATGAAGGCTTCCAGAACAACGATCAACTAAAAACCAACGCCGCACTCATAATGAAAAGCCAGGGTGTTGTAAAATTTCAAACGGTGTGAGGTGAGTAATGAGGGTTGATAAACTATCAATAAAAAATTTCCGAAACTTTAGAAATTTTGAAATTGAGTTGCAAGACTTTTCTCTTATTATTGGGGAAAACAATATAGGTAAAAGTAATTTGCTTTATTCACTTGCATTAATATTTAGTTCGGAAATTTCATTTACTGCGAAGAGAAATTTGAGGGTAGATGACATTAATTACGCCTCTGTAAGAGCTTTTAAAAGTCAAATAGTCGAAAATATCCCGAATGATGAAATTGTATTTCCTGAGGTTAGAATCGAGGTAACATTAAGCAATTTTAATGAGGACCAAGAAGCTGTTGTCGGCGATTGGTTTACTGGAGAATGGGTAGCAGAAATGTCGAGGAATAAAGCCAAAATAACCTATCTTTATTCAAAGCGTGAGGATTTGAATAAGTGGCTAAATGGACAAAAGGAAATATTAAATGGACTAATAAAAGAAGATAGCGAAACAACGGAGAGTTTTTTTGAAAGAAAAATGAGCTTCATTGATTTTCCGATTGAATATTACAGTTATTTTATATTCGGAGGAGACGATTCAACGAAATCTATAGACTACAGATTAATGAGATATCTAAAATTTGAATTACTTAACGCTCTTCGTGATCCAGAAGTTGACCTTCTTGCTAGTGGAAATAATTCTATTTTATTTAAAGTCCTCTATTTCCAAACAGAGAATAAATTAAAAGCAGTCAAACAACAACTATTAAATCTAAAAGATGTTATCAAGGGAAACACTGAGCTCAAAGAATTAAAAAAAGAAATAGAACTTTATCTTGAATCTATTTCCCTAATTGGGGATGATACAAAAATCGATTTTGATTTCTCTCAAATGGAAGCAGTCGAAATGTTGAAGAAGATTAGTATGATTTATGGATCAGATCCTATACCTATTTCAAGAAATGGTCTAGGTCGAAATAATTTGCTATATATATCATTATTACTTTCCCATTTGTTAAAAAAAAGCGATACAAAGAATCAGGTTTCTTTTCGTTTAATTGGTATTGAAGAACCCGAGGTTCATCTTCATCCACATTTACAAGAGAATTTGGCAAAGAAGATTGTTTTGGGAGTTAGAGATTATGTTCAAATAATTGCCACATCTCATTCTACCCATATAACTTCAAAACTCCCGCTTGACAATACAATTGTATTATTTAGAGATAATGATGAAGTTAAGCCATATTATTTGTTCAGGAAAATCCCTCCAAAATCTAAAGTATATTTACAAAAATATCTTGACGCAACTAAAGCAACAATGTTTTACGCTAAGAAAATCATCCTGGTTGAGGGCATTTCAGAGCTGTTACTGTTACCAAAATTTTTTGAGATATATACAAAGAATAGTCTGGAACAATATGGTTGCAACATAGTTAATGTTAGTGGTGTTGCCTTCAAGCATTTTTTAGAAACAATCAAAGCAGGTTTTTTCATTAAGTGTGTTGTAATAACGGATAGTGACTCAAATAAATCAAAAAGGATAGCTGAGAGGGCCTATAAGTTAAAATCGAGGTATTCCAGTAATAAAATATTGATAAAATATACCAGTGAAACTTTATCTACATTTGAAAAAGAGATCATTGATGCTAATAAGGATGGGAATGGAAAGGATTTATTGTTCGAGGCTTTAATTGCAACTCGGCCAATACGTGGGAAACAACTAAAACGGGTATTAGGCTCAAACCCTATAGATGTTGAAAAGTTCTATAGTGAAATTGATGTCCGCGATAATGAAGGGAACAAGCAAGATGATTATAAATCTGAATTTGCAATAAATCTTTTAAATTCTCTAAATAAAAGAGACGAATCTTCTTTTACAATTCCTTCCTATATAAAAGAGGCTTTTGCTTTTATATTAGAATAAATACAATGAGATTGAATAACCTAAAAATAGTGATTGCAGGTCCAGGTGCTGGAAAAACTTACTCAATCACAAATGAGGTTATTAAATGTCTACCAAGTTTAGATGCACATAAGTTTTGTGCAGTAGTTACATATACTAATGCAGCTACCGACGAAATTAAAACTAGACTCACCAAGGAAGTTAATATTCGATCAAATCTTTTTGTAGGCACCATTCATAGCTTTTTAATCCACTTTATCTTTGAGCCCTTTGCCCATTTACTCAATATTAGTGAAGTAGAGAAATATTATATAGACAGAGTAAAGGTTCAAAATAATAAAAACAAATTTGCAGCTAAGAATTGGGCAATTAATTTTTCTGAAAATTTAGTAAATGATGGAATCGTTACATATGATCAGATCTTAAATCAAGCTTTTATCATAATTAAAAAGGATGAAAACATAAAACGAATTATTTCACACAGATTACAATACGTATTCATTGATGAGTATCAAGATTCCAGATTAATACAGCATTTTCTGATAAAAAAGCTAATTGAACTTAAAAAGACCTCTTTTTTTTGTATTGGTGACCCACTTCAATCAATTTACTACTTCACTTATAATCAATCGCAAATTAAGCAAGAACCAACCCCAAAGTCCTTTAACGAAACTGCTATGATGGATCTACAACATCTGTTTAAAGAATGCGTCACTTCATCAACAAAAAATTATCGTTCAAGCAGCAACATTGTTAATATTATTAATCATTACATAAAACTACCGGAGAATAAGCAAACATCTGACTTTGGTGATAATGAAATTCCGGTTTATTTTATAACAAAGAGTAATAAAATTGAGATTATTAATGTTTACGAACAAATAAACACACACTATGATTTAGATACTATTCATAATAACACCTGTAATAGAATTGGCAAGACTATAAAGAAAAAATTAGTTTTATCAAAAAAATGGGAATTATTATCTGATGTTTGTAATCAACGTGGCCTATCCGAATTACCCAAAAACAATCATAAACAATATAATCATCTCCACGAGGTGTCTCGTATAATCCTTGGCATACTAGGTTTGAAAAAATCTGAGGTTTTATTTTTCACAAAAGACGAACTAGCCTTTAGGAAATTTTGTTTTCATATATTGAGAAAGATTAAATCATTATCGGAGGATAGAATTGATCCTAAATTCATTATAGAATTATTTAAACAAGAATTTCAATGTTCCTTGTCTTTATCAAACAGTGCAACTGAGATTACAAAATCGTTAGAGGATTTGCGCGAGAAAAGGTTTATTCTTGGTTCAACATCTTTTTATTCTGCAATTCATAGTTCAAAGGGATTGGAGGCAACGTCCGTATTGGTTTGTGCACAAACAGAAAATGAATTACTAAAGTGGCTTGATTCCGAGAAAGCGAACACTGAAAAGGATGATGATTACCGGCTAGGTTATGTTGCGTTTAGTAGGGCGCGAGATATTCTTTGCGTTGCTTGCTTAAAACCTATTAAAGAACGAAAAACATTTGATATGTTAGGGGCAATGAACTTTAAACTTTCTGATGATATTATAAATGACGTAGAAAATAAATTCTGGTAACCAATGAAAATAAAATTTGACAGCACATTACAATTTCAACTTGATGCAATCAACAGCATCGTAGATTTGTTTGAAGGACAGCCGCTTCACAAAGGTGATTTTACATTAGAAATAAATAGTTCTGTAACAACAGGACAGGGTAGCATATTTCAAACTGAACTTGGTATAGCAAACAATTTGTTGGCTACAAATCAAACTATTCATTCAAACCTTAAGGAAATCCAGGAGTACAATGATCTCGATATAACCACCGAAGATGATTTCAAGAGTAACGGTTTTAACTTCTCAGTTGAAATGGAAACAGGTACAGGTAAGACGTACGTTTATCTGCGAACGATTTTTGAACTTAGCATTAAATATGGTTTCAAGAAGTTTATTATTGTAGTTCCAAGTGTAGCTATTCGTGAAGGTACATTAAAAAGTATTGAGATGACCAGAGATCATTTCAAAGCGCTTTATAATAACATTGAGTTCGAGCATTTTGTTTATGATAGCCGAAAAGCGAACAGACTAAGACAATTCGCTACCAGCAATCAGATTCAGATTATGATAATAAATATAGATGCTTTCAGGAAAGATTTTTCCGACAGTGAAGATGAAAAGAAGAGTAATGTAATTTTTAAGGATAATGACAAATTATCGGGAAGAAAACCGATTGAATTCGTTCAGGCAACAAATCCTTTCGTTATTATTGATGAACCTCAAAGCGTTGACAGCACGCCTAAATCTCAGGAAGCAATAAAATCATTAAATCCTCTTTGCATATTCAGATATTCAGCGACTCATAAAAATTTATATAATCTGGTTTACAAACTCGATCCAATACGAGCTTATGAGCTAAAATTAGTTAAGCAAATTATTGTAGCAGATGTTCGTGGCTCGGAATCTCAAAACGAAGCTTATGTAAAGCTGCTCAATGTAGATAACAAAAATGGAATTCGGGCAAGAATAAGACTTCAAGTTCAAACTAAAAATGGTGTAAAAGAAAAAGATATTTGGGTAAAACAAAACGCTGACTTATTTGCCTTATCTAACGAAAGAGAAATTTACAGGAATGGATATGAATTATTAGACATAAGTGCTGAACCGGGTAACGAGTTTATAGATTTTACGGTTGGTCGGTTATATCTTGGTCAGGAGCGTGGTGGATTAAAAGATGAAATGATGGATGTTCAGATCCGTAATACGATAAAAAAGCATTTTGATAAGGAACTTCAGTTAAAAGATAAAGGAGTAAAGGTTCTTTCGTTATTTTTTATAGATCGTGTTGCAAATTACCGCAGCTATGATGAAGAAGGGAAACCGGTTAAAGGCAAATTTGCGCAAATGTTTGAAAAACATTTTGAAGATCTTACCAAGCTGCCGCAATATAAAAACATAAATTCACATCCGATTGATAAGCTGCACGATGGATACTTCTCGCAGGATAAGAAAGGCATACTAAAAGATACTTCAGGAGAAACTCAGGCGGACGACGATACTTACGCCTTAATAATGAGGAACAAAGAACAACTTCTATCGCTGGAAGAACCTTTAAAGTTTATCTTCTCACACTCGGCATTGAGAGAGGGTTGGGACAATCCTAATGTTTTCCAGATTTGCACTTTGAATGAAACAAGATCAGTAATGAAAAAAAGGCAGGAGATTGGTCGTGGATTAAGACTTCCTGTAAACATGGATGGAGATAGAGTGTTCGATGAAAACATAAATAAGCTTACAATCCTCGCCAATGAAAGTTATGAGGACTTTGCTAGGTCCTTACAGCAGGAATATGAAGAAGATTGTGGAGTCACCTTTGGTAAGATTCCAAAGCTTGGATTCTCAAAGCTTTCAATGATATTAGATGATAAGGAAATTCAAGTTGGAAGGGAAAATTCGGAAAAGATTTGGAGTAGTTTGAAAGAGAAAGGATTTCTAGATGATTCAGGTAAGATTACGGCTGCTTTCGATCCAAAGAGAGAAGGATTTACACTTGGTTTAGCGGAAGAATTTAAAGATTTGGAGAATGACGTCATTTCAACAATGCTTTCATATCAACTAGAACGTCACATTAAGAAAGATGAAAAGCCCGAACGACTGAAAATAAATAAGCAAGTATTTCTCGATCCTGAGTTCGAGAAGTTATGGAACAAAATAAAACCAAAAACCACTTATGAAGTTGAATATGCATCAGGAAAATTAATTGAGAATTGTGTTAGTTCAATTAAAAAAATGGAGAAGATCGAACCAATAAAAGTAAACTATCGTGAAGGTCAACTTGATGTGACAAGAAAAGGTGTTATTGGTGAGGAAACAAGAGCGAATGTATATGAAGTGGAATACTCGGGTCCATTGCCTGATATAATAAATTACCTGCAGAGAGAAACTGAATTAACGCGAAAAACAATTGTGGAAATTTTGGTTAAAAGTAATCGCCTTGAGGAGTTTGCTGTCAATCCACAAAAATATATGGACTCTGTTTCATCAATAATCAAAAGAGAGCTACATAAGCTGATGATTGATGGTATCAAATACGAAAGAATTGCAAACCAGGAATGGAGTATGCGATTATTCGAGGATGAAGAAATCCTTAGTTATTTAACTAACAGGCTCGAAGTTAAAAAGTCCGTTTATGATGCAGTTGTATATGATAGCGAGGTAGAAAGAAAATTTGCTGAAGAATTGGACAGAAGGGATGACATAAAGCTCTTCGTTAAATTACCTGGCTGGTTCAAAGTTGAAACACCAATAGGTGAATACAATCCTGACTGGGCAATAGTTAAACATTTTGATACCACGATATATCTTGTTCGCGAGACAAAAGGAACAAAGGATTTTCTTAAACTACGAAATGCCGAAGTGGATAGAATTAACTGCGGTAAAAAACATTTTGAAGCATTAGGCGTCGGGTTTGAGGTAGTGACGAGTGCGAGAGAAATTTAATAGAAATCAGTTCGCATCTGGCATTTTCAGGCAGCACTAATAGTGAAAAGCTGATTATTGTGCAAAAAATAGGTTCGGATTGAGTTCAGTTTGCGGTGGATGAATGAACAATAAAGAAACTTTAGATATCGTAATCTGGAATCAGTAAATACCAGCTTCTTTTTCATCAATAATGATAGATCATTCGTCTAGAAAAAGGGGTAGACGCCGTATAGTTTGGCGTACTTTGTAAATAGCAATCTTCTTCCATAATCATGTTCAAAAACGTTCAATTACTGCTTCATCTATCAATGCGACCTCAAGCATTTTTAAGTTTATCTGAGAAAACCATTGAAATCAAGCCGAAATCAATGTCCTTCATTAAAATCCAAATCTTATAATAACATTTCTAGACAAAATTTGATGGGGGTTTTCATTCTCTGCTCAAAATTTGAAAGTGAAATGCTTTGATAATTATTGCATTTAAGAAAAATAAAATCAGTAACGGTAATTTAGAAAACAGATCCATTTTAGCTTTTCACCACTTCAATCACTGCATCAGTCAAAAATATTTTTTCTCTTGATATTAATTTAATAATTGGTTCTCTTTTCGGTGGTCATGTCAGTTTTCGCAAAATTAAAACTTAAATTTTAACTTTTCTCTTTTCCAAACCAATTTATTAGATTTATTAATAATATTACTCTGATTATTTAATGATGCTGATAGATCATATTGCTGCGGGGGTTGTTCTTTCTCAATCCCACTCAAAGTTTCGAAATATTCCTGCGTTAACTATCAGTATCTGTTCCCAAATTTTACCGGATTTAACTGTATTATTGGATGGGCCCGGGACTATATTTTATTTATCACATAGAAAATATACAACCACACTCGCACTATCTCCGATATATTCAGCTATATTGATTCTGGTTACATTTTTACTTTTTAATAAAAATGTTAAAAACCAAATATTACCATTGTACATTTTATCTTTAATGTCTTGGGTTATTCACGTATTATATGATTATTTCAATCCATATGGGGTAAAACTATTTTGGCCTTTTTCGGGGAAAATTTATAGTCTTGATCTTATATTTGAATTCGACCCGGTCTATATGTTTATTTCATTTCTTATCTTGACTGTAGCTGTTGTAAGCTTAATTAAATACAAAAGAGTTGTCAAATTAAAAAGCATCTATTTACTAGCTACAACATACTTAGTATACGCATTTATCTCCTTTTTTATAAAATTAAATACAATTGAAGAGTATAAGAATTATATCATTAAAAAATATCCCGAATCAGTATACCTTGAAACCATACCAAGATCATTCTGGAGGTGGAAAGGAATCGCTCAGGATTCAAGCACTTTTTTTGTTATTGTAAAAGAAAATGAAAAGATAGTTGATAAGGTTTATGATTCTGAATCAGAAATCCCGTTAGCTATAAAAGATGATGATGCATTTCATAAATATTTAGATTATGCCAGATATCCAGTGGTTATGAAGGATAGTGTAAGTCTAAGAATTACAAATCTGGTATACTCTCCTGATACCTATCTCCTGAATTATAAAATAAATAAATCTGGTAAAGTTTTAAGTAGCTCACTTTCAAGTTGGAATTTAATAGATAATATTTACTAAAAATTAATCAACATGAAAAAAATTATTGTCAATGATTTTATTAAAGAGAGTAAGATTTTGTTATTCTTTCTGGATGACAACAAATCATTTGCCACTCTTTTAATGAGAATTTTTATTGTAATTACAATACCCACCCTGATTATAACTTTTATTGCATACTTAAATAATGTCCTGATAATTAATGGAGTCGATTCTTTAGGAAGAGAAAAAATAGGTCTTTTTGAAGATTTTGTTTTTATTTCTTTTGCATTAAGTACCTCACCATTTTTCATTATCATTTTAAGGGTAATAATAAGACGTTTTATTTTCTTTATTAGTGAAATACCTTCTTTCACAAGCAATTTAGATACTGAGAAACAGGATTTATTGACAAATAAGTATTTGCAATTCGTAACCAAGAGAAATTTAACGCTAAATGTAATCAAATATTCATTTGTTATAATATCTTTCTATTCTAATACTAGTGCCATCTTCTTTCGTGAAGGAGGATGGAATTCCCCATCTCATCCAGAAGTTTTTATAGCTGTAGTGTTATTTTTCGGTTTAAATGCAATAATACTTCCCGAAGTCTTATTGAAATATATAATGATTATTATTTGTCAAATAAAAATGACAAAGGAATTAGAAAAAGATAATCTCATCGAAATAAAACCGATAGCGCCTGATAAATCTGGTGGATTAAGAAGTCTGGGTGAACTCTCATTGGCCTTTACGTATTTTCTTGTACCAATCATGATTCAACTGATAGCACATTATTTTACTTGGAGAAGGCTGAATCTTGGTTTTATTCTTGGTTTAGCTGGAGTTATTCCCTTAACTACATTCGTGTTCTTTTACCCTCTTGGTGTCGTACATAAAGTAATGGCAGAAGCAAAACGTAGCACATTAACTAGTATAAGTAATAAATATCTTTCTGTTAATCGATCTATATTAAATAATCTTAATGCTGCAGAAAATGATATCAGTTTAAGTAGTAAAAAAGAGATAATGGAGTTACTGGAAAATTTATATACTAAAGCAGAAAATATGCCAGTTTGGCCTTTTAATTTAAAAACGTTATCACATTTTTTTGCTATTGCTTTTGGCCCAGTCATTTTAATTCTTTTCGAACTCATTATTCAAAAAATATTAAGTAAATATATTTTTTGAAGTATAAACTTACATAGTTCGACTTACCCCATAAAATTGAGCCAATGAAAAATTGGTATCTATGTTCAAGCTATGGTATCTTGGTTTCAAATAAGACTTCGCAGAATTCCCTGTCTAATTTCAATACCAACATGGCTATTCCCAGGACCTTTACTACCGCACATATTGATATTAAATATTTTATGTAATCTTAGCGTGGAGATGTTAATGGTATCAATAACTTTAACTGACTTATTGCCTTTATGATTTCGGATATCGCATTCGAAAAATAAAAATGTAAGTGAAATTGGAAAAATTATTACCAGAACTAATTTCCAGAGTTTTATAAATACATTCCTCCCAATTATTAATTGTTGAGGAAATTTGTTTAGACTTTAATATAATCTTTGTTTCTGGGAGTAGGATACACAGGATAGAATAAATACGTTCGGTCACTTTTATTAGTATTTAGTTCTGTTTTAATTCTTAAACCGTAAAAAATATAAAGACAGAGTACAAATAATACGTATAGTGGAGTTTATACGTTGTGAATTAAATGAATATTAAAATTTATATGCTCGAAAAGAGAAAGAGTATATCCGATCAATCAAAGTCAATTATTGATTACTCAATTTTTGACTTCAACCATGTGCCGCAAAATCCATTAATCCGTGAAGAAACCAAAAAGATTATCGATGCATTCCTTAAATATGAAAAAACGAACATTCCGGTAAACCAAGTAATCTTTGGTTCTAGGGGAAGTGGGAAGACTTTGATGATTAAATATCTTAAACAATTATTCAAGGAAGATTCTTCTATAAATATTTTGTATGCAAATGTTAGATATTATTCTACCTCTTTTAAAATTCTAGCACATTTTCTGAACATTAGCTCAAGGGGGTTATCACTTTCAGAATTATACAACAGATTCAGGGAAAAGTACAGCAGTAAAACAATAATTATTCTAGATGAAGTTCATCTTTGGTCTCCTAAAGAAAGACAAAGAGAATTGCTGTACTTCCTATCAAGGGACAATCAAAATTATATGATAATTATGCTTAGCAATGATCCACGTTTTCTAAATGAAATTGATCAGAGTGTAAAATCTACCCTTCAACCAGAGCTAATACATTTCAGAAATTACAATGCAGAAGAAATAGGTAAGATATTAGATGAAAGATCAAAATCCGGATTAAAGTTTCTTGATGAGGGAATAAATTCCAAAATTTCAGCTTATACGGTCAGTGAAGCAAATTCCGATGTTAGAGTTGCGATAAAGTCTCTATTTTATTGGGCAATACAAGGGGAGGAGAGTATTGAAAAATGTTTTGAAAACGCTAGAAGAGATATTTATGTTGATCTTATAACAGATCTTTCAGATACAAATTTGTTAATCCTTAAAGCAGCGAGTCAGATTTCAGATAAATTCGCGAAGAAAGTATACATGAGTTATACAGACATAGCAAGAGGGAATAGTGAGCAACCGTGCTCCTATGTTCATTTCTACAATCAACTATCATATCTCCAGTCACTCGGTCTAATTATGATGCTTTCCACCAAAGTAAACCGAACCTACGCAAATAGAATTACGATTTTATGTAATGAGAAAATAGTTCATCATATTTATTCTTCTCGATTTCAAAAATAAGGTCAATAAGTATTTAAAATTGAGGAATTATTCCTTCAAATCTGATTTGAAAAAATTTCAGCTAAGTACAGTTTAAATTGCTGAATCATTTTCAGCTTCAAGCTTTATTAATATAAACTTGAATCCCATTTTATCAACCTTTGAAAAAGAGGAAAATAATTACTTACCTGAAGCTTGAAAATTGACTTTGTCTCTCTTTGAGCATTATTAAAGGAACATTATTTATTTATTCTTTCAGATAAACCTCCAAAGCTCAATAAAAGAATAAAAATGGATTCAACTGAAGAGTGTGTAGAGTTAACACGTTAATTTCTCAAAACCAATAAATTGTAGATTCCCAGAGTCTTTACCACTAAAAAGTGAAACGATATCTCTAATTATTATAGATATTTTCACGTATAAACTCCGCACACTCTAGCTATTAGAAATTTCTCTCATTTATTTTGAATAGAAACTATTTACTTAAGATTAATAATTTCTTCCAATTTTGAATCAGAAAAAGATACTAGACTTTTACTCAGGCTTTCTAATAGCTGCATTTCTACTTGAATTGTTCTCTCGATTTTTATGGCTTGATCAATACAACTGAATGCTTTGTCAATATTATGAGATTTTAAAGTCTGAATCAGTAATTCAAGTTGATCTGAAAATAATCTGTCATATTTATTGATTGATTCTTCAAGTTTTAACATCTGTTTTTCAATGTTCAGATTTTCCCACTTTATTTGTAGTGCTTTATCAACTCGCTTTTGATCTGGTGGAAGTAGGTTTTTATAAGGTTCGCTTAGATTATTAAAACTCTTGATATCGAGATTAGAAAGTGGTTTTATTAAGTCATTTAATTTCTTGAATTCTAAATGTATTTCTTTTTCTATAGGTACTAAAGATCCAATTTTCTTAGAGATTAAATCTCGTCCCTTCTCTGAGTATCCATATAGTTTTAGTAATATTTTAATTTCTTGTAAATCCTCAATCATTTGTTTTGAGTTTTTTCCACTTTCTGAGGTTATTTTTTCGAGATCCTTTTTGATTAGATCTTTTTGATCCTTCTCTTCTTTTATATTTCTCAAAAAATCTCTTGGTTTTGATACTAAATTATTAATTTTATTTCCTATACTGGATGAAATATTTTCATCCTTCTTGGAGAAAAACAATTTAATGATTTTATATATTGAAACGAGAATCGCAATCAAAATGACAGAGTGAATCCACGAAAAGTATTTATTTGCAGCCATCCAGTCAAAAAAACTGGGGGCAACTGATCTAATTGAAAAGTAAGTCAGAACTATAGTGATCGAAGCAGAGCCAATGATTTCCATACCGGTAGATTTAATTCCAAGAAATATGACAAGTCCAAAAAGAAAAATAAAGATGATTGCTGCTAATGGTCCAAAAGAGCGGAGATTAAATCCGAGGTATGTTTCACTTACCGAAAGACCAATAGCCAGAACAAAACCAACAGCAACAACCATTGCTTTTCCGCCGCGAGAATCGAATTGTTTGCCTATTGTAACCTGAGATAACCCCAAAAACAATACCAAGTATATAACAAAATCAATAATTGATGAATACGAGTTGTAAATAACATTTATATTAACTGTTTTGAATGGGGATAGAATTTCGGAAAGTAATTCTGCGCTTACAAATGAAATCAAACATAAAAAAATCCATAAGTAAGTTGAAGGCATTAATATCCTTTTCGTGTCGATCATCAGTGACATAACGGATTACATATATATAAATCTTTCGATTTTAATATACTTTTGAAAAAACCTTAATTGTCCATTTCGGAAGGTATCTATAAGGGAGGAGGTCATTTAACAAGCAATATATGACCAAATTTCAACGATCTTTTCAAAGATCATAAAAGACCATAAAGAAAAAAAAGTGTCTCAGTTCCAATAAAAACGGCCTTTAAAGTAATTTTATATCTGAGAAATATTATTTTTGATTTATTATATTGTTTTAGGTATTAAAAACTTGTACTAATTGAAGTTAATTACAATTGGATATCACCATTTGAAGTTATCATGATTGAGAAGATTAAATATTCTCTGCTTTCAACCTTCGAATTAATTGAAAAAATTGCTGCTCAATCTGATCTGCATTCTCTGAACTGCTTCCTAAGCGAAAGAAAATTACTACAATTAAACAGAAAAAGATATTTACTTCCCGAATATTTACAATTATTAAGGAATAGAAAATATTATCCTTTTATTACAATTCCACCCAACGAAAAAAAACTTGAAGAAAAGATAGATTTGGTATACGAAAGAACTCTATTTAAGTTTTCAATATTAAGCACGCACGCTGGTGAAATTAGTGGTCCTTTTTGTGATAATCAATATAGATCATTGCATAAACAAGTTACAATGTTTATTGAAGCTAATCCAAACACCGCACAAATTGATTTAGAACTAGAAATTGAATCATTAATAAAAAAGATGGTTATTCGACATCTCAAATACTCCTGGCTTGAAGCATGCAGAAACATTAACTTATTATATCAAAGATATAGGTGGCAATTATCTAGCGGAACAATTGAACTAATGAAACCAATTAGTATAAAAGGTAGGAAATTTACTAAATGGTTAGAAGAACATATTGAAAATCCCAACCCGAACGATGTTAGGGAAAAGCAGAGAATTCAAAAAGAAATTAATAATTGGTTTGGTCATTCTGCAGAGATGAGCCTTGATGAAGAGAATGGCCTAAGGAACACTTTACACTCCAACTATGATCCAATGAAATTAATTGAGGAGGAATATTTGGGGGATAAATTCTTTGAAAAGATTGCAAAGGAAAAATCTACAAACTGCCATCTCCTCAGATCAACAATTCGAAATCTTGGAGAAGTCAAGATCTATCAATTAGTGCATAAGATATTGAGTAGTTTTGAGTATGACGAATTTAATGATACAGAGATTGCAAATGAGTTTGGATTATCCAAAGCAACATACAGCCGCTTTGCTGGGAGGGATTGGAAGAAAGGGGGGATATATGAGGTCCCTGATCTCTGGAGAAATATTGCCCATGTAGTAACTCATGATCCAATATTTCTTGAGGTTGCGATAGATCTTGGAGTAAGAGATGTAATTTATAATGTTTTAGATGCAACGAAGGAGAAATAAATTATGAATTTGGATAAAAATTTATATTTCATTCCGATCATTGCTAAGGCATTTGATAGTCCCAATCCGGTTGATTCTTTACATGATGCTATCAATGAAATAATCACACTTGGAAAACTTGATGAATACAACGAGGGTTATAAGCTGTTCGGAAAATTTATAGAGGTAGGAATACAAACTCAGATACTTAACAGTTCCAAGGACAGTGGAGAGAAAGATATATTATTGGATAAAATAATTATAATGATATTATCCGATGATATTAACATATCAAAAGAAGAGAAATCAGAAATTCTGAATAAGATTAAAAATAACCCCATGCTTAATAAAAGATATAAAAAAATCTATGAGGAATATTTTAAACAAATACCACTAGAAATTGAAATATATAAAGATGGGAATAAGGTAAGTTCGCAGTCTTTTGAGGGAGGATTAAAGGACATAACTTTTAGAGACATTGAACCAGGCGATTATATCATTAGTCTTTCAAATGGCCGATTGCTTTGGGAGGGTCAGATTACAAAGGAAGATGTAATCTGGGAGGTAGCATTTCCAGAAGAACATTATCCAATGGCAGCAGAGACTGGGGATATGAAGATACAATCGACAAGAACCGAAGAGATTATATCCGGTGAAATCACTTTATCAATCTATCCTGGTTTAGAATCCGGTAGAATAGTAGTAAAACTAAATTGATTTTGATTTTTTTAACAAATGGAAAATGAATCATACATAGGTAGAGCAAAAACTGTTCTGGTCTCCAGAGAAGGTCATGCAGTAATAACAACAATTATTGCCAGGATTATTGAGGAAAAGAATTCTCAGAATTTAATCTTCAGCGGCAGCGTTAACTTTGATGATTCGGTGAAAGAGCACATAAGAGTTACCATTTTACCCTACGTAAACGAAATAGTTCAATCACTGAAAATACCTCCAAGATCATTTGAACTATCAGCTGTAAATGTAGGGGTTATTTCATCATCGGATATACAATTATCGATAAAAGGATTTTCAGCAGATGTTTCAATATTTATGTCGATGCTGTCGGCCGGTATGAAATTGCCTATTGAGCAAGACATTGTATATACCGGTCATATTGCATCCAAAGAGGGAGATATTTCGCAAGTAAAAGATTTAGAAGCTAAATCTAAAGCAGCTATTATTGATGAAGGAATATCAACATTTGTTTACCCTGCGCTAGATATTGATTCATCATTAAAGATATTAAAACCGAAAGAATATGAAAATTCTAAAACAGCAATCAGGAGTTGTCGAGGGAAAATAAAATTGTTAGATGTTCGTAATACTTACGAGTTGATTAAAAAATCCGTAACTGATGAAGCGATAATTTTATCGGCACTGAACAGCAATTCTTTTGAGACAAAGATTGAAAAAACTCAAAATAGTAATTATGAATTGATCTTAAAATATTTTATTAATGGTAATAACAAAAGATTTTGGCAATCTTTAGAATATAATTTACTTAGTAAAAATGTGAAGAATAGTCATCTTCTCATAAATGCATTTGTTGACTACCATATGAGAATAAATAAGTATCCAGTCAAATTCGGGGAAGAATTAAACAAACTGATTATGTCATTACCATTCTCAGTTAAGAAAACATCCGGACTTTTTCCGCTGATAAAGAAGGATAAGTACATACGTTTGATTCAGAATGCAACCGAAAATGCTCATGATGATATATCACTCTTACACAATGCGCTCTATGGAAAAATTAACGGGAAGCACAAATTTGTTGATAGTAAAAAGATAGGAATTGTGGCAGACGAGAGTGATAGGCTTGATTATATCCTTGAACAAATAAACCCTGATTATATTGATTTGAATATTACCAAACCTATTGATGAAGCTAGAGCTAGTTATATCATTGAAGGAATTCAAGCAGATAGCTATGATGACCTATTAAATACGATAACCTCATTTTATATCCATATCTTTAGGAATACCAACAATCTTCAAATGAATATTGACAATGAGAAATTTAGTATTGAAGCACTAGAATTATTCAAAAACACCTTTCCAAAAAATTCTGAATTTAAAGAAGCCATCTCAATAGCATTGAATGGGAATAAGGGAGGATTGAGATATATCTTTGATAAGATTACAGAATATTTGAAGAAAGAAGCTGGAGATAAACATGTTTGGGCAATTATAAATGACTCAATTAATCCTCTAAACTTCGAACTAAAAAAGAGATTAATCGAAAGAATCATTAACCGTGAAAAAGATAGACTGGGACTTGATATAAGCAAACTGAGATCCGAACAATATGTTGAAAATTATGTTGAAATCATAATAGAATATGCACGATCAAAGCAATCGCTAAATAGAATATTTCAAATATATTAAACAAGGAGAAAAAAATAATGAGCACTTTAGATAATATTCTTCGTGAATTAGATGAAACTTATTTAGTAAAACACATAACAAAGAAACATGATGAAGCAAGAATACAATATCCATTGAAGAGTATAACAGTTGGAGATGACACAGAATTCGATGATACCATTGCTGATTACTATAATTATCATTTTACAAAATGTATCTCTTCCGGAGGCAAACTAACCAGAGCTGAATCAGCCGGACGAGCAAAAGAAATTATTGCCAAGGAGTACAGGCGAAAAGGTATGGATAAACTCAGTGCCTATTCAGATGGTAAAACCGGTATGAATGGCGGTATGCGCGCAATTCTAGATATACTAATGGAATCACTTAAAGAAGAAGCAGTCGAGAGACATATACGGGATGTAATTGATAGATATATCCATCCAAGCAGTTATGAGGAACAAGTAGCTATAGTTAAGGAACTTCTTAATAAAATTGGGAGGAATTCTTCATATGTTGACTATGATCATCCGGAGAGATATGCTCGCAATTACGAAGAACTGATCAGGGCATTAGTAGAGCATATTAGAAATCAATCTGCAATATTTAGAAGATTATAGCGAGGTGGGATATGCCGACAAAACTTGAAGAGTTATTAAAGAAAATTGATTATGAGAATCTTATAGGAGCTAGTGAAAATGAGCTCAATAGAGTTCTCTCAAATTATAGGAGAGAGAAAAATATTGTCGATAATTATGATGAATTTGAAGAATGTCTAATAGAATTCACATCAAAATTATTGAATACATTTTTTCATTTTAAACATCCAGTTGAACATCCTTCTTCAGTAATGTTCACAAACGCTCTGGAGTATCTTAAGAAAGAATATCCAAATAATACTAAGTTCACAGTTTACGATATTATGCATTCTGGGGCAGAAGGGGGAGTGTATATGATTCTTAAAGTCATAAAGGATCAAATGCTCGATCAAGCATTCAGAAAGGGGATAGATAATTTTGTAAACGAATATTTAAGTAATTTAAATTATGAGACAAGAAATGCAGCAGTGAAGGAATATCTAGAGAAGTATAGTGATATCTTACCCCAAAACTACAAAGATGATCCCATGAGTGTTTTGATTCATTTCGATAAAGTACTTCTTGAACATCCGAGAATGATAAAGAGAATTAGAGAATTAAATAAATCAGTTCAATCATAACCCATTAATTAAGTATTTGAAATTATTTTAGAAAGAAATTGATATCATTATCCTCAAATAAATGCCTCATCTATTAAAATAAAATTGGAACAATCCCTTCCTTTCTACCACGACATAAATAAAAGTTAGAATAATTTATGTCCATAGAGAGCGCAATAATTTCCAGATCGCAACCTTATGTAATCACTGCAGCAGCTACTGAGACTCTTGAAAGGGAAGCCTCAAAAGGCTGTACTCCATATATATCCAAATATGCGGTAAATCTTGAACCCCCATATGCAGCATCAATAAACTGGATGACAATTAAAAAAGGAGAAAATCAAGAAACTGTTACTTTAGCTGAAAAATTACCGTCTTCTCCAGAGTATTTACAATGTTGGATCCCACCGGAACACGTGTTACAATGGCCACGCGCAGAAAGATTTATCAAAGAACTTGTGGGAGCGCAATTTCCAATAGGTTTTGAAATTATAGGTAACAGAAACAAAATTGATATAAGGTTTCTCATTCATTCAAATGATACACCTTTATTAAATTCAGCATTTAATGGTGAATATTCAAAATGCGAATTGACAAAATCCAAGCAAAATAATTGCTACAAAGAAAATATTTTTTTTTGTGACTTTTTTCCGTTTCCACCATATCACCACCTCTTAACTCAACCACATGAGTTAAACTTTTCTCCCTATGAATCATTCATTTATGCTCTTGCTAACCTTCCTGAAGAGAGTCAAGGTTTTGTTCAAGTTCTTTTTGAACCAGTTAAGCATAATTGGCACCAGAATGTTGAAATCTTAACAGATATAGAATTCCTAAGCAAAACAATTACAGATCCACGCTCGGCATACAGAATCAAACAACAATTACCATCCGGCGACATTCGGAATATGGCTAGTGAAGTCATGACAAAAGCGCACAACGACAAACCATTCTATTTTACAGCACTTAGGTCCGGGATAATATCGAATAAGAAGGTTGAGGATATAAGGGCTCTAACTTCATTCTCAAGTTTATTTCAGCATGGGGGAAGACCGCTTCAATTCATTACCGATATGGATTATAAAAATGTTCTCACAAATGAACAAATAAAAGGAATGTTTCAACAGGGTTTAGCCTATAGATCCGGGTTTTTGCTTAACTCTTCTGAACTCTCCGGTCTTGTTCATATTCCCACGACTGAAAGTTTCAAGGAAAAAAGAATACCAATTAAATTACTTGAGAACAAGATAATTACAATGCAATCGGAGAAAGCAAGCAGAGGTCTTCAAATAGGATATAGTTCGTATGCAGGGACAAATAAACCAGTTTACATTAGTCACATCTTGAGAAAGACAAGTACTCATATTATCGGACGCTCGGGATCAGGAAAAAGCACAGAGATGGAAAATATGATATTGCAAGATATCAAAGCGGATAATGGCATAGCAGTAATTGATCCGCATGGAGATACAATAAAAAGATTATTACACCTCATCCCGGAAAATAAAGCAGATTCAACTATTTATATTGATTTTGGAAATCCAGAATGGATACCAATATGGAACCCACTTAAAAAGATCCCGTACCAAGATATCGGGAGAACTGCAGATAATTTAGTTGGCTCATTCAAAAGCATGATTAAAGGAAACGCATGGGGAGATAGACTTGAACACCTTTTGCGAAATGGAATATTCGGTTTATTACATCTAGACAAATCCACATTTTATGATCTCTTAATTCTCTTTGAACAAACTCAAAAGAAAAGTGAAGAAAAAATCTATCTGACGAAAATGATTTTGGGTGCAGTAGACAATGAAGTAGCAAAAAGATTTTGGAGCAAAGACTTTGGTGGGTACCGAAGAGATGATTTCGCTCCTACCCATCATAAATTGAGCAAATTACTTAACTCTGATGAGAGCATTTCTCTGATGCTTACTCAATCCGATAATCTTATCGATTTCCAAAGCATTATGGATAATGAAAAAATAATCTTATTGGACCTATCAAACATAGGCTCTGATTCACGTAAAATACTAGGAGGATATCTATTGTCATTCTTGCACAACCACTCATTGGCAAGAAGTAAAAATGCAGCTTGGCAAAGAAAACCATTTAATATCTATTGTGATGAAGCACATATTATCACTACCGATACACTTGAGGAGATGATAATTGAATCACGAAAATTTGGTGTGAATCTAACTCTTGCTCACCAATATCTCAGTCAATTCAATAGCAGTCAGCGAGATGCACTATTAAGTATGGGTACAACAATAATCTTTAATGTCGATTTATCAGATGCAAAATTTTTTACAAAAGATCTTCAAGACAAAGTTGATTCAATTGATATCGCAACGTTAGAGACTGGGGAAGCAATAGCAAGAATAGGAACAGAAATCATAAAAATGAAAACCCCACCACCAATCGCATTACCTCCGAGGAATTTTAAAGATGAAATAATCAAAAATTCATACAAAAATTACTATAGAAAAACTGAACTCGTTAGAAAACAAGTAAAGAAAAGACTTCAGCATTTTGGAGGAGGGTACTATGCAGAAGACATATTGGAAGAATTAAAACCATCTCAAAATGGGAGTGAGAGATTTACATATGATGAATTTGAATAAAATAATGGAGATTCTTAATGAGGAAGTATTATTCAAAAAGATAGATGAACCACTTGATGAAGCTTTGAGGAAGTTTTCTTATTCACTTTCAGCAGAGATCACACAAAAAGAGTTCGATTTTGTCATGAAATCTTTTATTGAACATCTAAAAAATTATGGAATAATAATCCTCACAACCCAAGTTAAGGTTAGTGAATCTTCTGAAATAATATGGCTAACTGAAAAATATTATCGAGGTCATGAGACAAAGGGTTATGAAGGAGCTCTCTATGATGTTCTAACCCAAGGAAGTGAAGGCATAGAATCAGTGTTAGAATGTATTATTGAGACAATAAAAATAAGTGAAAGAGAAAAGTACATCTCATGTATTATTACAAAACATTTTATCCTCTTAGACTGGGATATGAAAAAAGAAATTTTAAGAGAAATATTTGTTGAATTTGGGCACTTATTCCCTCCAGAGCTTAAAGAATTACAAATAGCTCAGTTAGTTCCAAGAATCCAAGAATTGATCAATCTCATCATTACAACCAATCAAACAGTATTTGGAATTCTAAATCGTTCATAGTCTGAAACGATTTAGAATAATCTACCACATACTAATTAAGAAATAAAGAATACATGATGATTAAAATGATCGATAAAATAAAACTGTCAAATCATGTGAAGATTAGATTATTCTTTTCTCTTTTCCATGGATTAAAAAATGTACATGGTACTTATAGTATTCAAAGTGGAAAACACTGGCAAATCAAAGAAGAAGTGACAGAAAAGGTAATCGATAACCATCTAACGGGAAAGCAGCCATATGGATTTTATCCACTTAATGGAGATAAGACGACTGTTTGTATAGCTGATTTTGATAATCTTGATCCCCAACCACCAATTGAGTTTATCAATAGAGCAGAACATTATGGACTAAATGCCTATTTGGAGAAAAGTAAATCAAAAGGATATCATGTATGGTTATTTTTCCCAAAGGATGGAGTTTCTGCAAAAAAAGTTCGTCTTGTAATGAAGTATATTCTTAATGAGATAGCTTCTCCGGATACGGAAATCTTTCCGAAACAAGATTCAATAAGCATGAATAATTCATATGGGAATTTTATCAATGCACCTCTCTTCGGCAAACTTATACCAGAAGGTAAAACCATTTTTATTCATGGAGATAACTCGTTGGAACCATATTCGGACCAGTGGGAATTGCTTGAAACCGTTGAACGAAATAGTGAGAAAGTATTGGACTCTATCATTGGTGTAAATAATCTAAGAGAAACAAATCAAGAAATTGAAAATAAGATTTCAAAAGATATTGCTCCCAAAGGAAGCCAGTACGGATTACCCATCTGCATAAGAAGAATATTGTGCGAGGGGGTAATATTTGATCAGAGAATAGCTTGTTTTAGAATAGCAGTTAATCTAAAACGGTTAGGACTGCCAGAAGAACTTGTAATTGTAATACTCAATTATTGGAGAATGAAAAACAAGCCATTGGAAAATAAGGGAATTATAACCACAGTTGAAATAAAGGAACAAATAAGATGGGCATATTCAAAAGACTATAAAGGTTGTGGTTGCGAAGAGCCAATAATAAAATCATTCTGTAGCCAAACGTGTAGAATTTATAAGATTTGAAAAATCAAAAATGTAAATAAACATGAACAGTACAATAGAAAATATTGCCGAACATTATACGCTTGATGAACTAGAAAAACTAAAAGTATTATTAGAAAAAATTGAGAGAAGAAAAAAAGATGTTCTGAAATCATCAATAAATATTTATAATTTTTCTCAAGAGTATAAAAAGTACATAAAAATTACTTTCACCTCTTCTTACATTAAATCGGTTGTACTTTCATTTAAACATCTTTTAGAATTTTTTGGTGAGCAAAAACTATTAGTTGAGTTATCAGTGAAAAATATTGAAGAGTTTAAATTTTATTTAATAAAAAGTGCCCCAAAAGGATTTGTTGTTTACATGAGAACCTTAAAAGCTGCATTTAATATTGCACTTGAGTGGGGATACATTACTAATAATCCATTTCAGAGAGTTAAATTCAAAACGGGCCAAAAAATGAAACCATTATTCATTACAAGAGATGAATTACAAATTGTGATTGACAATGAGCAATCCGTATTAATGAAAAATATTTATTTGTTTGCATATAATACTGGATGTAGACTTGGCGAGATTATTACTCTTAAGTGGAAAAATATTGACCTAGAAAATAAAACAGTCACTATCGGCGATGATGAATTTATAACTAAATCAAATAAGCAAAGGATCATACCAATTAGCAGTGAGTTGATTGATACGCTAAAAAAAATGAGAACTAAAAATGTTACTTCAAAGCACTATGTATTTGGTAAGTCAAAAAACTTCCCTTTTAGTGGAGAATATATATCACGCAATTTTAAGAAAGCAATTCGAAGAGCAAAATTGAAAGAAGAGGTTCACTTTCATACATTGAGGCATAGCTTTGCTTCTCATCTTTCAATGAAAGGGGTTCCCATAATCGTGCTTAAAGAATTACTTGGTCCTTCAAGTATTACAACCACTGCCATATATAGTCATACGGATTTTAAGTCGTTACAGATGGCAATTAATCACTTCCAAGTAGCTTAAGTTTTATTGAACAATTTTCCGAACAGTTTTATATAATTCTTCCCTATTTATTTAAAATCACCAAATACCGATTGATTAAAAATCAGCGGGTCAGAGGTTCAAGTCCTTCCGGACCCACATTAAAAGCCCTGAATTCAAAAGAATTTGAGGCTTTTTTATTATTAGCATGTTTGAAAATCCCGCTGAAAGAGCAGGGAATAAGTAGGGAGTAGGTAGGAATTTTTTCTCTACCGAGTCATAGTTTTGTAAAAGATTAATTAGGAAAGAGTTTCTGCCCGATAGCGAAGAAAACCTAAATTTTCTTTTATTGTGAATGATGATGATTTCATTTATAGACAGTTCTTTAATTTGACTAATTTATGATTGCAATATTACCCAAGATGATTACATTGTCAAATGATGTGTGTTATGTAAGCTGATTGACAATGTAGTAATCCCGCCAAATTAAACAATAGCTATTCTTTAAGGATTAAACTTATTTGGCGGGGCAGGTGAGGCGAGTTCATCTAATACCAATCTAGAATGATACATACCGAAATATTCTTTTTTGGCGTAAAGATTCACACTATACCTTTTGAATCCCTAAATTAGGTTTCTTACTATAATACCAAACAAAAAATGAAGTGATTAATATTTGTCCTAGAATAACGGAAACGAGAAGTGTTGGAGCATTGGCAAAATATTTCTCCAATCCTACTATATCAGGTGAAAAGGTGGTAAAGTTAAATAAATTGAAAAGAACAATAATAATTAATAGGCCTTTTGAGCCACGGTAATACCACCAGCAAAATAATCCAAAAATTAGCTCAATAAAAAACGCAACATAAGGTAAGTTAGGATAAAGGTTAGTTCCAAACATGGGATAAGATGTAAAATACCATAGGGGTAGATCTTGAGCATGAACAAGTAAATCAAGGAAGAAATGCGATGCAATTGCCAAAGAAATTATAAGTGCAAGTTTCAAATCTTTTAATATAAATTTTATAGAGATATATGAAACAAGAGAAAGAATGACAGTTGTGAGCAGGGAATGTGAAAATGGCATGTGTGCAAGATGAATATCACCAATATAAGTAACAGTTTTTTCTGTAGTTGTTAATTCTAATTTTAGATAATTAAAAAAGACCCAGAAATACTCTATTAACTGAACGGAGATTAAAAACCAGATTATACTAATTGAGGAATATTTTTTCTTAAATAATAATGCTGCCGAAGCATGATTGATTGCAAACATATTTACTCCTTAATTTTTTTTTAAAGTTTAATATTTCTATTCATAAACACAAGTAACGTTTAATTTTATGTGATTTGTAACACAATGAAATTGAACTCATGAGCGAAGCGAAACTAAACCTTTCAAAGAGGCGGGAAATAATTACAACCGGTGATGCACGAATTTTTGTCGACGTCAGCCAGAGGCTGATAAAAACTATAGCGGTAATGTTGACAATAAATGAAGTGCGTTGAAGCTGGATAAAAAGTAAATTGAAAAAGCAATAGAACGCTGATTTGACAGATTGAACTGATTCAGCCAGAGGCTGACAGGTAAACAGATTTATAATTGAACAACACTTTTTATACGCTTCAACATTTGTGTGGTGTTGTAATTATGGCGTAGTAATTACAAAAAGGGGAAGAGAAAAAAATTGTCAAACCCAAAGCTCAGCCAGAGGCTGATAAAAAAGGCGGACAGGGAGGCTGATAGAAGAGCTCGCCAGAGGCAAGTAAATCTGACTGGTGAGGTGAGTTCATCTCATGCAAGTATAAAATAGACAATAAATAATTACTAAATCTTGAATTAAAATTATAAAGAATGTAACTTGCAAAAGAAAACAGTATCATTTTATTCCGAATAAAAGAAGGAAAAATGAATAAAAAAATGGTTCTACTGTTAGCAAATCTCTCCTTATTTACTTGCCATGTAGCTAGTAGTCTAAATGCACAAAATTTAACAAACCAATATCAACAGATCCATCAAAAAATTGATGTCAAGTTTAAAGATGGAAAAACAATTCAGTTATCGGATTTTATTTTTTATGCGAAACATGCAAAACCGAAGGTTTGGTGGAGTAATGAAACATTAGCTAAACCAACTTATTTAATGGTAAAAAAAGGCGATTATTGGAAAACTATTGACTTAAAAGAAATAAAAACAATTGAATATTATCCTATAGAAAAAAATTATGAGTGGAAAGATGCAATAATAATCTTAAATAAAGGTGATACACTGACTGGAAAAATTCCAGTGAAGCCGAACTTGACTTGGGTAAATGGGGATGAATTTCGTTTTAGCGGGGTAGAAAATGTAACCCTAAATGGAAACGAAGATATACGCACAACAGATATAAAATTATTTAAGATAAAAAGCGTTGAACGAACACAAGATAATAAATATATATTAACCGATAAAAATGGTACGGAACACAACTTTAATTCTAATTTGAAATTTATATCGTATGGCCAAAATAAAGTACAATTTTTTAGATATTCAACTATTGAACATATAGGTACAACTATTCACATGAAAATAAATAAAAAAGAAAAAATTGTTGACATTAAGGATATTAGGACAATATTTTTCGAAGCGGACGCTAGCGTTGTAAGAATTATAATGAATGATGCCACTGAATTAAAAGCCTCGCCAAAATATCCGATTTATAATTTATTTGGAAAAATAGAGGCGAATAAAATTTGGTTTGGACCTATAAAAGATTCCATAGTATCAATAAATTTTAACTAAGCTTTAGGTGAGACAGAATACTAAAAGCATAAGTAACTTAAATTTGAAAGTTCATTGATTGAGAGCAAGGACGTTGAAATTTAATTTTATGAAAGTCGGGGAGCGTATGAGAATTTTATGGGGTAAGGTCAAATGTTCAGCGAAGAAATGATCTTTAAATAGCAACTTAGATTCTGAAATGAATTCAGAATGACAGTATTCGGGCAGATTAACGACCGCGACGGGTGTGCAAGGATATGGGATTTTAAATGAGCTATCTAGTAATCACTGTAAGGCAAAGTTTCTTCTTTGGTATCATCCTCAACTTTTAATATCTCTGTAACAATGTAATTGCTCATTCCACGCCAAGGAAGTGAATGCAGATATTCTTTGTAACGAACTTCTACAAATTTACCACTTGAACGTTCAAGAACTTTAGCTACTCCATCATCAACGACACTGAATTCGAACTCATTGCTTTGCAAAGCCCCAGGGGTAGGGGTCTTAAAACCAATTTGAATTAAGCGACCTTCCCAGGTTTTAAAAAGATATCCTTTTTTTACGAGGAAATTAAGATTGCCGGCTTTGACACCCTCACCGAAAACAAAATAGTACCTCCACCAGAATATAACACAAAGAATTATTATTAAGACTGGTATACTGATTTTCAAAAATTTTTTCATTTTGTTAAAATATAAATTGAATTCAAAAATATTTACACAAGCTAATATTACTCAATATGACAATTATTGGGAAAAATACGAATGATTGATTAAAATAATTTATCGAAAGTAATTTTTAAGAACAAGAACATATTCTTTTAAGAACGAGCAAAATAAATGAGAGAAGTGTAATCACCTTCATCAGCTTGCTTGAGGGCTGATAAATATTTTGAACGTGCTTCACCAGCCGAAGTTAAGTTAGTATTACCCCAAGAAAATTCATCAATTCCAAATCCTTTATTAATTAAAACATCTGCAATAAGCCGGGAATGGCGACCGTTACCATTAGGAAATAGATGAATAAGCACAAGCCGATGACTAAAACGAATTGTAATTTCATCTGCATGAAATGATTTATTAGCGATCCAATATTCTGTATCATCAAGCAGGTTACGAAGGTGTACCGATATTTCAAATTTATCTACACCAATATTTTTATTTGAATTTCTAAAACTGCCAGCCCAACGCCAAACATTACCAAACATTTTGGAATGTAATTCCTTGATAAATTTTTCAGATAAGATTTTGGGAATATTCAGAGTTGTTTTAAGTAACCAAATTTTCGATTCGTCAATGTTAAGCTGTTCGAACTCATCAAGTTCACCGCGAGTAGAAATAGTTTTAATCAGCAATCCATCTTTTTCATCTTCATCAAGCGGAGTTTGACCATTTATGTAGTTGAGTTCTAATCCCATAGATATTTAGGCATCTCGTGAATTATCTGCTGTGCTCTATCATTAATAGCTTTTTTTATTCTTGCCGGATTGTTCTGCTGATCCTCAAGTGCCATAGAATGCGAAGTTTTAAGAACAATTTGTTCGGCAATTTCAAACGCTCTTTTCTCAATCATTTTTTCGAATGAATCATTTTTAGGAATGAAAGCATAAATAAATTTAAGGTTTAAGGCAGAAGCAAAATCGTGCAGGCCTTTAAGTGAAACCGAGGCATTTTTTTCTCTTTTTTCCATTTCTTTTACACCAGCAGGTGTGAGTTTCATTCTTTTACCTAATTGTTTTAATGATATACCGAGAGCTTGACGAATATTATACATCCATCCTTCGGAAGGTAATGATAATTCAGCGAGAGCAGATAAGTGTTTTGTTTTATTATCCAATTGCTCAAGAATTAATTTGTTACTCAGCTTTTTCATTATTTATCTCCTTTTATAGCACAATAATACACATATATGTGAATAAAAGTCAAATAAAATACACGTATGCGTGTAAAATATAATGTTTATTTACACATATATATGTAAAAAAGAAGAAGGAAATTATAATATTATTCTAAAACTGGTGATTTGGCGTTTTTGATTACAGAATCACGGCCTTTGTATAATGATTTACGGCTGGCGTACATTTGGCTTGTGCCTATTACCTCATTATTACCAGCTACAAGATTGAAATAGACTTTTTTGCTGCTCTTTGCTTTGTTGATGACAAACCTTGCTTTATTAGATGCATTTCTTTTTACAGAAGCAATTCCATTTAAGCAAGCTCCTCTGGTGTTATAGCCTTCGCTGTGAAGAATGTTTTTTGCATTTGCTGCAAATAGTCTGAAACGGAATTTGCCGGATTTGTCTTTGTAGACTTGGTATTTGGGGTAGGACATGATGACTCCTTTTTTGAAGATTGTTATTACTGTAAAAATATAAAAATTATTGCAGAGTTAGCAAAACCTTGAGGAAGGTGCAAGGGGGTAGGGAGGTAAAATTTCAATATGTACTTTTCGCTTGATCCGCCAAAGGACGGACAGGTACAAATCCCGAAACGAGTTCGGACATGATTCGCAAAGAATCAAGACTGACAAAAAAGATTATCATCTTTTCTCTTGAAAGAAAAGAAACAAAAGTTCAAGACTAAAAATAAATTGCTAAGAAGTTAGTTACTAACTTTTCTTGGTGCAAGAAAAGTAGCAAAAGAACATGCTCTACAAAAGAATTGCTAAATTTCTTCTGCTTTCCGCTAAAAGAAATAAACTTGTTTCCGCTGTACGGAAACTTCGAACAGTATTTCTTTTTTTTACGCTTCAATTCGAATAAATTTTTTACCCTCCAGAGGCGGGCAGGCGCAATTCTTTTGAGGAGCAGGAAAAAATTAAGGATGGGATTTGCGGAGTTCTTCGAGCCAGCGGATACGGCCGTGTGTGCGGTATTCATCAGTGAGTTCATTGCCAGTGGGGAGACGTTATTTGTTTATTATGTATATTAAATCGATTGTGCAGAATTTGTAGATAAGATTGTTTTTAGGAAAATAAAAAGTTTTATATAAAAAAGACTTGTTCCCAATTTGGGAATTATGTATAATTGTACGTGAGAGTTATATCTATAAAAATATTAAGGGATTTTTGGAAAAAACATAAAAAAGCAGAACAAGCATTAAGAGCATGGTATTTTGAAGCAAAGAAAGCAAATTGGATAAAACCATCAGAAATTAAAGAGAATTATAAATCAGCCAGTATAATTGGAGATAATAGAGCAGTTTTTAATATATGCGGAAATACTTACAGATTAATTGTAAAAATAAATTATAAATATGGAATGGTGTATATCAGATTTATTGGCACGCATTCTGAATATGATAAAATAAAAGCAGAGGAAATATAAAATGAATATAAAACCGATTAAAACCAAAAAAGATTATCAGGCCGCACTAAAAGAAGTTGATAAAATATTTGATGCGGTACCGGGAACAGTGGAAGGGGATAAATTAGATGTTTTAGTGACGCTGATTGAAGCATACGAAAGAAAGAATTATGAAATTGCACCACCCGACCCAATAGAAGCAATAAAATTTAGAATGGAACAATTGGATTTAAAGCCGGCTGATCTTGCAGAAGTTTTAGGAGGAAGAAATAGAGTGTCTGAAATACTCAATAGAAAAAGGGATTTAACGGTTAATATGATGAGGGGATTAATGAATGAATTTGACGTACCGGCGGAATCGTTACTGGCATAAAATGATTATGAAATGATTTAATATACTGAGATTATTAATTAACACTTCAAACTAAACTATCATACTATTTTTTTAAAATAAGATTTACCATTTCGGGAACGATGGTGCTAACAACAAGCGGATAAGAAGGCAGTAAATCTGGTTGAATCTGAATTTACTGAATTAAAAAAGATAGAAGCATTTATTAAAAAAAAATCAATGCTTAGGTTAATATCTGCGGCGGCTATTCAGCAAAAGGATCTACCGCCAATCGTTTGGATAGTAAATGAACTGTTACCAGAAGGATTAGCTATCCTTGCGGGCAGACCGAAAATTGGAAAGAGCTGGATGGCAAAGAATATTGCGATAAGTGTTGCTAATGGATTTAAGGCGTTAGGAATGTTTGCTACGAATAGATCAGATGTGCTTTATATAGCACTTGAAGATAATCAGCGAAGGTTGAAAGACAGAATTAATAATATCATGCATGCAGAGATTTATAAAAAGGCTCCAGATAATCTTTATTATCTTGAAGATAACTGGGATTTTCCGAAGCTGAATAACGGAGGCATAGAAGAAATAGAAAAGACCTTGGAGGATAATCCTAAAATTAAGCTGGTGATAGTTGATACTTTGGGCAGAGGTATTGCGGATAAAAGACGAATGGATAAAAATATTTATCAAGCGGATTATGATTTCAGTAGTCGTATACAAGCAACCGCGATGAAATACAAGGTGTGTATCCTTTTGCTTCATCATACTAAAAAACAAAGTGAAGAAAATGTGTTTGATGAAATTTCGGGAACTACCGGCCTAACAGGTGCAATGGATACTATGATGGTTCTAAAGAAAAAGAACGGCAAGTATTATCTTTATGTGACAGGCAGGGATCTGGCAGAAAGCGAATATGAAGTTGAGTTCAGCGATACCACGTTTACTTGGAATGTGATACAGAAGAATGATGTAAAGAAAATAACTGCAGAACGAGAAGAGATTATTGAATTGCTGAAAACATATAACAGACCAATGCGGACAGGTGAAATTGCCGAACTCCTCGACAAGGAAAAAAGCAACGTCAGTAAGCTGCTAAAGAAGTTAGTCGAGGATGGCTACCTTGAGTCACCGAAGTATGGCCATTACCAGCTAAAGGTCAAGAAGCCACCAGAACAAACAGAGAGTGGAGATTTCTTTAATTAGGCAGTCAAAGTGGTCAGAGTGGGATAAATTGACGAGTTGGTTCTAATGATGTAAACACACATTAGACCGTTGAATTACCTTGTTATTATTGATTATAATGACTATATATTATTGTTAATAATGAATATTATTTGAATGAAAATCAAAAGTGGAATTTTGATTAATCGAATAACCTTTAAATCATTCCAATGCAAATTGATTATACAAGAACTTTCAATTTAGTAGTATCAACGAATTCTGTGCATAGAATTCAATAATTGCATAGCCCCAAAACATTCCGTACATATATAAAAAAATTTATTACTTATCATAAAGTGGTGAAAGAGCAATGAAGAATGTCAGTCATTTGAAAATTTCAGCAGAGCAATTGCAGCAAGATAAAATTGATAAACACTTTTTTAATACTGAAGGGGTGAAGAAAGCCGATGAATGCAAGTTCAAAGAGGCAATTGAATACTTTACAAAAGCAATTGGAGTAGGGGTTAAAGATGCCTTGTCTTATTTTAATAGGGCAACTGTAGAAATGGAGATGGGCAATTTTTCACGTGCAAGGTCAGATTTTAAATTTTCAGCAAGCTGCCGGCTAAACATCATTCATTCTAATAAAATAGGAATGAATTAGCAAAATTTCCACAAATGTCAATTATCCTCACCCAGCCACTGGACGGCTTTATCGAAAGCATTAAAATATTTGAAATTGCTCCAATTAACATTAGGATCTGATGTTTCAGAAAGATGACTATCCTTATCATCAATTGAAATGATAACTGCAATCTTGTCTCTTCTTGTAAATCCAAATTTTTCTAAAGCGGCACCGTCTGTATGTATTTTGTAAATACCAGATTCCAGTATAGTCTCAGAGTGATTAATTAAAAATTTTCTGCAATTATATTCCCTTGCAAGGTTTATTGCCTCCATTGAGTACTGTTGAGCCAAGCTAAAGTTTACTCTTCCTTGAATATTTACTTGAATTATTTTTTCATCTTTTAGGTAACTTATTGTGTAACTCATTAAAAACCTCTAATAGTAAAATTTTAAAAGGTCGCTGTTGACCAACCAACAGAACTGACTGTAAAGTACCGTTATTTTAGAAAAACTTCAAATAATAATTTTGAATTAAAAACGGCTGAATAAGAAATTATAACTGAGTACTGTCAACGGAAGTTGGCAGGGGTTTTTATTTTGAACGCCAAAGAAAATTTATTTACAGAACAGACAAAGAGCGAAGATTTCTTTAATTAGGCGGGCAATGTGGTCAAAGTGGTTGAAGTTGTTGTAACGTAAGGAGTTACGGATGTCAAAGGTCAAACGTCAAAAGTCAAAAAAACAGCGAAAATAGAGCAAATTAGGGGAGTTTGACCAGATTGAGTGGGCTGTAACGTATCGCAGTGTAAATTGGACGCGTGGACGGAAAACATTCTACTTTTTAAGTGGCAGTTGAAATAAGGGTAAAGATGCGTCCAGGCGTACAAGAGTGGTTAGTGCAGGCATTTTTTGTTGGAAATACTGACGAAACACGAACCCCAGCACTCCGAAACGAGGCGGTGGCATTTAAGCTGAGTACCTTTATAAACTCTTAAAATTTTGCTAATGTTATTCCTAATGTAAAAGACTCCTTTGGCGGATTTTGAAAAAATTAATGAGGAATACAGAAAACTGGTTTTGTCCTAAACACAATGAGTGTGTTGTATATCACCCTTGTACTTTTTGATTTTTTGTATATTCAGATAAATAATTATTTGCTAATTAGAATATGTTTTAGGAGTTATACTACTATTAATAAATATCACATACGAATTGCTATAATTCTTATTTTGTTTTTTAATTCTTGTAGGATTTTTGCTCAGGAAACAAAACAAGATCCATTCCAAGGCCAATACAATTTAGGGAAATCGGACGAAATCACTCTTTTTTGGCGAAATAATAATGATACACAACAATTAGTCAAACATCAGATTTTTGATTACTACGGAAATTCCGGTCAATATTTTTTGGATTCCTCCGCCAGGGGATTTTACAGCGGGGATTTAGGAACTGCTGTTAATCAAGGAACTGGACTTCATAATGCCTTTGACGCAATAACCGGTGATTTTAATGGTGATGGATATGACAATATTATTGCTGCCTGGGAAACTGCAGATAATTCTATAAATATAATTATTCCTAAAAACATTGATAAATCAAACTTGAGCTGGGATGATGAAAATGTTTTAAAGCTTGCAAATGTTCTTTACCCAAACCCAAGCTACTTTAGAGCACATAGATTTAGATTAATAATAGGTTTTTTTGATAACGACCCCGAACCAGAATTTGCGCTGGCTTATTGGAATACTGTCGGAAATATTGAAATAGAAATATTTGATGTTGATCCAAATACTTTGGTGCCTGAGGAAAAAGCATCCATAGCTGATGAATATATGGATCCATCTTTGTACAATTCTGGAATTTATGATATTGCTGCCGGTGACTTTGATGGAGATGAAAAGGATGAAATTGTTTTAGTTGCTTATAATGAACAGTCTCAAAACAACTGGTTGATTTATGCTAAAGTTTATGATTATCTTGAAAGTAATAACAACTTCACATTAGTTCCTAAAGCAAAAAAAGATAATTTCTATACGTCGAGTGATTTTTTTGATCCCGATCACAGCATAAATGATTTATTAGTTGCTGCCGGAGATTTTAAAAATAACACGTTGGACGAGTTTGTTGTCGATTTCGTCCTGTATAGAAATGATTCTGAAACTTATAATAAATTGCTTCCAGGATCTGTTACCTTAAATTTAGACACTATTAATGTCGACTTAAACAATTTGAAGGATGTATTTCAAACCTTGGGTGAATCATACATTGGAATTGGTTTACTCACTGGAGATATAAATAATGATGGTAAAGATGAAATTATTGTTGATGGAGATGGAAGAATAAGAATTTATGACATTGATACTACCTTAAATATTCTAGGATATATCGGAAACAACAGAAGTTCTCAAGATTTTTGCAGAAGAAGAATGATGCTTGCCGATTTGAATGCCAGCACCTCTGATTCTGTTTGGCATCCTGAAATAATAGTCTCTTCCACTGATTATTGGCAGCCGGATAATTCACCTTCTTATACTACAATGTCTATTGATGTATTTGAACCAACTGTGGATGCTTCTGGAGATATAATTTCTCTGAACAAAAGAACTTCAATGTTAATCGACTCAACTCAGGGGAGCAGAAATTATTATTGGGCAGTTACTGCGGGAGATTTTGACGGTGACGGTGTAAGACTTGGTGTTCCTAATTATTACAACGTAACAGATATTGTTCAGCCGCTTGTCATACTGAATGCACCGCCAACTCATTTTGATGTTTTAAATAATGTGGCTTACGATGTTAATAAAAGTTATAATGGACAGACTGGTGATTTCTTTTCAAAATATTATACTAAATCGGAATCTGAAATTAATCTGGAATCGGAAGTGCACAGCGGATGGACATTAGGGGGTAGTGTTTCCGGAAAATTTGTGATACCCAAATTAAAGATACCTGTTACCGCAAAGTTAGAAGGGGAGTATGGCAAAAATTTTTCTAAAAAAACAACTAACGTAAATATTTACAGGGTAAGCCAAAATATTTCTGCAAATATTGATGATTACATTTATGCAATTATCACCGACTATGATATTTGGGAATATCCTATTTTTGCTGATGATACAACTCAAGGATACTCTTTAGTTGTTTCTCCCCGAGCATCACAGAAAGCTTTGTTCCCCAGCAAAAGCCCTCAGGCCGAAGAGTATTTGCCTGATCATGAAGTTGGGAATATTCTTTCCTACAATCAAATTGCAGATCCAAGTGAAAACTCAACTTTGAAGTCAGCAGTTAAATGGAATACATCGGATGAAGTAACACTTGATGGGTCTCCCGGTTTTGAATACAACTGGTCTCTGGAAAATGAAAATTCAACTGAGACCACTGAAACAAATACAGTTGATTGGAAAGTTAGTGGATCAGCAGAATTTAGTCTTCCATTTAAAAATGTATTTAAAAAATTACCAAAAGTTGAAATTCATGGATCATATTCCGAAGGTTCAATTTCAACCCACACAAATAAAGTAACCTATACAAAAGGACTAGATGTTCATTTAGGCCCAATTGATCTTGGAATAGGTGAGACTTACTATTCCGTCACGCCATATGCATATTGGGCAAAGAGTGGGGCATTGGTTTTAGATTATGCTGTTAATCCACGACCTTCGGGTATAAATATTCCACAAACATGGTGGCAGCAGCAATATAGCAATAAATCTGATCCTGCATTTATTCTACCATGGAGGTTAGACCCTGAAAAAGGATATAGTGTAAGTGATGATAAAAAACAACAAACTAAAGAAATTATCTTTGATCCCGATAATCCTAAGACGGGAGAAACGATAAATCTTCAAACTAGAATTCATAATTACAGTTTGTTAAATACTTCGGGACCTGTAAACGTAAGATATTATATTGGAGATCCTGACAGTGGAGGAACTTTAATTCAAAGTATAGATAGCAAAACAGAGTTTTCGACAGATGATTTTATTCCGGCAAGGGGAAGTAAAATTATTAGTTTTGACTGGAAGCTTCCAGATAATTTACCATTCTATCCTAGAATTTATGCAGTGATTGATCCTGAAAATCAAATTGACGAAATCCATGAAAACAACAATAAAGGTTGGAAAGTACTTCCTTATTCAGAAGGAACTACAGGAGTTAAGGATGAAAAAAATACTCTAGCTACCTTTCAGCTAAGTCAAAATTATCCTAATCCCTTCAATCCACTAACAACAATAAAATTTTCGGTTCCGACTTCCGAATTTGTAACGCTCAAAGTATTTGATGTATTGGGAAGTGAAGTCGCTAATTTAGTGAATGAAGATAAACAAGCTGGAAGTTATTTAGTAGAATTTGATGCTAGTAAACTTTCAACTGGAGTGTATTTCTATCAACTGAAAGCTGGAAGTTTTGTAGATACTAAAAAGATGTTGTTGCTGAAGTAAATTGAAAGTGACTTAAAATATTTTTATTATTATATTACTCTATCGAAGTAGAGTAAATTATAATGCCAACGCTTGTTTGCCCCTAAAGCGTGGGCATTTTTATTTTAAAGATTTACTTATAATAGATTAACAGCGTTTGACAAACTAACTTGAGTTAAATGACTGTA
>JBGSOQ010000200.1:0-5024 GCA_041739035.1 Ignavibacteriaceae bacterium | reverse complement strand
ACCCTTCTTCCTGAGCACTGCATTTGTCTCACTGCCAAGAATTGTCCTCTCTCTGGCAATTAAATCAAATACCGGATAACCTTTTAAAGTTAAAACAAAACCGGGATTAATTCTTTCAATTTTTCCAGTTTGATAAAGTAGTTTGTATGCCTGTTTCTGAAAATTGAGCTGCCAAATTCGTCCACCGGTTATGTTAGTTTCCTTCTGATCAACAATTTCTTTGAGAACTGCAATAAGCATATCTCTTTCTGATTTGAAGGATTGTGCGGCAATTGTTTCGACTGTTTTATATAGTTTTTTTTGATCCATAAAATGTTTTCATTGATTAATGAATTACTCAGAATAAAAATCTATCATATCCTTAATTGCTTTTTTGCACACGTCACAAAATCCGTTTGATGATTTTGATCTCATAGTACAGTTGAGCATAGGACGATAAATTCCCTTTTGAACATAACCGCCTCCCTCAAAAGCTCCGACTTTATTTTCAAAATCACTTGTTGCGGGTGTTGGAATTGGAGTGCTTTCATCAACTAAATTTTTCCATTTAGAATTAAAATCAACTAGAGTCGTAAGATTCGGATCAATCGGTTCGATATCCAATTCATAAAAATTTTGATACGCCACATCATCGGTAACATATTCATCGGCAAGCGAAGCAAATCCATGCCCAAACTCATGTACAAATACGTCCGCTTCATATTTATTATTATTCATGCAAACCGAATAATAATTATAAATAGAACCGCCACCATATTCTATTGTATTTGTTAGTATATATATTTGATCATAAGGCACATTTGAGGCAACGTCTCTAACAGTTTTATTATCGGTTGTCATCAAATAACGTTCAGTTCCAAATGTTGAAAAATTAGTATTAAATAAAGTTCTAGTCCAGATTCCTCTTGTTGGTAAATCAGTGCCGGATTCTTCTGAAGCAGCTTCAACTCCCCAAAGATTAAATTTATTTTTGTTTTCTTCAAAGGGAGATGAATCAAAAAAGTAAGCTGCGAATTTTTTGCAATCCTTCTTAAAATTTTCCATTTCATCCTGGGTGTATCCTTCCGGAAGTAAAACAATATCAACTTTTTTTGAAGATTCACCGGAATTCCAGATTTGAAAGGTTTCGTATTTTTTAGTTCTTTCTTTTTTAATAAAATAATTTTGCGGAACAATTGAGTATTCAAATTTTTTAATTAACTCGTTTCTTTTATTACGACTAAAAAAATCTAATCTAATTTTATTTTTAGGATACGGTATTGTTACTGTTTCATTGAAAGTGCGATAGGTTGTTTTTGCTTCTTCAGTTGTTTGCCACTCGCTAAAAAGGGTTGAATAAGTTCTAGAATAAATGACATTATTCACAGAATCGTAAACAACTATTTTGTATTTGCCATAATCGAATTTGTCAATAAGATTTACTCTCGATCCGCCCCAAAATGGTTCTTCAATTAGTTCATCGATTGAATAATATTCATTCTCCATATTTCCAGTGTGGAAATAATCAATTCGAAGTGTTTTATTAAAAAAGTAATCATCAAATGTTACCTGAGGAGATGCTAAAAAATTAAAAAGAAAGACTAGGATTAATAATTTCATAATGAATAATTTATAAAATTAGTGAATGGCTAATATTTACTTAGTAGTTTTTCTTGATCCAGGTTTAATAAAAGGAATTTCACTTTTACATAACTCACATTCATCCGGTGGAAACGAGATTGCATCTACTTTTAATGCACTAAATTGCGGGTAATCAAAATTGACTTTACCATTGCTTCGATCCACTATAAATCCAACTCCAACTACCTTCGCTCCAAATGATTTGACAATCTCAATGGTTTCAAAAACTGATCCTCCGGTTGTAACAACATCTTCACAAACTAGTACTTTTTCATTTTCATCTAACGTAAATCCTCGACGCAATGTTAAAACTGATTGCTCTCTTTCAACAAATATAAATCGTTTGTTAAGCTGACGTGCAGTTTCCTGTCCAACAATAATTCCACCCAATGCGGGCGCAATTACGGTGTCAATTTCTATATTCTTAAAATTATCAGCGATCTTTTTACAGATTTGGGTGTTATAATCCGTGTACTGCAAAATCTTAGCGCATTGAAAATATTGGTTACTGTGTCTGCCCGATGTTAGCAGAAAATGGCCTTCTAACAGGGCCCCAGTTTTACGAAATATGTCTAGCAATTCTTGCTCGTTTAAACTCATAAAAACCTCAATCTAAAATTACAAATATTCACTGAAGCAATTCTATCTTTTCAGCAAGTTGGAAATCTTTATTTGTAACGCCTCCTTCGCTATGAGTGGAGACAGATATTTTAACCTTGTTCCAGCTATGCATCAAAATATCAGGATGATGATCCATTGCTTCTGCTGCCTCTCCAACTTTATTAACAAAGGCAAGTGCATCTTTGAAATTGCTAAGTTGATATTCTTTGCATATCAGATTATTAGAAAATTCCCAGCCACTAAGATTTTTTAAATGCACTTCAATTTCGCTATCATTTAATAAAAACATATTCACTCCCAATTCAATTTTATTTCAGTTAATAAATTTTTGATTTGATAATAGCTCATTTCAATCACCAGATTTATTTTGAGGTAATAAGGTTTTGACTAAAGGAGTCTATTAGGTTACTAATGTTAATAAAAATTTCCGAAAGATGATTGTACAAATTGAACATCAACCTCAGTAACATAGAAAAGTAAAACACTTGAACCTTCTCACCTTATTTCAGCAGCATATTGTCAATAAATTATTACCCACCAAAACCTTGCTGACTGACACTTATCGAATAATACTCAAACTGATATAAAAAAAGCGTATTAAAAAATAATACGCTTTTAATTTAAGAATTATTTATTAAAATTAATTTTCTTCAGAACCGGCACTTTCCGGGGCTTCATCTGAAATATCTATTTGTGAATCCTCATCAATAAAGACTATGTGGTCAGTATTTTCGAAGTGTTTAGCAATTATTTTGGCACCTTCCTTAAAAGAACCTCGAAGGATTTCTTCTGCAAGCGTATCTTCAACATACTTCTGAATAGCGCGCTTAAGCGGTCGAGCACCATATTTCTGATCAAATCCTTTATCAACTAAGAAGTTCTTAGCACTCTGATCAAGAGTTACAGTCATTTTATTATCGCGCATATTCTTGTAAAGATCCTTCAGTTCGATATCAATTATTTGAAGAATATCTTCTCTTTCCAAATTTCTAAACACGATTGTTTCATCTAACCGATTAAGAAACTCCGGATTGAAAAGTTTTTTCATTGCTTCTTCAACTGTGCTTTTCAAGTGAGAATATCTATCTGATTCAGATTCTCCGCCGAATCCATAAGAGCCAATATTTTTAATATCGCGAGTTCCTATGTTGGAAGTCATGATGATTATTGTATTCTTGAAATCTACTTTTCTTCCAAGGCTATCTGTAAGAGTACCATCATCAAGAACCTGAAGCAGAATGCTGAAAATATCTGGATGAGCTTTTTCAATTTCATCAAATAGAACAACTGAATAAGGACGCCTTCTAACTTTTTCAGTTAACTGCCCGCCTTCTTCATAACCAACATATCCAGGAGGTGCTCCAACCAATCTGGACACAGCAAATTTTTCCATGTACTCACTCATATCAATTCTGATTAATGCATCTTCAGAATCAAATAAATATCGAGCAAGCGCCTTACACAATTCTGTTTTTCCAACTCCTGTTGGACCCAAGAAAATAAAACTACCAATTGGTTTGCTTGGATTCTTTAACCCAGCGCGAGTTCTTCGGATAGCTTTGGATAATTTTTCTACAGCTTCCTCTTGACCAACAATGTAACCTTTAAGAGCGATAGCCATGTTTAACAATTTTTCAGATTCGGTCTGAGCAACTCGATTAACAGGAATGCCTGTCATCATGGCCACAACAGTGGCAATATCTTCTTCAGTAACATCGTGAACTATGTCACGGGTTTTTGCATCCCAATCGCGTTTAGCTATTTCAAGTTCATTTTGAAGATTTCTCTCCTTATCACGCAGACGGGCAGCTTCTTCATAATCTTGCTTTTTTACCACCGATGATTTTTCTGCTCTTACCTTTTCAATGTCCGCTTCAAGATCAAGAATTTCTTTTGAAACTTCGAAATTACCCATATGAACTCTTGAACCGGCTTCATCAAGAACATCAATTGCTTTATCCGGCAAATGGCGATCAGTGATGTATCTGTTACTAAGTTTTACGGCTGATTCAATTGCATCGTCAGAATATTTAACATGATGATGTTCTTCATATTTAAATTTAATATTCGTAAGAATTTGAAGTGTTTCTTCATAGTTTGGCGGTTCAACCATTACTTTTTGGAAGCGACGATCTAGAGCCCCATCAGTTTCAATATATTTTCTATATTCATCCAAAGTTGTTGCACCAATACATTGAATATCACCGCGCGATAAGGCAGGTTTGAACATATTTGAAGCGTCCAACGAACCTGAAGCTCCGCCGGCACCTACGATTGTATGCAATTCATCAATGAATAAAATAACATCATTTGCTTTTTCGAGTTCATTCATCAAAGCTTTCATTCTCTCTTCAAATTGACCACGGTATTTTGTTCCGGCAACTAAACCCGCAAGATCTAAAGTAACAACTCTTTTTTCCTGCAATATCCGGGGAACTTTTTTCTGAACAATCCGTAAAGCTAAACCTTCGGCAATTGCCGTTTTACCAACGCCCGGTTCGCCAATTAATACGGGATTATTTTTCTTTCTTCTGCTTAAGATTTGAGCAACTCTTTCGATTTCTTTTTCGCGTCCAATTACAGGATCAAGCTTATCTTCATTTGCCAGCTTTGTAAGGTCACGTCCAAAATTATCAAGAACTGGAGTTTTAGTACGATCTGCTTTTTTATCAGGAACAGGTATTGATCCTGATGGATCTTTCGATCCTTTACTGCTCAGCATGGAGTTAAGTTCTGCACGAGAATTTTCATACGTTACGTTGAACTGATGAAGTATTTGTGTG
>JBGSOQ010000199.1:0-3932 GCA_041739035.1 Ignavibacteriaceae bacterium | reverse complement strand
CTCAAGCAAATTATTAACATCCTTAAACTTTGGAGTTAATCCGGCACGGATAACATTATCTGAATTTGACATGCACTCAAGAATATTTCCCTTCAGATAAGCATGAGGAACGCCAGGTTTGGTAAAAATTGCTTGTCCTTTCTTTAGGTGAACAAGGTTGAGGAAGAAAAAAATCGGTAATCCAAAATCAATCTTATATTTTTTATAAAGTATTACGTAATACTTTTCTACTTCAGTCTGATTTGGCTTTCTGTTTATGCGCAGATATATTTTTTGTATTGTATGCTTTAATCCCTCTTCATCTGAAATGGATTTTTTAATTAGGCAAGTAAAAATTTCCTTGAATGTATCACGTTTTTCGGCGAACAGCCCGCTACTTTTCCCAATAAATTCCCCAATTTCCGGATACTCTTTCAGAGTTTTAATTATTTGATCGAATGGTTTAAAACCTACTAACGCGGTCAATGAATCCAGCGCTATGGCAATCTCAACCTTTTGATTTGAATCGGGATAGTTGATTGGATCCTTTTTATGCAGTGCGATTGCTTGTCTTTTATTTGGATGAGTTTGAATAGAGAGTGCTTCATTGGCAGAAAGAACCTTGAAAAGAAATGGAAGTGTGTTTGAAAATTTTTTAGCAGCTTTACTTCCAAGCATTTCCTTAGGGTATTGCCGAATAACTTCTGCTAAATCAATTTCTTTCCCACCAATAAATATCTTCGATGATGCATTGGGATGAGCACCCATCCAAAGTTCAGCATAAGGTTTAACTTTTTCAGGTTTAATGTTAAGAAGTTTTGGGATAAAAGCATCTTTTCCGCTATTTCCCCATTCATAATGCTGGATTGTGTTTTTAAGTTTGTATGGTTTAGGTTTGAGCATGTGTAAATTCAATTTTTGACTTAAATTACCTTCACCAGAACCATTGTCATATCGTCGCTTTGCTCTGCGTGACCGCGGAACTTGGTGATTGATTGCCAGATTTCATCCATTAACTCGTTAGAACTTTTGGAGGATTTGTCTCTTAAAAGCTCCGATAGTTTTTCTTCGCCAAAGAGATCATTAGATTCATTCATTGCTTCGGTTATTCCATCTGAAAAGAATGCAAAAATTTGTCCGGGAGTGAAGCTGACTTCTTCTTCGACTAAGCTGCTTTCAAAAATAATTCCGCTTTCCAAACCAACACCAATTCCCTGAGTCTTATATGAGATTATTGAACCGTTATTAGCTGTAATCAAAGGCATGTGCCCCGCCCGGCAGAATTTTAATTTATTTGTGCTGCTGTCAAATAGCGCAAGAGTCATAGTTATAAACCAGCTTCGCTCAAGTGATTCATAAAGTTTTTTATTTATATCAACTAAGATTTGCTTAGGTGTTTTATCAATCGTGCATGCAAGCTGAATCATTGTCTGCAGTTTAGTCATATACAACGAAGCAGAAAGTCCTTTACCGGAAACATCACCCACAACTACAAATATTTTCGAGTCGGAAATTTTTATAAGGTCATAATAATCACCGCCGACTTGCATCGCGGGAATCATTTGTCCGCAAATATCTAGTTTGTCAATCTGAGGTACACTGCTTGGTAAAAGTCCCTGCTGAATTTTTCGTGCAAGATCAAGATCTCTTTCAATTGCGAGCTTTTGTTTTTCAGCTTCATAAAGCCGGGCATTTTCAATTGATATAGCTGCCTGGTTCGCAACCGCATTTAAGAGTTCTAAATCTTCATGAGAAAATTGTGCACCGGAATGTTTTAAACCGAAGAGCAACAATCCAACAACTTTGGATTTTACAGTCATCGGAATTATTGTGTAAATATCGTTATCAACTAAAATACTGCTTCGCTCTTTGCAGACAGAAATAAACTCTTCTCGTTCTATCACGGGCAATTTTGATAATGATTTTTTTTGCTCAATGAATGAATGAATGGCTGATTGATTTATCAACAATTCCTTATTCTTGATTCCTTTACTTCGCACTAAAACCAAATCTCCATTATTTTGACCTTTGACCATAATGCCAAAGTTGTCAATCTTGAGTGCGTTGGTGAAAGTTTCGTGAGTTTTGTCGAGAATATTTTCAAGCCCAACCACGCTGGAAACATCGCTGCTGAATTTTACAAGAACTTTTTGATAGGCAAACTGCTCGGGATAAAATTTTGATGTTAAAAAACTTTGAAACTTGTCTTTGGTTGATTGAAATACTAAAGCAAAAATTATGAAAACTATTCCTGCTATAATTCCTTGATACTGTGTTCCAATCGCCTGGCTTATTCCCTGGCCTAAAAGATAAATCACCAAAAAGTACGCCGCTGCAATTGTTAATGTGGCTGCTCCGTAAATTATTGCATTCTTAATTACGACACTCACATCCATCAACTGGTACCTGAATATGGAATAACCAAATGCGATAGGTATAACTGCCATTAACAGAACCGGTGTGTAATATTCGGGCGAATTAAAGATTGTGTCGGAAATTGCCGGCGCAATAAAATTTGTATAAATCAAACTTGCTATACCTAAGGTATAGGCAAAGAGAATGATATAAATAGGTTTACGTTCGGCTTTGTCCTTAATACGAAAATAGTTGATGTACAAAGAAAGTAATCCGGTATTAAGAGCAATTATGATTAACATATTAATTACAGTAATTATCCCTCTTGAAACACTATTAAAAGCTGCATAGGGATACACAAAAATGTTGCGCACAATGTAGGCAGCAATGATCAAAACGATTGGAGCGACTTGTAATAATTTTTTTACCCACTTTTTTTCAGCAAACTTGAATGGCTGAGGAAAGCTCCAAAAGAAACGCAGAATTAAAAATGAAGCATAAAATCCGCCGATTGTCCAAACATAATCCAATATATAGAAATATGTTTGGCTGACATCGGTTCCCAATCCTAAGAAATGGACGGAAGTAAACAAAACAATGAAAGCAGCACTGATCTTATAAAATAATCTTTGTATATAACCGTTTGGGCGAGCCAATAAGACGACGAATCCAATAACCAGCCAAATCTGACTCATTAACATAAAAGCGAATTGAGCCATGTTGATTAATTTTTTGATCTCAACTTTTGTCTCAATAAGCTTATTGCCCTTTTTTATTGTGTAGTCTGCAAATTGACCACTTTTAAAAGAATTGAGAATTCTTTGTGCCACAAAGACATCTCGAATATTAATCTTATCAATTGCAATAAGCTGATCCTCATCTCTTATTCCGGCTTTCCACGTAACACCGTCAACTTTAACTCTATCAAACAGAATTATAACACTATCTTTTCTTGCCTTCTGGGGTTCCCATATGCATTCATCATTAGAGGTTGCATTTACAACAAATATAAATGTAAAATTAACAAGCCCGATACAAAACAGCAGTATGAAAGAGATAATAATTATCCCTTTCTGATTTTTCTCAAAAAAGTTTTTTATGTTTTGCATGGTTTAAATTTCTCGTCTAATATCTGTTATTACATTTCTATATTTCATTGTAGTCAGATCCAGATTTTATTTTAAAACTTACCGATTAATAAGCTTACTAATTTTGATTATGCATATTTTTTAATCGAACAATTCATTGACTTAAATAAGCAATAAAGTTGAAAATCGGCTGCTTGCTAATGTTACTAAGGTTTATTTTTTCTTTCATTTTTATCGCCTAATATCTATTAACGTTTTTGAAAATCACTGATCCCGATTCTTGTTGATTCAATTGAGAACCTCAGTATTTGTTTTCTTTAACCTTAGTAATAAGCAAATATGAAATAGTTTAACCTTATTAGCTTATTAATGATCTTCTCCCAATAAAACGTACAAATAGTTAAGCAACTAATTTATGATTTAATTGTTTTTCAAAGTCAACAGGTGAAACATATCCAATTGTTGAATGACTTCTCTGTCTGTTATAAAATATTTCTATATAGTCAAAAA
>JBGSOQ010000174.1:0-2306 GCA_041739035.1 Ignavibacteriaceae bacterium | reverse complement strand
CGCTGATAAAACGAAAGATGAGAAGAAGTAACTTTTTTCTTTTCGTTTTCTCTACATTTAAATACAATCATTATAGATATTATTTTTATTCACAAGAACGCAAATAATTGCTCCCTTACAAAAATCATTCAGAAAAATTACAACAAATTATTAATGGCGAGTTATCATTAAGAGAAAATGTTGCTTACTTTCTGCAAAGAATTTCTGTCAATTCGCATCTAAATGCTTTCAATCAAGTATTTGCTGAAGAAGCAATTCAACAAGTAGAAATTATTCAGCAAAAAATTAAAGACGGGAAGCATGGTAAATTAGCTGGACTCGTAATTGCAGTAAAAGATGTTTTGCAGCTAAAAGACCACAGAGCAACCTGCTCATCCAACATTCTAAAAAATTTCACTTCGATTTACACCGCAACAGCCGTTCAAAAACTTATTGATGAAGATGCAATCATTATCGGCAAGACGAATTGCGATGAATTTGCAATGGGATCATCGAATGAAAACTCAGCATTCGGTTTTGTCCGAAATCCTGTTGATGAAGAACGAGTTCCCGGCGGTTCAAGCGGTGGATCGGCAGCGGCAGTCGCAGCGGGTCTTTGTGATGCCGCGCTTGGAACTGATACCGGAGGATCAATTCGCCAGCCTGCCGCATTTTGCGGTGTGATTGGATTGAAACCAACTTACGGTAGAGTTTCGCGTTACGGATTGACGGCTTTCGCTTCATCATTCGATTCTATTGGTCCATTTGCAAATAATATTCACGATGCAGCTTTAATTCTTGAAACTATTTCTGGTAAAGATGAACTTGATTCAACAAGTTCTGCTTTACCTATCCCTTCTTTCTCAGAAATTATCGATCAAAATAAAAAACTAAGAATTGGAATTCCTAAAGAATACTTTAGTGAAGGATTGAATGCTGAAATCCGACAATCAATTGAGACAAAGATTTTAAAGTTAAAGGGAAAGGAATTTGAAGTAATTGATATTTCCTTACCGAATACTGAATACACAATTGCAACTTATTACCTTCTCACAACCGCAGAAGCTTCTTCAAACTTAGCGCGGTATGATGGAACACGATTTGGTTTTCGATCCGACAAGTTTGATTCTTTGTCCTCGATGTATAAAAACTCACGCTCAGAAGGATTTGGCAAAGAAGTAAAACGAAGAATAATGCTTGGCACTTACGTTTTATCTGCCGGATATTACGATGCTTATTATCGCAAAGCACAAAAAGTCCGTCGATTGATCAAAAATGATTTTGATGAAGCTTTTAAGAAAGTTGATTTAATCATAACTCCCACCACTCCGACAACTGCATTCAAGATTGGAGAAAAGTCGAATGATCCACTGCAGATGTACTTGAGCGATATTTACACAACATCAGCTAATCTTGCAGGTATTCCGGGAATCAGCATTCCAATTGGAAAAGATTCCAACGGTTTACCAATTGGACTTCAACTCCTTACAAATCAATTTGAAGAGGAAAAGTTGTTTCAGTTAGCAAATTTTTTGTTGAATGAAAGCCTCAACTGATATAACTCTTCGAAACTGGATCAAAGAAGATTTCCAAACCGTCAGAAATATTTTACTTGTAACATGGAAAGACGCTTACCATTTCATTCCTGAAAAAGACATCATCACTCATCTTGAAAATTATTATAACGAAACGAAGCTGCTTGAGTTTTTCAACAATCATTTGGTAAAAGGAATTCTAGCAGAGATTGAACACAAATCAGTTGGCTGGATGAAATTATTCAATGATGAAATTGCTGAAAAATTTTTCATTTCCTCGCTTTATGTTCTCCCCGAATTTCAAGGATGCGGTACTGGAAGAAAACTTTTACTGAAAGCTGAAGAAACTGCCACAAAATTAAAGTTTGATAAAGTTTGGCTTGGCGTAATGAAAGACAACTTAAGGGCACTGGAGTGGTATAAGAAAATTGGATTTCAATTCGTCGAAGAGGAACCTTTCAAAATGGGCGATACCAAAGTTTTGCATCTTATTGGCTATAAAAACATCTAGCGGCTTCAGTTCGTACTTCTAAGGATTTTACTTATTTTTACACACCAATATTTATCTAGTTAGAGGGAAAATTCATGAGCATTTTAGTTGATAACAATACAAAATTAGTAGTTCAGGGAATTACCGGTGACGAAGGTTCTTTTCACACAAAACAAATGATTGAGTACGGAACGCAAGTAGTCGCCGGCGTTACTCCGGGAAAAGGCGGAACTCTTTTCGAAAATAAAATTCCAATTTACAACACCGTTGAAGAATCAGTAAAAGAAAAGAAAGCTAACACA
>JBGSOQ010000167.1:0-6683 GCA_041739035.1 Ignavibacteriaceae bacterium | reverse complement strand
TATAGCGCATCAACACCGGCAAGTACAAAAACTATGTCGGCAAATATAATTGTCAGCAATTCAACTGGAGTTACATTATTATCTGACGTGGGATTTCAAACCAATTTAAGCCTTCAATCGGGCGGTTTTATCACTAAGAATGGAAATAAAATTTACGTGGGTGGCTCCGAATATACCGCATCTGTTCCGGTTGAGCTTGTTTCATTCAATGCCAAAGTGAAAGACAATGTCGTTCAACTTAACTGGAATACAGCTACGGAAGTAAATAATTATGGATTTGAGATCGAAAGGCAGATTCTGAAACAAGTTCAGAATGACGAAAATAATAATTGGGAGAAAATTGGATTTGTTAATGGTCACGGTAATAGCAATTCACCTAAGGACTATTCGTTCGAAGATTCAAAGCTTTCTAATGACTCCTATCACTATAGACTTAAGCAAGTTGATAACGATGGCACTTTTACATACAGCAATACCGTTCTTGTTTCTATAGACCAGATGCCTGGCAGTTTTGCACTTCACCAAAATTATCCTAATCCGTTTAATCCAAGTACGAAAATCAGTTGGCAATCGCCTGTTAGCAGTTGGCAGACTTTAAAGGTTTACGATATTCTTGGAAATGAAGTTGGAACTTTAGTTGATGAATACAGAAATGCAGGCCAATATGAGATTGAGTTTAAATCTTCAATAAACAATCAGCAGTTAGCAAGCGGAGTGTATTACTATCAAATTAAAGCAGGAGAATTTACGGATACAAAGAAAATGATTCTAAGTAAGTAATAAAAGCAAAAGAAAAACCTCTTAAGCCCCGATGAAAATCGGGGCTTTTTATTGGCAAAAACAAATCTCATGAACAAACTTGAATTGAACCAGAATAGTTATTTATTCATCGCGATTAACCTCACGACATAATCACCTGGATTTATCGGCTCACTCGATTGGGGATACGGTGAAAGCCCTCTGAGAGAAATGATTGTTTCATAAAATTCTGCGTTTTTAGGATCTAAATTCGTATTTAACTTAACCATCCGCTTATCGCCAGCAGAATTTTTCAACTCAAGAACTACAACTGCATTTCCTTCCCAAATGCAGATTCTGTCGATCGGACATCTTGAATCTCCCTCAACATTTTTGAATTCGATATGAATTCCCTTTGATGGAATAAAGACGAAATGATTGATTTTAAGGTCAAATTCATTGTCAAGTAAAACCTCATCATAATCAGTTAAAGCATCAAAACAGCCGATCATTGTAGTACTAAACAAAAGCAAAATAATAAATGCTCTCATTTTTGATTACCTTTTATTTATTTTCAATAGAGTAACACACCTCACGCAAAATTTTTAAACATCGGCCCCGCCATTTAGTTAGTGCTGCATAACTAATAAATAGCCCCGACTTTTAAGTCGGGAAAATTAGTTCTCATAATTTTATTGGCTTTAGCCACATATTTTTATTTTTTAATGGGACTAAAGTCCTATGGTTTTCAGAATCTTAACATCCCGTGGCTAAAGCCACGGGCTATTTTAATTATGAAACACTCTCTTTAGAGAGTGTTCGATAATTATCGTTTTGGAGTAGCCGCAGACTTTATGTCTGCGTCTTTAAATAATTTTCGCAACCGTAAAGTTTGCGACTACTAATTTTCAAACAGTCTCCAAATGCTGCTGTTACTTGATGAGGCAGTAAGCGTAAGGTGATATAGTAACTTAAAGTTTTGCAGTAAAGCTTAGCCACCATTGCGCTAAGTTAAAATAGTCACCCCATTCCGGATCAACAAGCAGTCTGATAGCAAATGCGTTTGATAAGTTAACATTTAGACCCGCCATTACTTTTGTAAAATCCTCGGTAATTTTTTGCTTTGGCTGAGTATATCTCTCGCCGAAATTCATTTCGATTTTTATATCTCCATTTTCATTTCTTTCCCGTTTTGCAAAATAGGCGGTTGTTTTATCCTCAATTTCCCAACCATTAAGAATTCTATTTAAGCCGAGCATTATTGACCAATTTTCATTTATCCCAAAATTGAAAACAATGGGAATTTGAAGCGACCAGCTTCGAGCATCATATTCCCATTCCAAAATTTTATCCTCAAAAAGATCATATTGATAATTGTTAGTATTGTTTTTGTTTATATAATTATAACTTGATTTTCTTAAGGAAATGACCGGTTCGGATGAATTAACATTTGTGCTAGTTGAATTATAATAAATCCCGGCACGAACATTTGTTTTTTCTGTTAATTTCCACAAGAAGTTTATCAATACCTCGTGCATATTTACTTTTCTTGTTCCGGTTCCCTTCCTTACATCCGAGGTAAAGCTGTGTCCATCATATAAATAATAAGCCGTATCATAAGTACTGTAATATCTTGAAGTATAAAAAGATGTGTCAAGAATGTTCGTTGAATTGCTCAAATCAATATCAGAATTGGTATAACGATAATAACCGGAAAATTCTTTTTTATCATCGATGTAACGGGTAAAGTTTAAGCTGAAATATTTTGAACTGCCGTCTTGAATCCATTGCTGCTTGTTTTGATAATCATTAATACTGTAACTCCACTCGTCAGTTATGTTCGGCTTTTTATGCTGATAAAAATATTTGTTGGCAGAGGAATAATTTTGATCTGCATTCCCGTTTAAGTAACCAACTTTAGCACCAACAGATATCTTTTCAGTAACTGCATATAAAACCCCGGCACTCACATCCAGATGATCATACTCTTGCTTACGAATTTGATTGTTGAAACTGGAATTGTCATAATCACCCATTTGTCCAAATTCATCCCGGTAATTATTGGCATACTCACCATCACGGGAATGAACTACCCCGTTAAGCGATAACCCGACACTTAATTGTTCATTTATTCTGTATCCGGCAAATGCGGAAAATAAATGCCCAACAGTTGAAAGCTCATCTTTACCTGCATAGCGATCAATTATAGGAATATTAGCAAGCCCTTCGGCTCTCATTCCAAAAGCATCATAATAGTAATTAGGATAGTAAATTCCGTAGGGAACTGTATAAAACTTTTCCTGTCTATTTATGAGCTGATATGTTCCGCCAATAAATAAATTATTTGTTATATCTTTCAGAGGATAATTTAAGATACCGATTGAAAAAATTGGCTCGGGTTCAGTTCGAGTGACTGAAAAACAGCGCGGATCAAAAATAGGGCGGTAAACTGCTGCTGAATTATAAAGCGGTACAACATAATTATCAATTATTGGAACTTCGGTTCTATCGCCGCGAAAATCTATATAAATCAGAACTTCATTATCTCCGAGGTCAGGAATGCAGGCGGGATTAAGATAAAGATTGAGAAAAGGATCTTTAAAAAATCCCACAGCTATCTTTTTGAAATTATATAAACCATAAGTGTTAAGGAAATGACTTTTGAAGTAAAGGTCAGATTGTTCAAAATTTTGTTCTGTGGTTCTTTCCCCAAAATATTGGGGATAAGTAATTGCTGACAAAAGCAGCAGTAAGTAAAATATTTTTGATTTCATGGATGTATCCTATTATATTTTTAAAATTATTGGGGTGAGCTTTATTAATAAGCCAAAACATATGCCGCATTTTTCAGATTTTTTTTAATTCTTGAATTATCTAAACGCTTGAGTTATTGGGCAAAATTAACATATTTACCAGAAAAATCTTTATAGAGTTGAAATGCCATTTGTTGATACCTATCAAAAACCTGAGAGTATATCATTTTTTCGACATATACACTCTGGTGACATTTTCCATTTTTTTAAAATTATTATTGATAATAATTGTTAAGCTTTATAGATTGCAATAGCATTAAATAACTCATTAGTAGTTAATAGGATTATTTAACTTTTATTTGCGAAGATCAAGAAATTCTAACTAACTAATTTATTTCAAAACATCTTGCGGGGATTGTTATGGAAACCTCAAAAGTCTATACAGGCGAAAACGCCAAACTGCTTCTTCAAGGAAAAGAGTACAACCTTCCTGTTATGGTTGGTTCTGAAAAGGAAGTCGCAGTAGATATCACAAAATTGCGTGCGGAAACCGGCGCAATAACGATGGATAGCGGGTATGGAAATACCGGCTCGTGCTTAAGTGCAATTACATTCATCGATGGAGAACGCGGCATACTTCAGTACCGTGGGTATCCGATTGAAGAGTTAGCCGCAAAGTCCAATTTTGTTGAAGTAGCTTACCTTTTAATTTTTGGTCATCTGCCGTCTAAAGCCGAGCTTGAAGATTTTAATTTTAAGCTCACACATCACAGCTTAATTCATGAAGATATGAAAAAATTCTTCGAGGGATTTCCGCCAACTGCTCACCCAATGGGAATTTTATCTTCAATGGTAAATTCACTTTCAGCTTTCTATCCAGATTTTGATTACAAAACAGATCTAGAAATCAATATCATCAGATTGATAGCAAAACTGAAAACAATTGCTGCGTTCTCATATAAAAAATCGATAGGACAGCCATACATCTATCCTCAGAATCATCTTGGTTATGCTGGTGATCTTTTGAATATGATGTTCGCCGTTCCATCAGAAGAATACAAAGTGAATAAAGTTATTGAAGAAGCACTTGATCTGCTTTTAATTCTTCATGCCGATCACGAACAAAATTGCAGTACATCAACTGTGAGAATGGTAGGAAGCAGCGAAGCAAATTTATTTGCAGCAATTTCTGCCGGAATTTGCGCTCTCTGGGGACCACTTCATGGCGGCGCCAACCAGGAAGTGCTTAATATGTTAGAACATATCAAAGCCGATGGCGGCGATTATAAGAAATACATGAATATGGCGAAAGATAAATCCTCAGGATTTAAACTGATGGGATTTGGCCACCGTGTTTATAAGAATTTTGATCCAAGAGCAACGATTTTAAAGGCATCTGCCGATAAAGTTTTAGCACAGCTTGGAAAATCAGATCCACTCTTAGATATTGCTAAAAATCTAGAAGAGATTGCATTGAAGGATGAGTTCTTTATTGAGAGAAAATTATATCCTAATGTAGATTTCTATAGTGGAATTATCTATCGTGCAATGGGAATTCCAGTTAATATGTTTACAGTAATGTTTGCTATAGGCCGTTTACCCGGTTGGATAGCTCAATGGAAAGAAATGCGCGAAACTCCTGGTGTTAGAATCTATAGGCCAAGACAAATCTATACCGGCGAAACGAAACGACCCTATGTCCCGGTAGAGAAACGATAACTTATCCAACCTAGTAAAATAAAAAAGCGTGATGGCATAACCATCACGCTTTTTTTGTAAGAGAGCGATTCATCAAGTTCGAAAGAAAGATATATCAGATGATTGTACTTTCAGTTGAGCTTTTCTCTTTAAACTAAAAAATTTTGGCTCTGAATTCAAAACAAGTGAAATTAATACAACCGCTGCTAGGTATAAAGCCAGTAACGCTATATATACTATAACCATTTTTACATTCCTTTTTTATTTATTACGATTGGTGAATCGGATTTAAATAATTTTAGGCTCAAATTCCTACAATTTCAGCTATTAGGGCGCTAATTAGAGAGGATATGTCAATTGTATCACTTAGTACATCAAATGCTGTACCAATGTGAGAAGGGAAATAATAAACGTATGTAAAGCGCACAAAACTCAATTGATAAAGCAATTCATTAAATAAACTCAGTCAAAAAAATCTAGTTGGGGAGATTTAGTTATTGCGTCAAAAGATTCTCCCAATAGCCCAAGCACAGAATCAGCAATTGGTTTTAGCTGTTTATCGATGTAATGCTGATAGTCTAAATCACCGTGTGTTAGTTCAATTGGAACTGGACCCCGTTTAGTGATTACATATTCTACAGTTCCGTTACTTTTGTTTATCATCCTTGCAGCTCGAACGTGCGGCGGACTGCTTTTCTGATAATCATCAATATCTTTTCTTAATCTTTTCCGATACACAAGCTTATCATCAAATCCACCATGGTTCACTTTACGAACAATCGATCTTATCCACTCAGCAACCTCCTCACCGTTAAAAATTTTAAAGTAGAGCTGTACTTGAAATTCTTTGGCAAGTTTTGTCCAATCCGAGCGCACAAATTCCATTCCTACAAACTCTAGCTCGTCTTCACCATTTACTTTCAGAAGTCCCGCATAGCGTTTCTTAGCGCCTTGTTCTCCTCCGCGTAGCGGGGTCAGCACAAACCGGCTGTAATATTTTTCGAACTCCAATTCCAAAAATGAGGTGACGCCAAATTCATCTTTCAATCTCTTTTTCCAATATGAATTGAGCTCCAAGGCAATTCGTTCACCGTTCGATTGTGCGTTTAATCCTTCGCCTTCCTTTAATTTAATGAATAATGAGTCAGTGTCGCCGTAAATAACTTCGTAACCTTGTTTATGAAGATAATCTTTGCTTTGAAGCAGCAGAAACTTCCCCGTTCCGGTAATTGCTGAAGGAAGATGAGGATGATAAAATCGGCATCCGTTCGATCCCATTACTCCATAAAAACTGTTCATCAAAATTTTTATAGCTTGTGAAAGATGCTTATCACCAACTTTAGAGGCCTCAATGCGCTTGTACATTAGCTCGTTAATATAATCAGGAAGAAAATGCTTGCTTGCAGAAAATTTATAACCTTCCGGTGTCACAATAGTATCAATATGGGCGAACAGGCATGATACCGGATCAATTTTGAATGATTGAATAATTGA
>JBGSOQ010000115.1:0-3442 GCA_041739035.1 Ignavibacteriaceae bacterium | reverse complement strand
AAGTACAAGCTGTTAACACTTCCAGAAAGAATTGATAATGCAAAATTGCCAAAGATAAGTTTGGTAAATGTTATTGTTGAAAGAAAGAAGAAGAGAATGGAAAATGTATTCACTAAAACTCTTCTTGATAAAATTGAAGATAGGTTGAATAAAAAAGAGGGGGTGATAATTCTTCAGAACAGAAGGGGATTTTCCACGCAATTATTTTGTGACGACTGCGGTGAAATTGAAATTTGCACTAACTGCTCTGTCTCTATGGTCTATCACATCAATAAAAATTTGCTGCAATGCCACTACTGCGGATTTACAAAGGAAGTGCCAAAAGTCTGCTCTAACTGCGGTTCGCATTCGGTAAAATATTTTGGAACTGGAACCGAAAGGGTCGAAGATGAAATTTTATTTTACTTCCCAAATGCCAAAGTAAGGCGTGTTGATTCGGATACTGTTTCACGAAAATCTTCTTTGAGCAAAATGCTTTTAGAATTTGGTAATGGGGAAATTGATATTCTTGTTGGTACACAAATGGTTTCCAAAGGTTTGGATTTTTCAAGAGTCACTTTAGTTGGTGTGATTTCTGCAGAGACGAGTTTATGGATTCCCGATTTTCGTGCAGATGAAAGAACATTTCAAATGCTTACTCAAGTTGCTGGAAGATCTGGCAGAAGCAAAATTGAAGGTGAAGTAATTATTCAGACACAAAATGAAAATCGCTTTGCACTTCAGAAAGTTTTGCTGAATGATTATGAGGGCTTTTATCAAAAAGAAATTGTTGATCGGGAAAAAATGGGATATCCTCCCTTCACAAGAATCTGTTTAGTTGAAACAAAAGATGAAGATGATCAAAAAGCAAAAGGCGCAATTATAGATTATTATAAAGAACTGCTTCTCTATAAAAAATATTTAAAGATTACTCCTCCATCACCTGCAATTCTTTCAAAGCTTAAAGGGAGCTATCGGTATCATTTATTAATTAAGAGCAGTAAAGATGCTGATCCAGGAGGTAAAGTTATGCAAAATGCATTGTTCTCTGCATTTGCAGAGTTCAATCGCAAATCACGCTACAGAAATATTCGATTGTTTTTTGATGTTGATCCGCAGAGTGTGGTGTAAATATCTTCAACCTAGGTGAGATTCACCTTGGAAGTGAAGTTTATTTGGAGTAAGGAATCAAAACAGTAGTCGTTATTGGATTAGTTTCAATTCCTCGATTAGCTGATCAAGATTTTTCTGAATAACCCTCCAGACAATCTTATAATCAATTACGAAATAGTCATGCACGATACGATTGCGGAACCCAATTATTCTTGATCAATTTATTGATGCATAAGATTGTTTAAATTACTTCGGAAGTCTTTTAGCCGCCTCCCCTATAATTTCAAAATTTCTAACAACGGCATCTCTTGTTTTAGAATCTTTTAAGAAATCATCAAATGATAAGGATAAAGTATACTCCTTAATTTTTTCAGCAGAGTCAATGATATCGCCAATTAATAATTTTGGTTCTCGTTTAGACATAGACTAGTTCTTGTTCAATTACCTTTAAATATTTTTGATGAACTCCATTCTTAGAAACTAAATCAACCTTATGCTCAAGAATTGTCTCTAATTCTTCAGCTAAGTCAATGAACTCAATTCCTATTGGTCTATTGAAATCAACTAGTATGTCAATATCACTCTCACTTTTTTGATCACCACGACTGTAAGAACCAAAAATTGCAATAAATACTAATCCGTACTTATTAATCAGTTCTTCTTTGTATCTGCTTAGAACCAATTTTATATCAGAAATGTTTTTCATGGTTAAAAATATTAGAATAAATTTTTAAATTAAAACCAACTTTTAAGATAAACCTCACCTTTAAAGGCCTTACATATTCAAAAAGCTAAGGAACGGAACGGCTTTAGCAACGAACCAGAGTAATAATCCGCCGACAATCCACAATCCAAAAACCATAATAAAATATTTTACCATTGATTGAGACTTGAAAAGCTTGGCTAAGCCAATACTTAGTACTGAATAAGCCCAAATTGATAATGGATCAACCTTCGCTAAAAGCCAACCAACAATTGATGATTTGTCCATGTCCAACAATGATCCTAAACTTACATCTCTCATCATTTTACCAAATGCAAAAGCCAAAATTGAAGCTAGAATTATGTGGATAATTCCGATATATGAAACTAGCCCATCGGAAACCAATGCTGATACATAGGTTCCATCTCCTTTCAATGCAAATTTGGAGAGTAGAAAGTAAATTCCGCTAAGAATAAAGAAGAAAACAAATACAAAAATGAAAATTCCTACGGTTTGGAAAACATAAGTTATTGCACCGCTTGATGCCATCCTTTCTTCGATAACAGCCATCTGTTCATTAGCTTGTTGTTGAGTCATTCGTCCCTTTGCAACAGCGTCATCAAACCCTTTCTCGATTGATTCCAGTTGTTTTTGCTTCGCCTGGAAAGCGATCTCGGGATTTGTCATGACTAAAATTTGAGTCAAAGCAATAACAACACACAAAATCAAAACAGGAAGCAGCCAATCCAAAGTTTTTAAAGGAAATTTTGCGATCTTTTCGAACGTTTCTACTGGTGAAGTTATTATTCCTACCATTTTATCGGTATGGTTAAGTTCTTGTTCAGAACTCTCTTGATCGAGATTAGAAGTATCATCTGTTTGCATATTATCTCCTTTTGTTAAATAATTAGGATAAGCTTTTTAGAAAATTATTGATTGTTTAATGCATAATCAACAAAAAAAATAAAATTTGTTCAATTTTTCAGTCGTTGCGAGAAAAGAGTTTTGTGGTTTGTTATGTTTGTAGTAGGAATTTAATTAAAAATAAGGCGATTAGTTATAAAGCATTTATGAGAATATTATGAAAACAATCATTGAACCTTTCAGAATAAAATCAGTTGAACCAATTCGTTTTACAACTAAAGAAGAAAGAACCATGTTAATAAAAAAAGCTGGTTATAATCCCTTTCTTCTTCATGCGGATGATGTTTTGATTGATTTATTAACTGACAGCGGAACCTCGGCAATGAGTTCGAAGCAATGGGCTGGAATTATGGATGGAGATGAATCTTACGCCGGCTCAAAAAGCTTTTACAGATTTGAAAAAGCTGTTAAAAAAATTACTGGTATGAAATTTATCATCCCAACTCATCAAGGAAGGGCGGCGGAGAAAATTCTTTTTTCAATAGTTGGGGGAAAGGGGAAGTATTTTCCGAACAACACACACTTTGATACAACTCGTGCTAACATTGAATTTACAGGTGCAGAAGCCGATGATTTTATAGTTGAAGTTGGCAAACACTCAGAAATTCGTGCTGACTTTAAAGGAAACATGGATACTGCACTTCTGAAAAAATTCATCAAAGAAAAAGGAAGAGAGAACATTCCTTTGTGCATGATAACTGTTACAAACAATTCCGGCGGCGG
>JBGSOQ010000317.1:0-9279 GCA_041739035.1 Ignavibacteriaceae bacterium | reverse complement strand
TATGAAAATGAAAAACGACGTGGCTTGTCCAAAAGATGGGAGAATTAAAAGTATTCACATCAAAGAAACTCAAATGGTTGTAAAAGGACAGCTTTTGTTTGAATTGGAATGATTTATTAATCATGCTGTAAGCATTGTAATCAAATGCTGAAAATCAATAATGAAAAATGCATCATCGAAGCATACCAATAGAACCTATAATTGGAAGAACTTATTCACTTTACGGACAAACGAACGGCACAATTCACTTCTTTGAGCAAATCCAGCACTTAATTGACGATTGTCTCAATATTTGTCCCGATAAAAATGAATTATTAAAAATTATACACAAGGCAAGTAAAAATGCCATTTACCTGCAGAAAAGAATCAAGAAAAATCAAAATCCCAAACTTTTGGAAATATTATCCGACCTAAAATCTTTTCTCAGTGTTTATATCACCGATCTTGAAAATCATCTCGCGAGTTTATCTTTTAGAAAAAGATTAAATAACGTTTTAGCAACATCTGAGCATCAGTATTATTTGTACATGCTTGAAGTTGAATTGGTCAATAGCATTTATAAAGATGAATTTATTAAATGTGAAAAGAAAATTGCGCTGCTTCCTCATTGTCTGCGTGATTTAAGCCGTAAATGCATGTCCGAGCCTTCTGGAATGGATTATGTTTGTAAAGCATGTTCAAAAAATTGTTACGTCAATTCAGCTAGTAAAATACTCAAAGATCATAAAGTTGAACCTTACATTTGGATGACTGCAAGTCAAAGAAAATTATTTAAGCAAGAAACTGAAGGGAAGAAAGAACTTGGTGTTTTAGGAATTGCCTGCATACCCGAGTTAATTAGAGGAATGAGGATGTGTATGAACAAAAATCTTCCTGTTGTTGGAATTCCCCTGGATGCCAACCGCTGCGCAAGATGGATGGGTGAATTTCAGCCGAATACTATAAATTTAGAAAAATTAAGGGAGTTAGTTTCATGAAAAAAATGCTAAACACAATTATAATTTTTGCAGCCATTTCACTTTCTTTTTATTTAATAAGCTGCAGTGCAGGCGAAAGCTTTGATAACGAATTTTATCCTCTTCAGAGTTTAATTTCAATTCCGGATATTACTGAAGCTCAAAGAGCAGAATTCAATCCAAATGTTGAATCAGAATTCACATCGGTTATTGAGGAAGATGGCAGCGAATTTTCAGGTTATAAAACCAATAACAAGGTTTTTCTTGAAAAAGTTATTGCTCCGTTGATAAAACCGCACTTATCCCAAATTTCACAAATGAAACAAACTGAAATTATCAACTATTTTACGTTATTCAGCTTTGAAATTTATCAGCGGTATTTTGGTAAAAGTTTTTACCGCTGGGGCGGAGATATTTTAGATTTAGATGATCCTCAGGAAAAGGGAGTAAGAAATAAGTTTGCTTATGGACTTGACTGTTCTGGATTCGTTGCTTCGCCCTATGAGCTGGCGGTTTATTTCGGTTTGATGAAAGAAGATGAAACTCTTTTTGCTTCAAAAGGTTACCAAAAATATTGCTTAGCAAATGATAAACAAGATATCGGCGGAAGGGAAGGATCAAGCAATAATTATCGGCTTGATACTCAGGAACTTGCTGAACTTGGCAGAGAAGTTTTCAGATTAGAAAAAGGCCAAATTCCAACGATGGAACAGATAAAACTTTTACAGCCCGGTGATATTGTAGGTCGTTCAGGGCATTTTGGAATTATTGCCGAATTGAAAGGTGAACCATATTATTTAGAATCCGGCGGCTGGGTTGTCCCAAAAAACGGGGGAATTCCGGCATACGCATTTGAGGCATTAAAAATATTTGCATCCTCAGGTTCGATTAGTGTGAGAAGGTGTTTAGATTGAGAAAGACGGTCATTTGGAATCCCTGGTTTATCGGGGTGAGAAATCATTTTTAACATATTGAATTCTGATTGGGATGATAACCTAAGTGTGGATGCTGCTCGCCAAAAGAACGGCATAGTCAACGCAACCATAAACCTCAAAATTACTCAGTTTTCAAATTATTCTCTTTTTTAAAATAAAACATTTTTTGAGATTAATGCTTTATCCTAAACATTTTATATCCATGAAACTTAGTTTTCATTCCAATTTCAAAGAATTTAAAAAATCTGTTTCTTTCTAAAACAGCATCTCAAATTCTCACAGTAAACATTACAAATCATCAATTTCCTTTCTACTGAAGTCATTTCCTACAAAAATTATGTAGGTAACAATTACTTGAGCAAGCTATGGCACTTGCTTTGGCTATATCAAAACAATTGATTATGAAAAAAAAGTGAAATGGAAATAATAAACAAAAATAAAAGGAGCAAAAAAATCATGCGAAAATATATTTTTTTATTCGCAATAGTATCTTTATTTGTAATTGGATGCAGTGAGGAAACACTCGTAAGCCCAAATCCAATCTCAGTAAAAAGTGATTATCAGCTTATCAAATTACCGACAGCCTCCGGATTACAAATAAATAATATTTATTCAGATTCAAAATCAATATCGGGAAGTGCTGGCGGTTCATTAAGTCTCCAGGGTAGCTACTCAGGCGGTTTGTTTGGAACAGTAACAGTATCATCTACATTAGTATTTCCAGCGGGTTCATTCTCCGGAACTAAAACTCTCTCGATGACAGCAGATGATGAATACTGTGCATCTACTTTTCAACCGGGAATGTCTTTTTCAACATCCGGAATATACAATATAAGCTATACTGGTGTCGATTTATCCGGAGTTAATCCTTCAACAGTAAGATTCGTATATCTTAAGAATGATGGAACACTTGAATACCCCGAACATGAAGGTATTACAGTAGATTTTTCAATTGGCAAGATCGCAGTTAAAAATGCAAAACTGAATCATTTTTCACGATACGGTTTTGTTAATTAAAAAGTATAATAATTTTTTGAAAAGGGTGAAAAAAATGAAAAAGTTATTATCAATTACGTTAATAATTTTAATGTTCTTTGTAGGATGTTCAAATCCGGAAAACATTATAACCAGCCCGACTTATTCAGATACTCCTCTGTCTGGTTCTATTCACTTAGAATCCTTAACATCAACTGCAATAAAAGAAGAACTAATTAACTCAGCAACAATAACTAAACTAATTGATGGAACGCTAGGCGGTAAAGTTGCCTTAACCCAGAAAGTTTATAGCAGCGAAGGAAGATTGGTTGAAGTTAACTCGAAATTTGAAGTAACTGCCGGAGCTTTCATAGGGGCTCAAAATATAACTATGTCGGTAAATGTTGATAATGGATGCGTTTCATTTTATCCTGAAATGACATTCAAACAAACTTGTTATCTGAACTACGCATTTCAAAACATGAATTTGGCTAATCTGGGATTTAAACCAGGGGACAAAAAGGCAGATTTCGTTTACTTTAATGACAACAATCGAACAATTGAACCAGTGCTAAATATGGGAGTTAACCTAATTTATAATAAAGGTAATCTGCAAGTTCAAAAAGGTCAAATAAATCACTTTTCACGTTATGGTTTTATTAGAGTTGCAGAATAAATATTAGCAAAAATAATTGCAATTTTTTAGGATTGTTACATGAGGATGTGACAATCCTTTTTTATTTTTTAGCTAATTCAAAGCTTTGACCCGGCCTCATTCCAAATCGTAAATTTCTGCACCAGTTAAATATCACATTGCCCGGCATTTCAGACTTACGGTATATAAATCATAAATCTTTTGATTGTAAGCTGAAAATAACTTTTAGGAAAGTCTTAATTGTAGAAAATTCAAAGCGGCTAATTTTATCTCAAAACAAAAAACAGTTGTTTTTTTTAGTTGTTAAAATGTAAATTACAACTCAGAATAATTGGACTAATATAATTCTAACAAAATGCAAGATAACAAACTCATAAAATCTCTTGTGATTGATGCTCAGCTTGGAAATAATTCCGCATTCGAGCAGTTATACAAAATTACGATTGAGCAGATATATGCACTAACTTATCGTCTTACCGGCCAATCATTTCATGCAGAAACAATTACTAAAAAAACATATGTAAATGCATGGCAGAATATTTCAAAGAAAAATGAATTCACACCAATTGCTAGCTGGCTTAAAAAAATTGCGGTTGAAATGATTCTTAAAGATGAAAAAGATTTAAAGCCTGCTAAGGAATCTGCGGAAGATATTCACTTTTATTCCAACACGCTTGAAAAACACTTTCGCAATTTAGATTTTCGGAACCGGTTAATTTATGTTTTACATGATATGGAAAAATTTTCGCTTGAAGAAATTTCCAAGCTTATTGGAATTTCGGAGGATGAGACAAAAACTATACTTGTGAGCACACGGGAACATTTAATTAATCTTATAAAAGAATGACGCACGAAGAAATAAAATTATTGCTTAACGATTACTTCGATGAAAGACTATCTATCGAAGCAAACTCCCAGATTCAAATTCACTTAGCAGAATGTGATGAATGCAGTCAGCATATTTTTGAATTGCACGACTTGATAAAAAAAACCGATCAACTGGAGCGGAAAATTAAACCGCCTAAAGATCTTTGGAATAAAGTGTTTTCAGCGATAAGCGAAGTAAAAATAGAGAGCTTAAAACAACAAGAAGAACTTGATAAAATAGAATCAGAACAAAATTTAGAAGCAAATGAAGAAGAGCGTAAGAGACGTGAAAATAGAATTAAGGCTGAGAAAGAATTAGAACGCGAACGAAAAAAGTTTTCGCTGCTTGAAAAAATAAAAAAGCCAATCATTTTATATTCAATTTTAGGGGTAGTGGCTGTTCTGCTAATATATTTAGTTTATAGCCTATTCCTCTCTGGCGGCAAAGCCTGGGAAGTTAAGAAACAAACTATTGGCACAAGTAATTATTCGGAAGCTTATTCAAAACTTTCCGAAAATGATTTCCTTGAGACTGATCAGATATCAAGATTTCAGATTCAAATTCCCCAAATTGGTAATGTAATTATTGATCCGGGAACTAAAGTTCAAAGGCTAGCAGGCAATAATATTCGACTGGCCAAGGGTTCACTTTTAGCATCAAAAGATGGAGCAAAGGAATTTTTAACTGTTGAAGTTCCAGGCGCAGCGATAAAAGATTATTATCTAGGAAGTAACTATAGAATTTCGACTAGTGGCGAGAATAAATCAGTACTGGAAGTGTTTGATGGCTGGGTATCTGTTAAGACGGAAAATAATGAGATGCTGGTTTTATCCGATCATTTTTGTACGATCAGTGCTGATTCGGGGATTGGTCTGCCTTACCTTAAAGGATCTTCAAAACAATTTATTGATGCACTTAATAATTATTGGTCTGTAACACCACACAGTGAAGAGGCCTTAGTTGTAATATTAACTGCTGCAGATTTGAATAATTGTGTCACGCTCTGGAATTTATTAAGAATAGTTGAGCGCAAGCAAAGGGGAATGATTATTAATACATTATTTGGATTACTCGGCGAATTTCCCTTAGGAGTAAATGAAGAGGGATTAAAAATTTTAGATCCTGTAATGCTCACCAAATTAATTGAAAGTATTGAACCAAGATTATAATCTATCTCCTGCCTGCGTTTAAAATTGTCATAATAAGTTTTGCTATTTTATAAAGAATTGGATTTCTCTTACGACGGGTTGGAATAGAAATGACCTCAATGATATTTACCTAAAAAGCCTCCAAAACCAATAACTATCCGTAACTAATCCGTCTAAATCTTTCCCATTATCTTGTCTGAAAATGATTTTTTATATCAGAATGAGGCAAAATTAAAACAAGCTTTTCTATCATATTATGTACATAAAATGGACAATTTTTACCCATTTATTTAAAACTGTCACCCTAACTCAGTTAAAATTATCATTCCAAGAAATCCATAAAATTTCAATCAAAATATTGATAGTTAACCCTCTATTTTACAATAATTTATGCTGTTTACTAAGGCAGTTTTAGGCATAGTTGTTGATGATTATTTCAGGAATTAAATAAGGAATTCGGATAAATGAACACCGGTCAAATGCTCCTCACAGTAGGCGCATTAATTTTGTTATCATCAATGCTTCTTCGATTCAACCGTTCAGTAATGACGAGTGATGACGTGATGATCAATTCAAAATTTAATGTGCTCGCATCTTCGTTGTGTATTTCGGTAGTAGAAGAAGCCCGTGGAAAAGCTTTTGATCAAAAAACTGACAACGCAGCAGTAGCCACAACTAATGAGCTCTCGCTGGCATTAGGCCCCGAATCCGGAGAGAAATATGAGGATTTCAACGACTTCGACGATTTTAATGGATATGTTAAGGTTGATTCTACAATGCCTTCTGCGATTTTTTATGTAACCAGTAAAGTGAGTTATGTGGAGGCAATTAGCCCTATTAAGGTTACAACAAATAGAACTTGGCATAAAATGATAACCGTTACTGTAATGAGTCCATCAATGAATGATGTAGTGGAAATGTCTTCAATTTATAGTTATTGGTTTTATAGATAGGAATAATTATGGGCGCAAATGTAATTCTTGATATTATGGGTTCGATAGTCATTGGCGGTATTTTGATGATAACTCTTTTCAGATTATCTGATCGCGCAACTGAAAGCACATATAACAAAATGGGAGATCTCACTATCCAGCAAAATATTGCAACTGTCGTGAGCATTTTGGAGCATGATTTTAGAAAAATCGGTTACTGTGCTGATTGGACTAAAATACCAAATCCAGCAAAATCAATTATTTATGCAGATTCCAATAAAATAAAATATTTAACTGATGTTGATAGAAATGGAATTGTTGATACAATGTCCTACTACATCGGACCAGCCTCTGAATTAATTTACACAGCTAATCCAAGGGATAGATTTCTCTATCGTGTTATAAATAATGAAAAACCTGTCAAGGTTAACCTTGGGGTTACGCAATTCCAGCTGGTTTACTATAATTTTAATAAGGATATCATCCCTTCACCAGTTGCAGTCCCGGGAGAAATTTATACTATCCAAATAAGTGTTGCAGTTGAGGATGTTGAGGCATATGACCAAAAATACTCGCAAGTATTTTGGAGACAAATAAGATTAGTAGCAAGAAATTTAAAGAATAGATGAGGTAGAAAAATGGTAGGAAAAGCAACGTTATTTATTGTCGCAGGCTTTAGTTTGATATTTTTAATTGTTGAATACAACATGGGAAATGTTTCAACACGCGCAGTGTCGAACTTTGCCGATTATTATTTAAACAATTATGCACACGAGGCTGCAGTCAGCGGGGCAAACTTTGCCGCTAACGAAGTATTTTTTGATCCTTCTTGGAAAAAAGGGTTTACAATGGATATTAACGGTGCGAATGTAGAAGTCACCGTTACTAATGACGTCTTTAAACAAACAAAAACACTTACATCCGTCGCAGAGTATAATGGGGTAGAGGACACAGTTGAAGTCGTTTTAACTCCCAGCAAATTCTCGAAGTTTGCTTACTACTCGAGAGACGAAGGTGGCAACATTTGGTGGATGGATAAAGATACCGTTTGGGGACCTTTCCATACTCAAGATAAACTAAGAATTGCCGGCCATCCAACCTTTTATGGAAAGGTAAGCAGCCTTATGGGTATGGAGAAGTATGACAAAAGCTCTTCGGCTAATTTTTATGGCGGATATGAAAGTGGTGTTAATTTACCAATGCCGGCAAATGGAGTTGACGACGTTAAAGCCGAAGCCCTTAAAGATGGAGTTGTAATTAACAAAAAAGACAATATTTATGTCACCTTTAATTCAGATTCTGTAACAATTAAAATTGGAAAATCGGAGACAACCTACCTTGCTTCAGCATTAGCTCCTAATGGAGTAATTTATATTGAAAATGCAAAATCTGTAAGATTGCAAGGTACTGTAAAAGGATCTTATACCGTTGCCTCAAATAAAGGCGATATCTACCTTGATGATGATATTGTTTATAATACAGACCCGCGAAACAATCCAAATTCAACTGATATGCTTGGGATTGTATCTAAAAATAATGTGTGGATTACTAATAATACAGCCAATAATAAAGACATAAACATTGATGCAAGCATTTACTGTGAAACCGGTAGTTTTGGTGCAGAGGATTACAGTTCAAGACCAGTAAGTGGAACAATCAATTTACTCGGCGGAATTATCCAAGACACAAGAGGTCCCGTAGGTACATTCAGCGGATCAAAAATTTCTTCGGGGTTTTCTAAAAATTACAAGTATGATGATAGATTATTAGTGGCTTATCCCCCCGGATATCCAGGCACTGGAGGCTTTGAAGTAGTCTCATGGTACGAATAAACTTTAAGTATAAATTCTAAATTATAAATCCGGCATCATATCAGCTGCCGGATTTTTTATTTTAAATGAGGCTAAAACCTCAATTTTTAATTATTTCATTATTCAGTCAGGTAAAGCTGACTGCGATAGATAAGTTTAATTTTTCCTATTTATTGCAGTTGACTTTAGTCAACTGGAAAGAGTGAAAAAGTGAGGTTTGGCTTTAGCCGCATCAGCTTCAGTTTTTTATAATACCACTGCTTTGTTGGTGACTTTTAAGCAGCTATAAAAAGTCAGAAAACCTCATAATTTTAGGATTACTCCTTCACCAATTTGAGGCAAGTCTTTTGTTTCTTACTAGCAATTTCCCCATAAAAAGTTGAAAATTTGCAAATTTTTGACGTTTTGGTTAATTCATCGATTCTGCTTTTTACGTTTTCAGCCCAATTTCAAAGAATTAAAAAACTGTTTCTTTCTAAAACAATATCCCAAATACACACAGTAAACATTACAAAACTTCAATTTCCTTTTTACTGAAGTTAGGTATGTAAAATAATTCGTAAGTAGAAGTTACATGTGAAAGAGTGGTATAAGTATTGGCTATTAAGAAACAAGAGAAATAAAGTTTTTAATTGAAATGAAAAAAAATATTTATAACAAAAGGAGCAGAACAATGAGACGATACATTTATTTATTTACAGCTTTAACATTCTTAATGATAGGATGTAGTGAAGAAACAGTTGTAAACTCGGGTCCAAGCCAGGTACAAAATGATTATAAGTTAATCAAATTACCGGCAGCCACCGGATTACAAGTAAATAATATTTATTCAGATTCAAAACAAATCGACGGCAGTTTTGGTGGAACACTCAGCTTACAAGGAAGCTACTCAGGTGGTTCGTTCGGAACAGTGAGTGTAACATCCACATTAGTTTTTCCTGCTGGATCATTTAGCGGCACAAAAACTATTTCAATGACAGCAGATGACGAATACTGTGC
>JBGSOQ010000480.1:0-13982 GCA_041739035.1 Ignavibacteriaceae bacterium | reverse complement strand
CCAATTCGAGCAACAAATTTTTTCGGATCTTCGTCATCAAGCTTTTCATTACCAGCAGGTAAAGAATTGATCACTTCATAATACTGATCTTCTGAGATTAGATCATTTTTATTAAGGCCAGTAGGACCAGGATTTAATATTATGTAAGATTCATAATAAATTACTTTCTCTAACTCTTTTAAACTAAGCCCAATAATATTTCCAATTTTTGATGGCTGAGCCCGGAAAAACCAAATATGTACTACTGGTACTGCTAATCCAATATGACCCATTCTTTCTCGGCGAACACTTTTTTGTGTAACTTCTACACCGCATCGGTCACAAATGATTCCTTTGTAACGAATTCTTTTGTACTTACCGCAAAAACATTCCCAATCTCTTGTGGGTCCAAATATTTTTTCGCAAAACAAACCATCTTTCTCAGGGCGATAAGAACGATAGTTTATCGTTTCGGGTTTTGTTACTTCACCGTATGATCTAGTAAGAATATCATCTGGGCTTGCTAAACTAATAGTTAAGCTATCGATATCCCGCATTGCATTTTCTTGAATTCTAAAGGACATTTTATTGTCTCCTAATTTCTAATTATTTATTGTTCTGTAGCTTTAATTAATTTTCACATCAAGGCCCAATCCCTGAAGTTCCTTAATTAAAACATTGAACGATTCCGGAATATTTGGTTCCATTAAATTTTCGCCTTTAACAATTGCCTCGTAAACTTTTGCACGACCAGCAACATCATCACTTTTTACAGTTAGGATTTCCTGAAGAATGTGAGCCGCTCCGTAACCTTCGAGAGCCCAGACTTCCATTTCTCCAAATCTCTGACCACCAAATTGAGCCTTACCACCAAGCGGTTGCTGGGTAATTAAGGAGTATGGCCCAATGGAACGAGCATGAATTTTATCATCAACAAGATGGCTTAACTTTAGCATGTAAATATATCCGCAAGTTACCTTTTGATGGAATTTATCACCGCTTCGACCATCGTAAAGGTCAGTCTTGCTACCGCGTTCTAAGCCTGCTTTTTCAAGCCACTCATCAACATCTTCAACTTTTGCACCGTCAAAGATTTCTGTAGAAAAACGTAAGCCTAATTTTTTACCAACCCAGCCAAGAGCCGTTTCATACAACTGGCCGAGGTTCATTCTTGATGGCACTCCAAGAGGATTAAGTACTATGTCGACAGGAGTTCCATCTGGCAAAAACGGCATTTCCTCAACAGGAACTATTTTGGCAACAACACCTTTATTTCCGTGCCGCCCAGCCATTTTATCACCAACTGATACTTTTCTTTTCTTAGCAACATAAACTTTTGCCAGTTGGACAATTCCTGGACGAAGCTCGTCACCACTTGTAATTTTTATCTTTTCCCTTTTATATTCTTCCTCAAGATCGGCAAGTACATCAAAATAATTTCTATAGAGTGTGTTAATATGACTGTTAGTTCGCTTAGCTTCAACCCAATCTAAAGTATAATCCAGCTTGGTCACATCTTCCATCGAAGAGAAAGTTGTATCCTTAAGCATAGTTCCACTTCGAATAACAATACTGCCATCCAAATCTCGTATTCCGGCGGAGGTCATACCCTCTGTGAGTTTGGTTAATTTCTCAATTAATTTTTCATAATGACTTTTTAGCGCACTTTTATGCTCATGTTCAAGATTATCAAGCAGTTTTTTCTCAATCTTTTTTGATTCATTGTCTTTTTTCTTTCTGCTGAATAATCGTGTTTTAATCACAACACCTTTTAATCCTGGAGGTGCTTTCAAGGAGGCATCTTTAACATCGCCAGCTTTATCTCCAAAGATAGCGCGTAAAAGTTTTTCTTCGGGAGTAGGATCAGTTTCGCCTTTTGGGGTAATCTTACCAATTAAAATATCACCCTCTTTAACTTCGGCTCCTTCACGAATTATCCCATATTCATCTAGATTTTTTACAGACTCTTCGCTAACATTTGGAATTTCACGCGTCAGTTCCTCTTCACCACGCTTTGTTTCACGAACTTGTAATTCAAATTCTTCAATATGAATAGAGGTATAACTATCATCTGTTACAAGCTTTTCACTAAGAATGATAGCATCCTCGAAATTGTAACCTCGCCAAGGCATGAAGGCAACCAGGACATTTCTTCCTAAAGCAAGTTCACCTCCATCAGTCGCAGCGCCATCTGCAAGAGCATCAGCCTTAGCAATCCTCTGTTTTTCTCGAACTAATGGTATTTGATTAACACATGTTTCTTGGTTAGTTCCGTGAAATTTATTGAGATTATAAACGACTCTTCTTACATCGTTGAATTTTGTTAACGCTTCAATGCTATTAGGATTAATATCATATTTAACGATTATTTTATTTGCATCAACATAATCCACAACGCCGTCATCTTCGGCTTCAAGAACCGCACGTGAATCATGAGCAATTTTTTTCTCCAACCCAGTCCCAACTATAGGAGCCTCGGGACGAAGTAATGGCACCGCCTGACGCTGCATGTTTGAACCCATCAGTGCACGGTTAGCATCATCATGCTCGAGAAAAGGAATTAATGCGGCTGCAGCGCTTACAATTTGTGCTGGGGCAACATCCATATATTGAATATTATCCGGTAGGGAAATTGGAAACTCACCTTTAAATCTGCATTTAACTCTTTCATTTACAAATTTTGACTGTTCGTTAAGTACAGCATTAGCTTGAGCTATTGTATGATAGTCCTCTTGCTCTGCGGTTAAATATTCAACTTCATTAGTTACCTTTCCTTTTGCTACTTTTCGATACGGTGTTTCAATAAAACCATAACGATTTATTCTACCATAAATTGTAAGAGAGGAAATTAAGCCAATGTTTGGACCCTCAGGTGTTTCAATAGGACAAAGCCTTCCATAGTGGGTATAGTGAACGTCACGTACCTCGAATCCCGCACGTTCTCTTGTCAAACCACCTGGACCTAATGCAGACATTCTTCTTTTGTGCGTAAGTTCTGCCAGGGGATTTGTCTGATCCATAAATTGTGAGAGCTGATTTGTTCCGAAAAATGCATTAACAACGCTGCTGATTGTTCTGGCATTAACAAGATCTTGTGGTGTAAAACTTTCTGTATCGCGCATATTCATGCGTTCTTTAATTGTTCTAGCCATTCTTGCCATACCAACATTAAATTGCTGGGCAAGCTGCTCCCCAACTGTTCGTATTCTTCTGTTACCGAGATGATCAATATCATCCATCGATTCATCTCCGGCTTTTAATTTAATAATATGCCTCATGATTTCAACGATATCCTGAGGAGTTAGAACTGTAACGTTTTCCGGAATTTGTAATTTCAATTTGTCATTCATTCTATGACGACCGACTTCTCCTAAATCATATCTCTTATCATTAAAAAATAATTTCTCAATTAGGAGTTTTGCGGTGTCAATATCCGGAGCTTCGCCCGATCTTAGCTGTCTATAAATAGATAGCAGAGCTTCTTCTTTTGTTCTTGCTGTATCTTTTCTAATGGTATTTAAAATTAAATCTTGTTCAACAAGTCCTCCCGTTTTAACTAATTTCAAAGTGTCAACATCTGTTTCTTTTATCCTATCAAGATCTTTTTCACTTAATACGCTATCCTTTGTGAGGAATATTTCACCGGTCGCAGTATCAAATACATCGCTTGCAATTGTTCTTCCCAAATATTTTTCAAGCTTAACTTTATACACATCAATCTCTTCAACCAAATTAAAGAGATCTAGTATTTGCTCATCGGAGGCATAATCTAAAGCACGAAGCAGCGTAGTGGCAGGAAATTTCTTTCTCCTATCGATATAAACAAACATTACGTGATTTATATCGGTAGCAAATTCTACCCATGAACCTCTTAAAGGAATAATTCTAGCAGAATAAATTGGTGTTCCATTGGGATGTACAGTTTGAGAGAAGGCGACTCCGGGAGATCGATGTAACTGGGAAACTACAACTCTCTCAGCGCCATTAATAATAAACGTCGCTTGATCAGTCATATAAGGAAGGTTTCCCAAATAAACTTCTTGCTCAACGGTGTTTACAAATTCTTCAGTCTCAGGATCTTTGGTAGAAAGCCTTAATTTTGCCTTTAGTGGCGTAGCGAACGTTAATCCTCTTTCAAGACATTCAACTATAGAGTAACGAGGCTTTTCAACATAATACTCTAGAAAATCTAGTCTATAATTTTCCTTATTATCAAAAATTGGAAAATTACCAGTAAAGACTTGCTGTAAACCTTTATTTTCCCGTTTTGAAGGAAGAATCTGTAGCTGAACGAAATCTTCAAAAGATTCAGTTTGAACCGCAAGCAAATCTGGCGGTTCCAATATGCTTTTGATTTTACCAAATGAAATTCTATTATTTTTGTTATTCAACTTATTCCTCCAATTAAAATTCAATTTTTTTATTCGATTTCAGGAGTTACTCATAATATTCTAAAATGCAAAAGCGATAAGACGGAAAAATCCGCCTTATCACTTCACAAAAAGATTAATTTTTTAATGAGTGTAATTATTTTACAGTTACAGTAGCACCAGCGTCTTCAAATTCTTTCTTAAGCTTTTCAGCTTCGTCCTTTGAGATGCCTTCTTTAACTGTTTTTGGTGCTCCATCAACTAAATCTTTAGCTTCTTTCAAACCTAATCCTGTGTGAGCTCTAACAACCTTAATTACGTTGATTTTCTTTTCACCGGATGATTGAAGAATTACATCAAATTCAGTTTTTTCTTCAACTGGCGCGGCTCCACCAGCTGCTGGAGCCATCCCGCCACCCATCATAACAGGTGCAGCGGCAGTAACACCAAATTCTTTTTCGAGAGCTGTTTTCAATTCAGAAGCTTCGACTAATGTAAGCTCTTTAATTTTTTCAACAAGTGCAGAAACTTTATCGGACATTTTTTGTACTCCTAATTATTTTTTTTCTAAACAAATTTTTATGCTGCATCTTTTTGTGAGATCTGATCAACTACACTGACCAATTCTCTAATTACAGCATTGATAGTCCCAACAATTCCTGAAGCAGGAGAATTGAGACTTCCTAAAATACTTGCTATCAATTCTTCTTTTGACGGAAGTGTTGCCAATTCTTGAAGTCTTGTACCATCGTAGAATTGACCTTCAATGTAGCAAGCTTTAAGTTCAAATTTCTTGGAAGCATCGAAATATTTTTTGATGATTTTAGCCGGAGCAACCGGATTGCCTGAAGCAAATGCATATCCTGTCATTCCAGTAAGATAATCTCCAAGCTTCTCATATTTGCCTGATTCCTTAAGAGCGCGTTCAAACAGAGTATTTTTTATAACTCTATAAGTAACACCTTCTTTTCGTAATTCGTTTCTAAGAGTAGTTATTTCAGAAACAGGAATTCCGCTGTAATTAGTTAAATAGAGAGCTGAAGAACCGTCAATCAATTCACGAACTTCCGAGATTATTTCGGATTTTTCGTTTTTATTCATTTTACTCCTATACCTTTTTAAATTAATCCCAGAGGGATAAGAAGCATTGTTATAGAGTGCGTAAACTTTTTAATGAGCTGCAATTTCGTCTTTTGTGATTTTGAGTCCCGGTCCCATTGTACTTGTAAGAAAAAGACTCTTAACATATTGCCCTTTGGCAGAAGATGGTTTTAACTTGACAATAGTATTTAAGAAAGCACGAACATTTTCAGCTAATTTTTCATTTTCAAAATTTAATTTTCCAAGTGAAGCATGAACAATACCGGCTTTTTCAACGCGGAATTCAATTTTACCCGCTTTAACTTCCTTTACCGCAGTTGCCACATCCATACTTACCGTTCCGCTTTTAGGATTAGGCATTAATCCTTTTGGACCTAATACCTTTCCAAGTTTTCCTAATTCACCCATTGAATCCGGGGTTGCAACTATAACATCAACATCAGCCCAGCCAGTTTTAATTTTTTCAAGATATTCCTCGAAGCCTGCGTAATCTGCCCCGGCATCTAATGCTTCTTGAACTTTTGAGCCTTTTGCAATAACTAGAACTCTAACCTGTTTTCCGGTACCATTTGGAAGCGATACCGTTCCTCTTACCATTTGATCGGCATGACGCGGATCCACTCCAAGCCGGATTGCAATATCAAGTGACTCTGCAAACTTCACTTTAGAATTATCTTTAATAATTTTTATTGCCTCGGAAATGGAATACTCCTTATTCTTATCGAAGCTTTTTGAAATTACTTTATTTCTCTTTGTCGTGATCATTATTCCCTCTAATTCTTGTTATTCTTCTACAGTAATGCCCATGCTTCTTGCAGTTCCAGCCACCATACTCATAGCGTGATCGATGTCATTCGCATTTAAGTCAGGCATTTTTAGTTTGGCAATTTCATTTACCTGTGTTCTAGTAACTTTCCCAACTTTCGTTCTATGTGATTCTGCGGATCCTTTTTCAATTTTTGCGGCTCTCAATAATAATATCGCAGCTGGTGGCGTTTTAGTGATAAAAGTAAAAGATTTATCAGAAAACACGGTAATTACTACAGGAATTATTAAACCTTCCTTGTCATTGGTTCGAGCATTAAATTGCTTGCAGAATTCCATGATGTTCACACCTTTTTGACCCAGCGCCGGACCAACGGGTGGTGAAGGATTTGCTTTACCAGCAGGAATTTGCAATTTGATGAAACCAGTTATTTTTTTTGCCATTTGTCTACCTACTAAATTTTTATTTCTCTAATTCTGCTTGTACAAAATCGATTTCAACAGGTGTTTTTCTTCCAAAAATTGAAACCATAACTTTAATTTTCATTTTCTCTTCATTTACTTCCTGAACTAAACCGCTAAAATTATTGAACGGACCATCAATTATTTTTATCAAATCACCAGATCTAAAAATTGTTTCCATTCTTTCATCACCTTCCTCCTGAGTCAATCGTCCTACAATACGTTTAACTTCATCCGGCTGAAGCGGATTAGGGTTATTCTTATTTCCCAAGAAGCCCATAACAGAAGGAGTATTAAGAATGAATTCTTTTACTTGATTATCTAGTTGAGCCTGCACTAAAATATATCCAGGAAAGAAATTTTTAGTTTTGCTTTTTTTCTTTCCGTCTTTTACTTCAAACACTTTTTCAGTAGGAACGAGTATATCTTGAATTTTAACTCGAAGATTCTCATTATCATTAAGTTCTGCTTCTAAAAAACCTTTAACTTTATTTTCGTGACCGGAATAAGTCCTAACCACATACCATCTAAATTCGGGCTGGCTAATCAATTAAAATATTCCTTTAAAAATTACAGTAACGCCCATATCTATTATATATGTAAACGCGGCGAGGATTAAACAAACAACTATCACAATTGTAGTGGATTCTTTTAATTCTTCTTTTGTTGGCCAGGTAACTTTTTTCATTTCCTTTACAACATCGTTAACAAAATTTATTATTTTTTCTTTCATATCAACCAAATTTATTTTGTTCTAAAATCGAGCACGTCAGGAGGGACTCGAACCCCCAACCTGCGGTTTTGGAGACCGCTGCTCTAGCCAATTGAGCTACTGACGTAGCTAAACTATTTTGTTTCTTTATGTATCGTATGCTTTTTATCCCAACGGCAATATTTTTTATACTCAACTCGCCCGGCATGTAATCTCTTATTTTTAGTAGTTGAATAATTTCTTCTTTTGCATTCGGTACATTCTAAGGTTATTATATCTCTCATAATTTAATTCCTATGTTTTGAGCTGACGACCGGGATTGAACCGGTGACCTCATCCTTACCAAGGATGTGCTCTACCAACTGAGCTACGTCAGCATTCAGTAATAGTTAACTCCTGGTCAGAGATTGGTTGTCTTTTGTTTTAGTGATGAAAAACTGAATTTGTTTTTTGAGCGGGAGACGGGACTCGAACCCGCGACCAACAGCTTGGAAGGCTGTGACTCTAGCCAACTGAGTTACTCCCGCAGCAATTCCATTTATCAAAAAACTAAACACAAAAAAGCAAAAAAAAATTAAGGTAAAATTTTAAAACTATCACACCTTAAAAATTTTTACGGTTCCGTGGGCGGCGAGGGATTCGAACCCCCAAAGGCGTCAGCCAACGGATTTACAGTCCGCCCCGGCTCTCCAACTCCGGCGTCCGCCCGTAAATATAAAAAACGAGCAATAAATATATTGTTTATCAACAAAATAAGCAAATATATGGAGACACATCTTTTTTAGAAAAAACGGATGTCTTTTTTGGGAATATTTGAGCGGTTTTTAATGATTCCAGAGTTCTCTATCTAAACTTCTATATTGAATAGCTTCACTGATATGCTGCGGTTTAATTTCTTGAGATTCATCCAGGTCTGCAATAGTTCTGCTGACTTTGAGGATTCTATCGTAAGCTCGAGCTGAGAGGCCGAGCTTAGTCATTGCCATTTTGATTAGCTCTGCACTCGTTTCATCAAGCCTACAAAACTGTCGAACCTCCTTCGAACCCATGTCTCCATTATTATATATGTGCTTCATTCCAGCAAATCTTTTAAGCTGAATCTTTCTTGCTTTAATCACCCTTTCTCTCACATCATGCGAAGTTTCACTTTTTGATTCAGAGGACAACTCTTTGTATTTAACTGCTGGAACTTCAATGTGAATGTCTATCCTATCCAAAAGTGGACCGGAAATTTTGGCCATGTACTTTTGAATTTGCGGTGGCGAGCATGTACACTCTTTAGAAGGATCCGTAAAGTATCCGCAAGGGCATGGATTCATGGCAGAAGCAAGCATAAAATTAGCGGGAAATTCTAGGGAAAGTTTTGACCTGCTGACAGTTACTTTAGCATCTTCCAATGGCTGCCTTAAAACCTCTAACACATTTTTTTTAAATTCTGGAAGTTCATCCAAAAAAAGTACACCATAATGAGCAAATGAAACCTCTCCCGGCCTGGGAAATGATCCTCCGCCAACTAAAGCTGCGTCAGACACTGTGTGATGCGGGCTGCGGAATGGCCGTTCAGTTATCAACGCTTTATCTTTTGGAATTATTCCTGCAACCGAATGTATTTTTGTTGTTTCCAATGCTTCTTCAAAAGACATTGGCGGTAAAATTGTTGGAATTCTTTTGGCCAACATAGTTTTTCCAGAGCCAGGAGGACCAATCATGATTATGTTATGTGCACCGGCTGCAGCTACTTCCAAAGCACGCTTAACATTCTCTTGACCTTTTACATCTGAAAAGTCCAAATGATAAACATTTACTTGAGAAAATAATTCTTCCTTATCAACAACAACTTTCTCAAGCTGCTTTTCCCCGTTAATAAAATGAACTACTTCTTCAAGACTTTCTACGCCATAAACCTCAACATCATCAACAATGGCAGCCTCCTCCGCGGATTCCTTAGGAACAATTAATTTCTTGATTCCTCGCTTTTTTACCTCAACAGAAATAGGCAATGCACCTTTTATTGGTCTGAGCTTCCCATCAAGCGAAAGCTCACCGAGAAGGACAAAATCATTTATTGAATTTAGATCTATTACTTCCGTTGCTGCTAAAATCCCAACTGCTATTGGCAGATCAAATGAACTTCCTTCTTTTTTAATATCTGCAGGAGCAAGGTTTACCGTTATTTTTTTATGTGGAAATTCGAATCCGGTATTTTTAATAGCCGCAGTAACTCGTTCACGACTTTCTTTAACTGCATTATCTGGTAAGCCAACTATTGTGAAAGATGGAATTTGTTTTTCTACGTGTGTTTCAACTTCAATGATGTAAGCATCAATTCCATAAGTTGCACTAGAAAATAGTTTTGAAAGCATTTACTTTTTTCTTGAGTGAGATTTCGATGTGGACTCTAATTCTTCCAAATTAAATGAGTATGAAACAAAAATTTTAATTCTTACCTGATCATTTATATTGTCTTAAGAACTCAATTCTATCCTGCAATTGGTTTACCGGAACTAACAATTTATCTTTTCCATAAATAGCATCTTCGCGATTTGTGAATGCCAATTCATAATCTTTGCTCATCACAATTGCTTCTTCCGGACATACTTCTTCACAAAATCCGCAGAATATGCAGCGCAGCATGTTGATTTCAAATTTTTCCGGATATCTTTCTTTTTCTCTTTCTGTTTCCGAAGCTTGAACTTCAATTGCGAGTGCAGGACAAACGCGCGAACATAATCCACAGGCAACACAGCGCTCTTCGCCAGATTGTTCCATTACAAGTACAGGCCGTCCGCGGTAGGATGCGGGAGGAATAAATTTTTCCTCAGGATATTCCATCGTATACTTTGGTTTGAACATATTTTTCATAGTGAGTGAAAGACCTTTCACAATTTCGGGAATGTATATTCTTTCCCAAAAGTTAAGATCCTTTTCTCGTTTTTTAGCACCCATCTCGACTCCTAATTCCTCTTTTGTATTTGCTTATTTAAATCTTGAATATCATTATTAAAGCGGCTACCCAAATAATATTAATCAGCGATAACGGGAACATAACTTTCCACCCAAGACTCATTAGCTGATCATAACGAAAACGTGGCAAGCTCCATCGGATCCAAAGAAAGAAGAAAAGCATTGCCCCCATTTTAGTGAAGAAAGCACCAATTTGTATTAAAACTGATAACCAATTTGCCAATCCTAAACTCTCAACATTGAAAAACGGCAGGTTAAATCCACCAAGGTAAAGTGTTACAATCATGCCTGCGGCAATTATCATATTAGCATACTCAGCCAAAAAGAAAGCGGCAAATTTCATGCTGCTGTATTCAGTGTGATAACCACCTACAAGTTCAGGTTCAGCTTCAGGTAGATCAAAAGGAAGGCGATTTGTTTCCGCAAATGCCGAGACAGCAAAAGTTATAAATCCAATCGGCTGTATCCAGGCATTCCACATCCAGCTGCCCTGTGATTGGACAATTGCTAATGGTCTTAACGATTCAGCCAATAGCAAAACACCGGCAACGGAAAATCCCATAGAAATTTCATATGAAATCATTTGAGCAGAAGATCTGATTCCTCCAAGTAAAGAATATTTGCTGCCTGACGACCAGCCGGCAAGCGTGATTGCATAAACTCCAACCGAGGTTAATGCAAGAACATAAAGAACACCAATATTAATATCTGCCACAACAAGAGGAATTTCATAACCAAAAATTTTTAACGGTGATGCAATCGGAATCACTGCAAAAGTTGCAAAAGCCACAAATAGCGCTATCATTGGGGCTAATGCATGAATTGTTTGATTCGCTTTTACAGGAACAATATCTTCCTTCAATAATAATTTAAACACATCGGCAAATGGCTGAAGAACTCCCTCCCAACCAACACGGTTTGGGCCTAACCGGTTTTGAACCCAAGCACTGATTCTTCTTTCAAAGTAAACTAAATATGATACCGTAAGAAGCATCACAACTAGAATGAGCACAATTTTTATAAGTGCAAATAATACGATTTCTAAGATTGACATTTAATTTCTTACCCTAAACTTTAATAGATTGTTCTTTGTTGATGTTCTTAAGCAAAATTCCATTTTCACCAATTACATCGTAATCAATTTTATTAAATGCTTTAATATTTTTTGAAATTTCATCAAATACATCTTCAGCAAGATTATATTTAAATTTATTGTCAAAGAAAGCGGAAAGCATAGTTAATATTTTCCATGTTGCCTTAGCATCGTGTTTATGCTTTTCTGCCCACCTGTCATACTTAGTTCCAAACTTATCCAAGCGGCTGAGTGCTAGTCCATCAACCGCTCTATCAATATCAACCATCGCCACTGCTGGTCTTAATCTCTGTACTCTTCCCTGGAAGTTCACGAACGTGCCATTCTTTTCAGCATAGGTTGCAGCGGGAAAAACAATATCTGCAAGAGAAGTTGTTCTATTAAAATTAGTTGAATGAACAATAAATAAATCTAGATCGGCGAGGATATTTTCAAATTCTGGATTCGCTGAAATGATATCATCCTCAATTAGATAAAGAGCTTTAATTTTCTTTTGCTTAATGCCATTTAAAATACCATCAAAATTAAATTGAGATTTTTGAGGAGAGATTTCCAACAATTCACAACCCAATGTATTCGGTGTTACATCTTCTTTCCTAAGAATATCATCACCAAAATCAGGATTTACATGTCGCATAAAATCTAAATACTTCGATCCGATAACTGATTGTGCAAATTTCTTAAAAACATAATTATCTTCGCAAGTTGCAAACGACGAACCAATAAAAGCAATTTCATCTTTATTGAATGATTTTAATTTACTAGAGGCTTGATTCAGGGCTTCATCCCAATCAACTTGAACAAGGCTTCCCTCTTTGCGAATGTGAGGACCATTGACACGATCGTCAGCGTTTATAAACTTATAGGTATTTACTCTTCCGTGATCACACATCCAGTAGCTGTTAACTTCTTCGTTATATCGCGGAGTCAAACGAAGGACTTCATTATTTCTCACCCAAATTTCGGAGTTGCATCCGCGTGAACAGCCGATACAAATTGATTTTGTTTCTGACATATCCCAAACTCTTGCGCGAAATCTGAAATCTCTGTTTGTTAATGCTCCGACAGGACAAATATCCGTAGTGTTCAGAGAGTAGGGATTGTCCAACTCTTCACCGGGATATGTAACGATAGTAACTCGATCACCTCTTTTAATAAATGTTAATTCCGGATCTTTGGCTACCTCTTCGCAGAAGCGAATACAACGCGAACATGAAATACATCGCTCAGCATCAAACATTACATGAGGTCCAAGCGGAACTCGTTTATCTTTATGTACTTTTTCTTCAACAAATCTGCTTTCTCCAACACTGTGCTGGTATGCATAATCTTGAAGTTTACATTCTCCTGCTTCATCACAAATCGGACAATCAAGCGGGTGATTGATCAGGAAAAACTCCATTACCGCATTTCTTGCTTCAATTGTTTTTTGTGATTGACTGTGAACAACCATTCCTTCCGCAGCAATAGTTGAGCACGCAATAACAAGCTTTGGCATTTTTTCAATTTCAACAAGACACATTCTGCAATTGCCGGATACAGATAAGCTTGGATGCCAGCAAAAATGCGGAATGTCAATCCCGTGTTGTTTGGCTGCTTCTATTATTGTTTGACCCTGCGAAAACTCTATTTCTTTTCCATCTAAAATAAATTTTGGCATCTGTTTCCTTTAAGATCTGCTGGTTAATTTATATAATTAATTCAAAAAGATATTGAGTTGAGAATAATTTCAAAAATTTTAGTCAATAAATCATGTTAAGCAAAATGTTAAACCTCCGAAGTTTCAACGAAAGGTTTAAAAAAAATATCTTGAATTAAGAACCAACTTTAATAATGTACGAGTCACAAAACCTCGGAGGTTTTACTCTCAGTTGAGCAAAGTGACTTAATAATTATTCCACTGCTTGTTCTCAAGAGCAATTTCATATTTTTCAAAATACTTTTCAGTAAAATCACCGATTTTTTTATAAGCCTTTTCCAGAATATTTTCCGGCGGAAGAAATACAACTCGAAAATGCTGTGTCCCCGGTTTTTGCCCAAATCCTGTTCCAGGTACAACAACGACACCGGTTTCGTTTATTAATTCAGCCACAAAGTGATTATCCGGCTGATTCATGTGCAAACGCGGGAAAGCATAAAATGCGCCTTCAGGTTTTACACACGATATACCAGGAATTGAATTAAGCATCTCAACTGTGATGTCTCGACGTTTAGTTAATTTTTTATTTGCTTCCACTAAATGCGATTGATCACCATCGAGAGAAGCAGGTATTGCATACTGTTCGGGATGATTAGCAGATAATCTTGCCCGCAGTAATTTGTTGATTGCTTCAATATAATCGGCGAGAAGATTTTTATCACCGCTCACAACTCCCCAGCCAATTCTAAATCCGGGTACAAGATAATTTTTTGATAATCCGCCAAAAGTAATTACCGGAACATCTTTATTGAGTGAAGCAATTGAAATATGTTTTTCACCCTCGAACAATAATTTATCATAAATTTCATCGGAAAAAATTACAAGATTATGTTTGAT
>JBGSOQ010000474.1:0-3874 GCA_041739035.1 Ignavibacteriaceae bacterium | reverse complement strand
ACTTTCAAAACTTATCGTATTTTTCCATTTGATGATAGAATGGTTGCTTATCTACCTTATCGTCAAAACAATGTTGCCATTCCGGATGAAGAAAGTTATAACATGTTAGATGAAACTCCTGGGATATCATATTACTGTTTTCTTTATTCAAAGGAGAGTCTTGATATTAATGATATTATGAAAAAAGTTGAAAGAGTAAAAGGATCATTATGGCAGCGAATTAAAAAAGTTTTGGGTGAAAAAATGGTGAACATCAAGAATATTGATTTTAAATCATCAGCAGGAATAAGTTTTAAAGCACGCAGCAAAGGAAAATCGGTGGTTCCTATTTTAGTAGAAATTAATCACATGTAAAAAGTTTTTAATATTTGGAGAAATTTTTATGGAGAAAGTCAAATTTATTTTTTTAATTGAATTCATTCTAGTATTGTCAGGCCAAAATATTATTGCACAAGGGAAAATACAAGCATCATTTAATTATTCCGATGGTAAGATTTTTGTTTTTTATGAATTTCAAGGTGATAAAATTAAAGACTATGAGGTCGAAGTAAAGCTGAAGCGAACAAGTGATCCCAGCTTTGTTCTGATTCCGGAGAATTTAGCTGGTGATGTCGGAGAAGGCAAGTTTGCCGATCGAAAAAATAAAGTTGTTTGGGAATTGAATCCAGATGAAGAAGCGATGCTTGATGGAGAGGATTTTTATTTTGATGTAACAGCTTTGGAAATAACAACGGGTGGAGGAATTCCATGGTATTATTTTGCAGGCGGGGCTGCAGTAGCTGGAGGCACAGCCGCAATTTTACTTTTGGGTAAAAAGAACAGTGATGAAACTGCCCCGCCAACGGGTAGTTTTCCCATTCCGCCTGTCCGACCATAAATTTTTACAAGGGATAAATAATATGAAAACGATATTAATATTTTTGTCGTGTTTGATTTATTATCAGACTGCTTTTGCACAAATTAGCGGCTCTACCAAACCAGGTAGGTTAATCCCAAGAAAAGAAGAGCCAAAAAAAGAAGTTGTTCCACCTCCAAAAGAAAAAGAAGAAGTTATCTTAGCTCCTCAAATTACAATAATGGATCCCATAATTCCTAAATCAAAAGAGGTAAAACACAAAGAGAGCAGCATTACTGTGCGGGGAAAGGTTTTTGATGCTAGAGGCGTAAAAGAAATTAAAGTGAATGAATATGAAGCAACCGTATTAAAAGACAATTTATTTTTTGCAAATGTACAACTGATTAGCGGAGTAAACATTATAGTTGTTAAAGCAACAAATCTAAAAGATATTTCCTCAGAAGTCGCATTTAAAGTTACAACCGATATTGATCAAGCAGGTCCAAAAATTACAATCACCGAACCGCAAGTACAGAGAGGAATCAAAATCGTTCGTAAAACTGAATTGGTAAATATTAAAGGTAAAGCGGTAGACCCAAATGGAGTTTTGGAGGTATTTATTAACAACCAAAAAGCAAAACTCACAACAAAAGGTGAATTTACTACAAGCGTGAATCTTCAAGTAGGTGACAATCCAATCTATGTTAAAGCTGTTGATAACAAATTCAATACATCAATTGATACTTTTTTTATCACTCGTAAGCTTGAAGAAGTTATCTCAGTAGGAAAATATATCGCTTTAGTTATCGGGATAAATTCTTATCAAGGTTATTGGCGGCCCCTTAAAAATGCAGTCAATGATGCGGAAGGGTTTGCTGATGTTCTTCGTAATGAATATCAGTTTGATGAGGTGCATACGCTTCTCGATGAACAAGCAACACGAAGAAATATCATTCAAAAGTTTGAATGGCTTGCCGATAATACTACTAAAGATGACAATGTTTTGATTTTTTATGCAGGGCATGGTCAATTCAATAAAGGCCTGAACAAAGGTTATTGGGTTCCAGTTGATGCCCAGTCAAACTCAGTGGCAGATTATGTCTCAAATAATGATGTCAAAACTTTTCTCGGTGGAATTCCTTCTAAACATACGCTTCTTATAACAGATGCATGTTTTGCAGGTGATATTTTCCGGGGTTCAAAAACTGAGAGCATAAAATTTGATCCCAACAATATGGAAAAATATTATAAGGAAGTTTATCGAAAACAATCGCGGTTAGCGCTAACTTCAGGAGGAGTTGAAGAAGTAAGTGATGCGGGAAGAGATGATCATTCTATATTTACTTATTATTTAATCAAAGCTCTTCAAGAAAACGATAAAAAATATTTTGATGCTAATCAACTTTTCACTGAGTTCAGAATCGCTGTGACCAATAATTCAGAGCAGACACCAATGCTTCAAGTTATTAGAGATACAAATGATGAAGGTGGGCAGTTTATTTTTATTAGGAAAGAGCTAGAGTAAGATTGTGATTATTCAAGAATTTTGATATACAGTAGAAGGAATTATAAATGAAAAATAGAATTATAATGATGATCGGGATAATATTTTTAATTTTGCCATTTATTTCGGTATCTCAGACAATTAAATGGGAAGATAGAATGAATGGCGATAACTCAATTGCTGGACTTCAAGCCCGCGGCTGGATTGTATTGAATGAAGATGGGGGAGGAGACTCACCGCCATGGTTTCAAGGAGGGAGTTACTTTCAATCTTTCGAAGGTCCAGATACTGGATATGTGGCATCAAACTTTGATGGAGCAAATGTAAATGGTGTTATTGATCAATGGTTAATTTCACCGGCACTCACGGTTGCCCCGGGAGATACTTTATACTTTTTGGCAAGATCTCCACGTCCTTTTGGCGAATATTTTGAGGACTCGTTAAATATTATGTACTCCTCAAATGCTGGGACAACTCCCGCTGATTTCATTTCATTAGGAAGATTCTTAGTGGATACGACGAACTGGCAGCAATTTCTGATTGCTTTTAATTCAACTGCAACAATGAGATTTGCCGTTCGATATTACATTTTTGATGGTGGCCCATTTGGTTTTAGTTCAAATTATATTGGGCTTGATTGGTTCCAACTAGTTACGCATCAATCAAACTACCCGTCGTCAATCTCAATAAATAAGTCATTTGGTTTCGCAAATATTACTCAATCAAGCAGTTATAGAATGATTGGACTTCCGGGAAATATTGATATGCCATTATCCGTTCCAGGTGCACAAAAAACCGATTGGAATGCTTTTTATGATAATGGAGCAACTACGGATTATTTAGTGGAATACACTTCAGGTTCAGCCATCTTTCACTTTAAACCTGGGAATGGATTTTGGCTGCTAAGTAAAAACAATATAGCCCTAAATACTCAAGTCAATACGGTAACTTTAGCCGCTGGTAATACTTATTCAATTCCATTGCATTCCGGCTGGAACATTATCTCTAATCCCTTTGAGAGAAGTACAAATTGGTCCGCAGTACAATTTACAAACCTTTTAACAGTTAACGCTGTAATTTATGACTGGGGTGGATCCTGGACCAATCCTAGTTTATTCAGTCCCTATAAAGCCTATTATTTTAATAATGTGAACAACCAAACCTCCTTATGGATTCCCTACGATCCAAGCGGAATTTTGGGAAAAGCTCCAGATGAGAATACATTGCAGATTTCAGGAGAAAATGATATTAAACTCTCATTACTTTTAGATGGTGAAGAAAAATCAAAATCCTTCATTGGGTTTAATTCTGAATCGACAAATGATTTTGACCATGAAGATTATTTTGCTCCACCCGGAGATTTTGAAGAGACACGAATTGCTATCCGAAACAACAATCTTTCCACTGCCTATAAATATTTAATGAAAGAAACACGAAACGAGGTTGGCGAGGGTCAAATTTATAATATTGAAGTTAAAAACTTAACCGGAAAAGAATTAACGCTAAACTTTAATGGCTTAGCTAATTACGATGCT
>JBGSOQ010000314.1:0-3161 GCA_041739035.1 Ignavibacteriaceae bacterium | reverse complement strand
ATAGGAATCCGAAAATCCTTTTTGGTTGTAGAAATCATCAAATGGCAGTAAACCATTAAACTGCAATCCAAACTTCAATCCTTCAGCATTCAGTTGACCGTAGGACGGTAGATAGTATGCAGAAATTATGAAAATTATTGCAGCAATTGTGAAAATTTTTTTCATTTTTGTACCTCTTTTGTTAATGATTAATTTAATTTATTCATAGTTACTATGAATTTACTTTTCCAAAGACACCACAAATCTTTTTATTAGAATTTCTTTCTCTTAACACAATATAAGCTATCAGGAAGTGTAGGGTTAATCAATCGGGCAAAGGGATGAAAAAGGAACTAATCCTTTGGTTCGATAGACTAATGGTTTTTCAATCTTATCTTACAAAACTCTTAACTACAGTGCCTGTCATTTGAAGAACAAAACCTGTTCCGGCTAAAAGAAAATCTAAAGAGTCCATGGCAAATTTCTCCGTGGTTCCTGAAATAAAGGAAATTAGGTTTATGAGAAAAAGGACTATCAAAATTGCAATAAATCCTGAAAACCCAGCTTTTAATGGCTTAACTATTTGATTATTTGACTTTCTAAAAACTTGAATTGAATTTGTAATATAAATTCGACTTAATTTTATTTTTGCTCTCATTTATTTTTCCCCCTAGAGTTTATTTTAAATTACTGTAAATAGCTTCTGAGCATCAGTGCCATTTTTTCGTGATGTTCCATTATTCCGGTCGTAAAGAGAGCAGTGCCAAGGTCTTCATAGTCATCAGCAATAATATTGATGTCTTTACCTATTGAACGTATAACAGATTCGTGGTCCTCGAGCAATTTTTGAATTATAAAATGTTCATCGCTTGAGTTATCAGTTTCCTCATTCAGCCTTGCCGCCTTTAGAAATTCTTTCAGCGAACCTTGTTCGTTATGCCCGAGTGCGCGCACTCTTTCAGCAGTATCATTAATAATTTTTCGCAAATTTTCATATTGATCTTCAAAAAACTTATGCAGTTCATTAAAATTATTTGCTTTAATGCTCCCATGCGCCTTATGTGTTTTTGAGTAGAATACATACTCATCAGCCAACAAGGTGTTGAGGCGTGTTGCAACTTCTTTCAAATTATTATCAGAGACGTCAATATTAGGGTTCATCGTGTTCTCCATTTTTTGTGATCAAATATTTAATATGTAAAATTTTCAATTGAAACTGCGTGATATTTTTTTGAAATGAAATCCGTAAATCGTAAACAATATTGCAAGAGAAAACAGCTGCGGTTTGCGGAATAACGACCAGAAAAATAATTTCCAGTAGTAAATTCTTTCCTCGCCAACAACCCCCAATTTGATAATTGATCGGAATAGTGCAAGTATATAATTCGGATTAAGGTGAAACACTTTCTTCTTCTTTGGTTCAAAATCTTTCAGGAAACGCATCACGCGTTCATAATAAAATTTTGGCGAATAGATTGTATTCAGAATTTTTTTATACCCATTAAGGAGAACTTCAGAATCCATGTGAGGAATAAAGTTGATAGAAAAATCAGTGTTATTGCCTGTAAAATCACTTAGCATTCTCCCTTCAGTCAGAAGTCTTTTTTGAAGCTTCGTACCTTGAGGTGCATTCAGCAGCCCAACCATGGCAGTTACAATTCCGCTTTCTTGGATAAATTTTGTCAGCTTATCAAAGATGACCGGCGGATCATTATCAAATCCTACAATAAATCCACCCTGAACCTCCAAGCCCGCAAGCTGAATTTTTTTAACACTTTGAATTAAATCCCGATTACGGTTTTGAATTTTATTGCATTCAATAAGGCTTTCTTCATTCGGAGATTCGATACCGATAAACACTGCTTCAAATCCCGCCTTGACCATAAGCTGCATCAGTGTATCATCATCGGCAAGATTGATTGATACTTCGGTGTTAAAGTAAAAAGGAGATTTTCTTTTCTCATTCCACTCAACAATTGCTGGCAGAATTTCTTTTTTCAATTTTGCTTTATTGCCGATAAAATTGTCATCAACAAAAAATACTGGTCCCCGCCAACCGGTAAAGTATAAAGCATCTAATTCAGCTAAAACCTGCTTTACAGTTTTTGTGCGGGGCTTTCTTCCGTAAAGAACTGTGATGTCGCAAAAATCACAATCAAAAGGGCAGCCGCGTGAATATTGTACATTCATCGAAGTATAATTATTCATCGGCACAATATCCCAAAGAGGTAGAGGGGTGGCTGTAATATCTGCCCAATCCTCCGAAGTGTATTCGTGTTGCGGTTTTCCCTCGCTCAGATCATTTAAAAACTGCGGCAAAGTGATTTCAGCTTCATTTAAAACCAGATAGTCAATATGCTGATATAGTTCGGGACTGCTTGTGAATAAAGGTCCGCCGGCTGCAATTTTTGCATTTAATTTTTTACATCTTTTTATCACTTCATTGGCGGATTCGCTTTGTATCGACATAGCGCTGATAAATACAATATCTGCCCAAAGAATATCCTCGTCCATCAACTGATTCGCATTCATATCGATTAGTTTTTTACACCAATCTTTGGGCAGCATTGCCGCTACTGTTAGAAGTCCCAATGGAGGAAAACTTGCTTTCTTAGATACGAACTTCAGAGCATGTTTGAAGCTCCAAAACGTATCGGGATACATAGGATATACCATTAAGATATTCATTAGTGTGACCTCACGAATAATTCTTTAAAAAACAATTGCATAGTTGAGAAGAATAATTGCACAAACACATAGATTGTTCTTCTGTTAAAGGATCCTGTTCTTCCAAATTTCTTTTCAACCACATAATCAATTTTATGTCTTAACTGTATAACGAACTTTTCTTCATTTGAAGAAATACTAACAACTATCAATTTTCCGTGTCCAGTGATTATTGTCTGTTAATCCAGTATTATAATCAGAAGCTTTGAGGAAGTATTCAATCGGTCAAAGGGATGAAAAAGGAACTACATCCTTTGGATGAGTAAATAATCCTACTCAGTTTACATTTTGTGGTTGGAAGGTTTTTTCTCTATGGTCCACTATTCCGCCAGCATTCCCAACCTGAATGATTCTGTTTGTGCTTTGATCGCCCAAAGCTCGCCGGTTGATAAAAAATATCTACCCCATCGCTCATCGTCGGCAGTACGTAAGCAGGAAGATCAGCACAATCGCAA
>JBGSOQ010000312.1:0-15421 GCA_041739035.1 Ignavibacteriaceae bacterium | reverse complement strand
AAGCGTTTCGTTATTTCGATTTGAATTATAAAGATCATACCACTTACGATAACTCTCTTTTCCGCCCGTCAGATATTTCTGAAAGCCTTGGAGATCCATCAAAAGCGGCTAAAATTTTGAAGTGGAAAGCAAAATACTTGGCAGAAGATGTAATTAAAATGATGATTGAACATCAATTGAAGGAGATGGGTAATCAGTAATCGAGTTTTAATAACCGCAGTTATGTTTCTTTGCAATCAATATGGTTCATCAGATTAAAACAATACTCCGGGTTTATAAATGGGAATAGTCGTCCGGCAAAGTATAAAGACAACTTTAGTTTCCTACATCGGATTTATAATCGGTTACCTGAATACTCTTTTTTTATTTCCGCTGGTTCTCTCTAAGGAACAAATTGGTTTAACCAGACTTCTAATCAGCGTTACTTTTTTATTTGCCACATTTGCATCTCTTGGGGCTGGGAACATTCCCACAAAATTTTTCCCTTATTTCCGAGATGAAAAAAAACAGCACAACGGGATTTTAGCTTTTATTCTTTCTATCGGAATTATTGGCTTCATATTATTTGTTGTAGTTTTTTTTCTTCTTAAAGATGTAATCTTTAACATTTATTCTAAAAATTCTCCGCTGCTTTTAGAGTACTATTTTTATTTCATTCCATTCACTTTAATCATTGTACTCACAACAATTTTTGAATCATATCTAATTGTTCAGCAGAAACCGATACTGCCCGCAATGGTCAGGGAAATTTTGATGCGTCTGCTATTGATGTTGGGACTAACCGCAATTTATTTTGGCTTTTTCACATTTAGTACCTTCGCCAATTCGATAATAATTTATTATGCAATAGGACTTTTAATTTTAGTTATCTACATAAAAAGAGAAAAAATTCTATTCCTAAAACCGGATACTCAGATCTTCAAAAGTCCCCACTTTAAAGAAATGCTAGTCTTTGCTGGGTTCGTAATAATGGGGAATGCAAGTGCAACGATAATTGCTAACATCGATAGTCTTATGCTCAGCGCATATTCCGGACTAGGAAGCGCAGGAATTTATACTATCGCATTTTTCATTGCTGCCGTAATTGAAATCCCCAAAAGATCTATTTCGCAAGTGGTAATTCCTATTGTCGCACAAGCAAATAAGGATGGCGATATTCCAAAACTAAAAGAGCTTTATCAAAAAACATCACTAAATCAATTAATAGTTGGCGGCTTAATTTTTTTGGCTATTTGGTGCAACATTGATAACATTTTTAAACTTATTCCAAATGGTGAAATTTATTCACCCGGAAAGTGGGTTGTGTTTTATATAGGATTGAGTAAGCTATTCGATATGGCAGCGGGCGTTAACCAAGAAATTGTAGGCACATCTAAATACTATAAGATTGATTTGCTCTTTTATTTATTTCTTGCTGCCATTGCTGTTATAACAAATTATATTTTCATTCCTAAGTATGGAATAACGGGTGCTGCAATCGCTTCTGCGGTTTCAATTTTTCTTTTCAACACAATTAGATTTTTCTTTTTACTTAATGTTTATAAAATTCAACCCTTTTCACTTAATACGCTTAAGGTTTTAGCGATTTTCTTTTTAACTTTAATTATTAGCTATTTGATTGCTCCGATAGATGGTTTTATTGCAGACTTAATCCTTCGCAGTTTGATAATAATTTGTTTATTTGGCGGATTAGTACTCTTATTAAAATTATCAGAAGACGTGCAGCATGTTTTCCACGCAATAATTTTAAGAATTAAAAATATATTTAAGTAATACATTTCAATCTCAGTTTTATGTCAAATATAGATTCACCGCTTCACAACGATAACAGAAATTATGACTACAGTAATGCCCTTACCGAGGAAAGGGATGAATATAAGCTCATAACCGAAATGGTTGAACCTAATTCCAAAGTGATTGATCTTGGCTGCGGGAATGGGACGCTGCTTGAAAAACTGATTAAGGAGAAAAACATCACAGGTGAGGGAATTGAATTATCCGAAAGCGGAGTGGAAGTTTGTAAGGTAAAAGGTTTGAAGGTTCTTAAAGGTAAGATTGATGAAAAACTCCCTTTTGCAGACAATACATTTGATTATTCTGTTTGCAATGTTACTATTCAAATGGTAATGTACCCGGAAGTATTGCTTAGTGAAATGAAACGAATATCGAAGTATCAGATAATTTCATTCCCAAATTTTGCTCACTATAAAAATCGAATAGATCTTTTACTCAAGGGAAGAATGCCGAAACCAATGCTGTTTGGTTATAAATGGTACAGCACTGGTCATATTCATCAGCTATCAATCAAGGACTTTTATGAGTTGGTTGAGGATGTTGGGGGAATGAAGATTTTACGAGTCAATGAATTTAGTTCAAATAATCCGCTAAAAAGATTTTTCATTAAAAAATATCCAAACATTTTTCAAATACTTCAAGCGTTTTTACTTGAAAAAATAATCTAAAGTAATATGAAATTATTCAATAAAATTCTTGCATCTAAAGAATTGGTTGAAAAACCACCGGTTCTTATTGATATAGGAGCTTCTGGTCAAATACATGAACCCTGGAACAAAATACGAGAGCATTCTATTTGTATAGCATTTGATGCCGATGATAGAGAATTCGCGTTTGCTAAGGAAGAAGTTGGAAAGTTTAAAAAATTATTGATTTATAATTGCATAGTGACTGCTGATGAAATGGGTGAAACAGATTTCTTTTTAACTAAAAGTCCGTATTGTTCAAGTCTTCTTCAACCAGATGAAAATGCTTTGAAAGACTGGGCTTTTGCTGAAAAATTCGCAGTAGAAAAAAAAGTAAAAATAAAAACTCGTTCATTATCATCTGTATTAAACGAAGCTAAAATCGATTACATTGATTGGTTTAAAACTGATTCCCAAGGTACTGATTTAAGGTTGTTTGCAAGTCTCCCTGAGCAAATTAGAAAAAAGATACTGGCTGCCGAATTCGAACCGGGAATTCTCGATTCATATAGTGGCGAAGATAAACTGTTCCGTCTTATCGAATTCATGAGTGATAATGTATTTTGGATGTCAAAAATTGAAATTAAGGGAACACAAAGGATTTCGCCTGCGCTACTTAATAATATTTCTGATAATGCCCATATCAAAAAATTGATTCAGTTTTCTATGAATATAAGCCCTGGCTGGGCTGAAGTTATGTATTTGAATTCTTTCAAAGAAAAATTTGAAAAGAGGGAATATCTCTTAGGTTGGATTTTTGCAACAATCAGCAAACAGTATGGTTTTGCACTTACCCTTGCTAATCAAGGTCTACAGTTATTCGGCGACAATATCTTCCAAGAAATGAAAGATCAATCAATTAAACACATAAAAATGGATGTATTAAAACTAAAAATTTTCCCTGCAATTGTTAAAAAAATTAAATCTCACTTTACTTGATTAGTAATAGTTTTTTTGATTCTCTGAAATTGCCCGTATTTAATGTGTAGATATAAGTTCCGCTTGAAAACTCTGAGCCATCAAAAATCACGTCGTAATATCCGGCTTCTTTTTCTTCATTAACTAATGTTTCTATTTCTCTTCCTAGTAAATCATATACTTTCAGAATTACTACACCTCGCTGAGGTAAAGCAAAATTTATTTTTGTAGTTGGATTAAAGGGATTGGGATAGTTTTGTTCGAGTGAATAGAATGAGGGCTTAAGATCTAAATCTGTTCTAATGTTTGTTATACATGAATAAGTTATTTTGGGTGTGGGATTTATAATATTATATTGCCAGTCAAATACAACACCACCAGAAACTGAATGGAAATCAAAAATTTGATAGGCTGTAGGTGTAAATTGTTGTGATTTTAGTTTAATCAACGAAGACACACATTCGGACTGGCCAGTTGAATCAGTTTTGATAATAATAAGATTGTTTGAGTAATTTTCAATACTATTAGCATTTCCGCAAGCTAAGAATCCTTTATCAAATGTTTCTTTTATATCGGCAAATGATTCCGAACCTGAACCAGCATATTTTCTTGACCACATAATGTTACCATTTTCATCGGTACGGATCATAAGCGCATCATAATCATCATACCCGATTCTACCTCCAATTATAAATCCACCATCCGAACACAAATTTAATGAGTATGCATAACAACTTTCACTTCCAAGAAAACGCTTTGCCCATTTTACACTACCGATAGAATCTGTCTTAATTAAAAAAATATTTCTATTTTCGGTATACCCAGCAATAACCAGACAACCATCGGGGGTTTCTTTAAATTCAAAAGCATATTCGTTACCATCAAGACTATAAATGTTTGTCCATGAAATACTTCCAAGTGGATCAGTTTTAATTAATACGATATCATAATCGTTGTAATAATATCCCTGATTAGAAAAGCCTAAAATTAGGTAACCTCCATCTTGTGTTTGCTTAACATAATGTCCCCAATCGTCAGAACTCGAACCCATAGCTTTTCCCCATTCTATTTCACCGGCATATGAAAACTTTACTAAATAAATATCCTTTCCTCCAGGCAGACTTCCGTAACTTTTAGTATAACCGGTGGCAATAATTCCATTATCATTTGTTTGAGCAACAGCATTGCATTCATCTGCGTCAAAGCCTCCGATAGTCTTGGCCCACTTAGGATTCCCAACTGAGTCAACTCTCATTACTAAAAAATCCCAATAATTTCCATCACCCGCATAACCGCCTAAAACATAGCCAGAATCATCAGTCATTGCTATTTCACGAATGCCATCCATCCCATCATTACCATAGGTTTTGTTCCAATTTAAATTTCCATATTCATCTAGTTTTAAAAGATAAAGATCATAGCTACCCATGCCAAAAGAATTTGTATGTCCACCAATAATATATTCACCGTTCTTATTAATAATTAATGATTGAGATGCATCATCAGAATTTCCATCGATATTAACAAAAAACGAGTTTTGAGATAATATGTTATTAGATAGTGAAGTGAAAATGATGACAAATAGATATGGTGAAAGAATTCTACTCGTACGCATATGATCCCCGAAATTTTAGTGAAATCTATAAACTAACATACTAATTTTCAATGGGTGTTTTGGAAGTTTTAACCTTGTCCAAATTTTGCACACTTTTCCATTCTTAATACTCAACTTGTAAGCTTGCGCACTATTCTTCCTTCAAGAACCACTGTTCCGTTTTCCTAGAAAACTCCAATTTAATTTTTTACCGGAAGGCTTTAGGCGCTTATAATGTTTTTAATTATTATGAGACGGCCAATTCGTGGGGCTAAAAATGATTCATGAGCTCCGATAAATCCTTTGCAATCTTTCTTCGATCAAATTTTTTGGCAAAAGATAAATCGGTATTAAAGTTTGAAATGTTTTCAAAAAATTCATGCCCGTCTTGCGAATAGTTGAACAGCATTCCCGCATTTGCTTGAGTTAAAATATTTTTCACTTCTTCATTCCCATCGCCAAAAGCAATTATTGGTTTTCCGGTTCTCAAATACTCGAATAATTTCCCGGGAACATGCCTCGGTTCCGATGCACAAACCATCAAATAGGTTGCTTTGTGTAATTCTTCCAGCATTTCAGAATAGCTTAGAAATCCAGCGTATTCAGTAATATTATTCAATCCATTTTGCTTCAAGCTCTGCTTAATTTCTGGCCCAACAGTTCCAATGAACTTGATTTTGAACTTGCGCCCCGTGGCTTTTAGCTCACTGATAAATTTCCATAGAGCTTTCGGGTTTTGATAATCAAAAATGTTCCCTGCATGAAGAATAATTTCCTCATCGAATTTTCCGAGTTTATTAATTTCGGCAAAGCTTTCTTCGTTGTATCCCCAATACAAAACATTTGATTTACTTTTCAACCAACTATATTTTTTAACATAATCGTTTTTCATTGTTTCGGTTACAAACACAACTTTTTTAGCGTTGCGCAAAACTCGTTTCTCCAGGTAGTTATCAATCAACAATGTCAGCTTATCTCTTTTAAAATTTTTATAATAAATAATATCTGTCCACGGATCTATAAAAACAGGAATGTGAGGAATGCCGAACATTTTGCTTAACCTTTTTGCAATTAAATGCGAAGTATGCGGCGGACCAATTGAAACTATTGAATCGAAGTAGTTACCGATAAGAAATTTTCTACCTTCAACAACAGAAGGAAAGTACCAGCCCATTCTTGCATCAGGAATGAATAAGTTCATCCTAATCCAAATTGCAATTTTATGTTTCAACCCTTTTTCTGTTTTAGAAATAGTCTCTGACGCAACAAGGGTCTCTTCTTTATCTTTACCTAAAAATTTTTTGTAGAAGTCAAAAGGTTCGGGTGATTTTGTTTTTAACACTAAGAGGTTCGGATCAATGTCATCTAATAGACTTTCGTCTTTTTGTGAAAAAGTGTCGTCTTTTGCCGTTAGAACTGTTGGATGCCAATTGTATTCGGGAAGATATCGTATCATATCATAAGGCCAATGAAGCGATGCTTTTCCCGATGGCGGCCAAAAATATGTTACGAAAAGAACTTTTTTCATTTTACACCGACAAATCGTATAACGGAAGCTTCGCCTCGATGGAATTCGCCTTCGGATAATAAAATATTTTCTTCTCGAAGCAATTCATGTTCTAGTTGTGAAAAATTTTTATGAATCTGTTCAACCGAACAAAGCAAATCCAGGTCCTGCGGTCCGCCTGATGTTTTGCCAAGCTGGTTTTTAGAGAAAAGTTCGAGAATTATTCTCCCGTTTTTTCGTAATGACTTATTCAATTTCTTATACAAAATCTCACTTTCCTTTTGGCTTTCGTTGATATGAAGGAAAATAATCCCAATTGCATCATAAGCGTTTTCCTGGAAACTGTACTGGTGAATATCTGCCACCTGGTAATTAATTGAAACATTATTATGCTCCGCCAATTTTAACCCTTTTTCTCTTGCCATCGCACTTGAATCGATTGCATCAACCTGCCAGCCAAGTTTGGCAGCATAAACGGCATTTCTGCCTTCACCCTCACCAACCATTAAAATTTTTCCGGGCTGAAGTTTATCTAGTTGTTCTTTAAAAAATTCGTTTGGCAGAGTTCCGTAAACGAATTCTTTATTTGAGTATCTTTCATCCCAGAAGTTTTTCATCTGAAAATATATTCTTTATTAGTACTTTAACATAAATTAAGAACAAAATAGTTCTAAGTGAAACTAAAACGCAACAATTGCTTGTTTTTAATTTTGGATATGATGTACAAGTGCCTAAATCGTTTCAAATATTGATAAAAGAGGATAAAAAGTGCTAATAGATATTGCTACGGCTTCACCGCCCTATAAAGTTGCTCAAACTGTTGCTTCAGATGAACTTAAAAAGCGAATGGGGGCAAGACCTGCAGTTTCGCGAATGATAGATGCGGCTTCTGCTCATTCAGGAATTGAGTCGCGCTATATTGTCATGCCGGATGCCGATCCAAATGCTGAAAACAAATTTTTTTCAGTGAACGGAGAATACATCAGTCCCGATACTCAAAAGAGAATGAGCGAGTACGAAAACTGGTCAAAAAAACTTGCAGTAAATGCTGTTGGTGATTTAATCAAGAAAAATAATTTTGATCCGAAGAGTCTTGATCGCCTGATTACAATTTCTTGCACCGGTTTCTTTGCCCCGGGACTTGATTATCATCTTATTCAGGAATTTAATATTCCTCATAATGTAAAACGTACAAACATCGGTTTTATGGGCTGTGCAGCCTCTTTGATTGGGTTCAACTCTGTTCTTGAAGCTATGAGCTCAACCAATGGCAGCAGTACAAATACGCTTTTAGTTTCGGTTGAGCTATGCAGTCTTCATTTGCAAACTGAGCCGACACGCGATAATATTTTGGCAAATATGATTTTTGCGGATGGATGCGCAGCCGCTTTGTTCTCTAATGGTGATTCAAATTCTTTGAAAAAAAGATTCGAAATACTAAGCACTTCATCGTTCTTGTTTGATAACTCCGCCACATTTATGGGATGGAAGATTGGTAATAACGGATTTGAAATGTCACTTTCCGCTGAACTTCCTAAAATCATTTTAGAATCCGCTGTTCCGGCATTGGAAAATATTTTGAAAAATATGAATATTTCAGTTGAGCAGATAAAACATTGGGCGCTTCATCCAGGCGGGCGTGCAATTTTGGATGCTCTTGAAAAAGGATTGAAACTGTCGGAAGATCAAATGCAGCCATCGAGAAAAGTTTTAAGGAATTTTGGAAACATGTCCTCAGCATCAATACTATTTGTACTAAAAGAAATTCTTGATTCTCATATCGTTAAACCGGATGAGTATTGCTGTGCGGTAGCATTTGGCCCCGGATTAACAATGGAAGCAGCTTTGTTAAGAGGCGTTTAATGTTTCTAAAAAAATATTCCCAGCCGGAAATGATGGATGATTTTTCAATTCAAGATGAGAGAATTGATTTAGCATTACGCGAACTCCGGCGTATAAATTATTTTCTCGGCGGAAATAACGGTTCAAAACGGAGCATATCCAAATTGATTTCTGACAATTCGGATAAGAGGATTTCCCTGTTAGATGCAGGTTCCGGCGCGTCCGATGTTCTGGATGATTTGAAGAAGAAGTACAGATCTGTTCAAGTAATTTCACTCGATAGGAATAAAAGAGTCTGCACCTTCATCAAGAAAAACAGCAACCTTAAACCAATTGTTGTTTGTGCTGATGCTTTCAACTTACCTTTCAAAGAAAAATCTGTAGATATAATTCACTCTTCGTTGTTTCTTCATCACTTTGACAGCCCAAGTTTACTAAAGCTGCTTGCCGGGTTTAATGCTGTTGCAAAAAGAGGAATTATAATTAACGACTTACGCAGATCACTTCGAGCATTTCTTGGAATCAAAATGCTTACTGCACTATTCTCAAAAAGTGTGCTGGTAAAAAACGATGCGCCAATTTCTGTAAGAAAAGGATTTAGCAAGTCAGAACTTAAAAATTTATTAATTAAAACTAATCTGCAAAAATACGAGATACACAAAAAATGGGCATTCCGCTGGCTTGTTACTGTTCGAATCTAAATTTTATTTTCTTAACAAGTGAAATAAATGCATCATGAAATAGCAATTATTGGCGGGGGACCTTCAGGTTCGACGGCCGCGATTTATCTTGCTGAATTTGGTTTTGATGTTTGTCTCATCGAAAAGAAGAATTTTCCGCGTGATGTTCTATGCGGCGAATTTCTTTCTCATGAGGTTGTAAACAATCTTAAAGAATTGAATTTGTTCAGCAGCTTCTTAGAGCTGAAGCCAAATCCGATAAACTCATTTCAATTAAATGATGATACAAATCAAATTTCTGCGCAATTGAATTTTCAAGCTTATGGACTAAAGCGATCTGCATTTGATAATCTGCTCTTGACTTATGCAAAAGAGAAAGGGGCAGCCGTTTATCAACCATTCGAGGTTTCTGAAATAATTAAAGAAAACGGGATTTACCAATTAAGCTTAGAATCACCAGATCAACTTCCCTGCACGATAAGTTCGCACTATGTTATTGCCGCTTATGGTAAAAGGAATTATCTCGATTCAAAACTGAAAAGGAATTTCACTTCGCATAAATCCAATCTTAATGGAATTAAATATCATGTTCATAAAAAGTACTTGGAAAATGTTAAAGATGATCAAATTCAGATTTTTACAGCAGATGGAATTTACTGTGGTGTAAACTCAGTTAGTGATGAAGAAGTTACATTCTGTTTTTTAGAAGATAGAATCAATGCATCGAGGACACCGATTCAAAGCTTGAATCGGTTGGCCGAAAGAAACAATAAATTCAAATCGCTTTTTAATTCGGGCTTGGAGAGTGCTTTTCTATCCAATCGAGTTTACGGTTCGGGAGATATTTTCTTTGGCAGAAGAAACAAAGTTGAAAATGGAATTTTCATGATTGGAGATTCAGTGCAGGTGATTGCTCCGCTTGCCGGTGATGGTATAAGTATAGCAATGGATTCAGCGAAGCTATTGGCCAATTTATTTAATGATAAAAAACAGAAGAATATATCAGATGATGATTTAAATAAAATGTATGATACCGAATGGCAAAAGAATTTTAACAAAAGATTGAGAACAGCACTATTCATTCAGAAAGTATTATTTAAGAAAGCCGGGAGAAGGATTGGTCTTGGCGGTCTACAATATTTTCCCCAAGCATTAAATTATTTCATTAAAAATACGCGGGGATGAAGTGCTCTCAACTTTCTTAGTTCAAGCTTCGGTTGAGTAACCTTATTACAGTTGACTTTAGTCAACTGACTAAACAGGGCTCCCGTAATTCGACTTCAGTAACATTAAATACAGAATAAATGTGGCTGAAGCCACTATTTACCATTTATTAAACACAGTTGACTAAAGTCAACTGCTATACATGAATTTATTCCAGTTAGGCAATACCTGTTTTAGTTAATGAGAAACAAAACAGACATAGAAACTTAAAATTACATTCTATCTCAAAATAAAGTTTAATATATTTAGTTAAGATTAAATTATTTTTAATAAGCAATTGTGACTATAAAAATTAAAAACATAGAAAAATTCATCGTTGTTGGTGATCGTGTTTTAATCCGACCCGAAGAGGACAGCTCTAAAACAGCCAGCGGATTATATCTTCCTCCAGGAGTTTCTGAAAAGGAAAAAATTCAAAGCGGTTACATTATTAAAGTTGGGCCAGGTTATCCAACGGCATCTAATATTGATGAAGAACCGTGGAAGGAATCAAAAGAAAAAGTTAAGTACATTCCACTGCAGGCAAAACAGGGCGACTTGGCAATATTTCTTAGAAAAGAAGCTTATGAAATTGAATTTGAAAAGGAAAAACTTCTTATCGTTCCCCAATCTGCAGTTTTGTTACTGATAAGAAATGATCTGCTTGATATGATATAAAAAAAGCCGCTTGTTAGCGGCTTTTAATTTGGCGGTCCCTCTTCTGAAACTTTACATGAAGAGCGTAACAAATTTTCCTAATATACTTGTCTTTTTTACCTTAGAAGATTCATTAGTTACCCTATCATCATTACAATCATCATTCACAAGTCCTAAGCCATCGACGTCATCATCTGCCAAATCAATGTACATTTCTAATGTCTCTTCATCCTCATCTCCAACTACCGGCATGCCCATTTGAAGGCACTGTTCGATAAGCTGGTCTCTTCTCATTTTTCTTATATCATGCGTGTCTTTTCCTTGATCATTCATTCGAGGGACCATGTATCATTTGTTTTTAATTTCACTGTTTAGACTGTTACAACTATCATACCCATTTTTTGTTAGCGGTATTGATTTTAATTACTGTGCGATTCTGATAATTACAATTTCTATCAGTAAATATTTCTACCAAGCGAAACTTGAACTTTTACTCAAATGATTCACCATGAGATTAATTAGAGAATTTTTATTCAAGCCATGATACTATTTCAAATGCCCCAGTTCCTGGATACATTGGCGGAGAACTGAACATCAGTCTTTCATCGTAGCGATAACGTTTTGCAAATCCATGATTAATAGTTGAACCGCTGAAAGTACCAACCGGTTGTCTCGTATTTTGAACTATTCCACCTAAAAGGTTTATGTTTCCACTAACCGGCCTGGTACTGTAATTTTCTGCACCAAATCCTGCCGACTCGCTATATATAGAGCCATGAATATTAATACCGTTATTGTTCGTAGAGTTTTCCGTGATTAGAATCTTATTCTTTGCTATTATTCCTAACATATCTTGAGATGAAGGATCTACTCTCGGATCAGTATCATAGACTATGTCGCCATCTAAAAATATATTTCCTTTACCGCTAGTTCCTGAAGCAACTATTGAATACTGTCCTTTAACAGTTCCTTGTAATCTTAAAACTGCATCCTTTGCAAATATTACCCCATTGGGCGCAAAGTTGCTTGCCAGCACAGTTGTCTTTGGTCCTCCGTAAGCAAACCTATACTGGATACTATCCCTTACAAATGTTATATAAACTGTATCTTTTCCGGTGAATTTATAACCGCCTGCATCAGCAGCATTTTCAATAGGTGTTAAGCCATCGGTTGGTAATGGTAAGTCCACACCTTTTTCAAAACCACCATAAAATTTTGGATTAGTGTATTTATCATACTTGATCAATTTTCTTTTAGTTGTTGCTTTTCCCCAAAAAACGGGGCTGCCTGAACATCTCAAATAATCCTGTGTATGAAAAGGACCCCAAACCGTATCGCTTGAAATCCACCAAATTGTACCGCCCTCGCTAATTGAATAATAGGCAAACTTAGAAAACTTGCTTGGCTGCAAGGTTACAGAAACTGTGCTGGTTACGCCATTAAAGCTGCCTGTTGAAGATATCTGTCGAATATTTTTAAAGGCATCAACAATATTCACATCAACATCAAGTGTTCCATCAGAATATTTTACTTTGTTATAACCTGCTGTCCATGTGGGATCTAGAAACATTTTATTAGCGGCCATATTTGCACCGGTTGCGGCAATATTATGGGCTACAGTTTCTGTGTAATAATCTGTTAAATTATCTACTGCACTGGTAGATAAACCGCCAAAATTTTTTCCAATAGTCAGAAATATGAGACTAAAACCCACAACTAAAAACAAGGATGCTTTACCTGCCATTTATCAATCTCCTATCTATTTCTTAAGTTTCGTGCCACTAGGCGTATCTGCCGCCAGAAAGCAGACGAATATTTTTCATCGTATCCTGCCACATTTTCAACTGTAAGATTTATTTCGAGAGTATAAATCTCACTTGGGACTGTAATCGGAAAATTTATAGTGTCACCGAGAGCATCAAAGTAAACAAGCTTGAATTGTGTGACACCAAGATTAACTCCTTTTGGCGATTCGTTATTAATTACACGATAAAGAAGTCTATCGCGTGGATTTGGCGTTTGTGTAAGCTCGGAAGTCGGGCCCAAATAATAATGCATAGTATCTACTATTCCATCCGGACCGATGCCATTTTTATCTATATCCGTTATGAATCTTATTCTATTTGAATCAGCAAACAAAATCGCTTTTGATGGATCAGGAATTTTTTGCCAATTAAGACAATAACCAATCTTCCTAAAATCATTCTCCAGCACTTTAGCAGTAACTGCGAGGTTTTGCTGCAAATTTAATTCGCCTCCATTATTATAAACGTTTTCTACAGCAGCATCATTCATCCTTAGCAGGATGAGCATAATCAACCCACCAATTATAATGGAACCTGCAAGATCGAGAATATCGCTAAAACCCATATGCTTACTTTCTTATCTAAAAAACCAATAGCTGTAAACTGATGATAACTTAACAGTGTCTTGTTCATTATTAGCATTAAGCATAGAACGACTTGTAACAAAAACGTCCAGCCTTTTATGCCATGTTCTAACACTAGAAATGACTGAAGGATTGGCATCCGATACGTAATATACCTTGCAAGAAATATCAAATTCTGCGGAGGGCATGTTAGTTACGGTTTTTGAAAAACCATGATAATCATCAAAATCGTTAAAATCAGGATAGTATTCACCACTAGCAGGTCCCAAACTCCATGGTGCAGTAAGATCATTAACGCTTGATATCGCATCCTCTGATCCTGCAAGATCGAATGCTTTTCCATTTGCTTCCTCGATGATAGAGGTTCCCAGCGAAACGGCAAGCACACCAAATTTAGTGTTGTAAAGAACGTTGCTGGTACTTAAAAACTTATTATTTAATCCTAATATGGTTAAAGAAAGTAGAAGCATTGCGCCAACAGCCATCATTGAATGACCACTATTCATCTTGCATTATCCTCTTTATTTCCTGCATTTATTGCACTCTTTTGCGCACGTAAATTTTTACTTCTTACAAGGTAAATTTTTTACATGCCAATTTTTCATTTATTCAGGCGTTAATATTATCAAATGTTATGCAGACCAAACGGCGATTCTTTATTTATATTTTAAGCAAAAACAGAATTTAAAATGAGACTGTGTTAGGATGTGGTAACAGAATTGACTCATTAAAAAGAATTTGTTACCTGCTAGAAGTACTTTTTTTGAGACACACATTTTTTAATTAAAAATGGCGATGACATTTTTACCGAATTATATTTTATGAGGGGACTTTTTTTTACTAACCTAACAGTAATTGCAAACTAGCAATTCAACTATCCTAAAAGGGACAAAACAGCTTTAATTTTGTGTGCACGAGTTAGTTATTGAGTGAAACACCAAAGCAGTTTATTCCTATTAATCAGGATGACTTTCATTCTCACAAATTCACTAAAAATATTTGGCAGGCAACTTTAGCTAGTTTTTATTAATTTAAGCATCGAAATCATCAAAGAAATTATTTCATCACATGAAAATAAGGTAAAATTATGACGCCCAATTTTGATATGATAAAAAAGTATTATGAATCTTATAGAAAGAAATTGCAACACGTGAGAAAAGTGCTTAATCGTCCATTAACCTATACTGAAAAAATTCTTTACATTCATTTATGGGAGAATATTTCTAAAGAATACAACCGCGGAAAAGATTATGCCGAGTTAGCCCCTGATAGAGTTGCAATGCAGGACGCAACCGCTCAAATGGCTTTGCTGCAATTCATGTCTGCAGGAAGAAAAACTACTGCAGTGCCGTCAACAGTGCATTGTGACCATTTAATTCAAGCTCAAGTAGGGGCAAAAGATGATTTATTGAGAGCGAATGAAGAGAATAAAGAAGTGTATGATTTTTTAGAAAGTATTTCACAAAAATACGGTGTTGGTTTTTGGAAACCTGGTGCTGGAATAATTCATCAAGTTGTTTTGGAAAATTATGCCTTCCCCGGCGGAATGATGATTGGGACAGATTCTCACACGCCAAATGCAGGCGGACTTGGAATGATTGCAATTGGTGTTGGCGGTGCGGATGCTGTTGATGTTATGTCCGGCATGCCATGGGAATTGAAATGGCCTAAAATTATTGGTGTTAAGTTGACTGGTAAATTGTCGGGCTGGACTTCTCCGAAAGATGTTATCCTTAAGCTTGCTGGAATTCTCACAGTTAAAGGCGGAACAGGAGCAATCGTAGAGTATTTTGGTGATGGAGCAGGAACTATTTCATGCACGGGTAAAGGAACGATTTGTAACATGGGCGCTGAGATCGGTGCAACAACGTCCGTTTTTCCATTTGATGAAAAAATGGCTGCTTATTTGCGGATCACAAGTCGAGTTGATGTTGCTGCATTAGCTGAAGGTCTTGCAGATGAACTTACTGCAGATAAAGAAGTGATTGCAAGTCCCGAAAAATATTACGATCAAGTTATTGAGATTGATTTGACCATGCTTGAACCGCATCTCAACGGTCCATTCACTCCCGATAAAGCTTGGCCAATTTCTGAATTGAAAGAGGCAGTTAAGAAAAATGATTATCCTGACACAATTAAAGTTGCATTGAT
>JBGSOQ010000370.1:0-6747 GCA_041739035.1 Ignavibacteriaceae bacterium | reverse complement strand
CCATATGCAGCATTCAGTATTTCAAGCAGCCTTCTAAATGGGAAGTTATACTTTATAGGAGGTTTAAATGATGACAGAACTCCTTTAGATATCGTATATGAAATTGATCCTTCAATTGTACTCCCGGTGCCAGTTGAACTTACTTCATTCACAGCAGCCACAAACGGTAAAGAAGTAACACTTAGCTGGTCAACTGCAACAGAGTTAAATAACCAAGGATTTGAGTTACAAAGAAAATTTAGCAGTAACGATTTTGCTACAATCGGCTCAGTTAAAGGTCATGGTACAACTACTTCTCCAAACCAATATAGCTATGTTGATAAGCTCACCGATCAAGGAAAATATTTTTACAGACTAAAGCAAATAGATTTTGATGGGACATTTGAATACTCAAACGTAATTGATGTTGAGGTAAGAGTGCTAGATAAATTTGTACTTGAGCAGAACTACCCTAATCCATTTAACCCAAGAACAACTATAGGATATGTACTCCAAGAAAAGAGTAATGCAAAACTAACTCTTTTAAATTCAATTGGAGAAGAGATTTCTGTACTCGTGAATGAAGAACTGGACAAAGGATATCACAAAGTTGAGTTTGATGGATCGAATCTAACGAGCGGAGTTTATTTCTACAAAATACAAGCCGGAAGTTTTATAGATACGAAGAAGATGATACTGTTAAGATAAAAAAACAGAACCCCTCCTTCATCCTCCCCTTTAGTAAAGGGGAGGAACGAGGTGGGGTTTGAAAATATTTTTAACGGAGGTTATTATGAAAAAGTTACTTTACTCACTTATATCTGTTTGGTTCTGTTTCGGCTCAACCATTCTTTCCCAAAGTCCAGAATGGATAACTTATAACACGTCTAATTCCGGTTTGCCTGATAATAGTGTTGGCTTAATCGCCATAGACGGAAGCGGTAATAAGTGGATTGATACACGTGAGGGCTTGGTAAAATTTGACGGTTCAAATTGGACTGTTTACAATAGTACTAATTCCGGTTTGCCGGACAATTATATTAGAGCGCTAGCTATAGACGGTAGCGATAATAAGTGGATTGGAGCAGATAGTAAATTGGCAAAATTTAACGACACTATTTGGACTATTTATACTGTCACAAACTCAGGTTTGCCAGGTGTTTTTGTTAGGTGCATTGGCATTGATAAATTTGATAATAAGTGGATTGGGACTTCGCAAGGTTTAGCAAAATTTGATGGTACAAACTGGACTATTTTCAAAACCATAAACTCAGGTCTGCCCTCTGATAATATTAGATGCATTGAAATAGATAAATTCGGGAATAAGTGGATTTGGGCTAGCGATTTTGTTAAATATGATGATACAACCTGGACTGTTTACAATATTCCTAGTCCGACTGGCTATTTGGGTTATATTAGATGCATAACTACTGATAATACCGGAAATAAGTGGATTGGGGTTTTTAGAGATGAGCCTATGGGCTGGTATGGTTTAATCAAATATGATGATGAAACCTTTACATATTATACAGAATCAGACTCAGGAGTTACACTAGGTAGCATTCAATGTATAGCAATAGATGAATTTGATAATAAGTGGATTGGGACTTCGCAAGGTTTGGCAAAATTTGATGACACAAATTGGACTGTTTATAATATTTCTAATTCAGGATTGCTGAGTAATAGAATTAATTGCACTGAAATAGATAAATTCGGGAATAAGTGGATTGGGACTGATAGTGGACTAACTGTTTTTAATGAGGGTGGTATTGTTGTCCCAGTTGAACTAAATTCATTCACAGCAACTGCTAACGGTAAAGAAGTAACTCTTAATTGGTCAACTGCAACAGAACTTAATAACCAAGGATTTGAAGTACAGAGAAAATTTGGTGATAATAGTTTCGCGACAATTGGTTCAGTTAAGGGACATGGCACAACAACTTCTCCAAATCAATATACTTACGTAGATAAACTTTTAGATGCCGGACAATATTTCTATCGGCTAAAGCAGATAGATTTTAACGGGACATTTGAATATTCAAATGTAATTGAAGTTGATGTAAGATTGATCGATAAATTCACACTTGAGCAGAATTACCCGAATCCATTTAACCCAACAACTAAAATCAGTTGGCAGTCGCCAGTAAGCAGCCTGCCTGACGGCAAGGCAGGTCGGCAAGTCCTAAAGGTCTTTGATGTCCTTGGCAACGAAATAAAAACATTAGTTAACGAAGAAAAGGAAGCTGGTTATCATTCAATAGAATTTGATGGAAGCAGCCTTCCAAGCGGAGTATATTTCTATCAGTTGAAAACAGAAGGATTTGTTCAAACAAATAAGATGATACTGCTTCGCTGATCCACCCCAGCGATAGGCTGACTAGTTTTGCTGAGATAGGTATGACCAAACAAGTATTAGAATTATGCCCGTGCATCTAAGATAGAAGCGCGGGCAATTTTTTTTCTCATCGTATCTTTTTTACCGTTTATCAAATTCCCTTTCGAATTGTTGGGATTATTCTGCGCTAACCATTAATTTAATATGGTTTTAATTACAAGTTTTTGACGCTAATGAATTTCAACCGCTCATTTTCCAATTATATAATTTCGAGTTAACACCATGAAAAGCTTTACAATTCCATTCAGCTTTATGTTTATCATTCTATTTTCCATATCAACCCTCGCACAGAAAAATTCAGAACCGGATTCTCTCAAAAATGTTTCCTTAACCGGGCTTTCGTTTCGAAGTATTGGGCCTGCCTTTACTGGGGGCAGAGTTATAGATATTGCTGTAAATAAATTCAACCAGAGTGAATATTATGTTGCATCCGGACACGGATCATTGTGGAAAACCTCAAATAGCGGAATTACCTTTTCACCGGTATTTGATGGTAACAAATCATACGCAATCGGTTCGGTGGAAATTGATCCAACTAATCCCAATGTAGTTTGGGTAGGCACGGGTGAAAATAAAAATCAAAACAATGTAATCTACGGTGACGGTATTTACAAAACTGAAGATGGCGGTAAAAGCTGGAAATACATGGGAATTGGAAGCTCCGAACACATTGGAGGAATTGCAATTGATCCTAAAAACTCAACAACGGTTTATGCTGCAGCGTATGGTTCGTTGCGAAATGCCGGAGGCGACAGAGGCATCTTCAAAACTATTAATGGCGGCAAAACATGGGAGAATGTTCTGAAGATAAGCGAGAACACAGGATGTTATGAAGTTCACATGGATCCGAGATACCCTTACATTCTTTACGCTACAGCCCATCAAAGAATGAGAAATTTGTACACAGCAGTTTATGGCGGATCTGAAAGCGGTATCTACAGAACTATGGATTATGGCGTTACCTGGGAAAAATTAACGAAAGGATTGCCATCTGAAAACGTGGGGCGAATTGGAATGGCGATTTCTCCTGTTAATCCCGATGTTCTCTATGCTATCATTGAAGCAACGGAAGATGACAAAGGGATTTATAAAAGTGTCGATCGCGGGGCAAGCTGGACAAAGCAAAGCAGTTACATCTCTTCTTATCCTTTTTATTTTCAAAAGTTATACTGCGATACAAAGGATGTAAATCGAGTTTACAGCGATGATGTCTTCATTCAGGTAACAGTTGATGGTGGAAAAACTTGGAAAAATCTTGGCGAGAAATTTAAGCATGTTGATAATCATGCCATCTGGATTGATCCGACCAACAACGAGCACATGCTTGCAGGCTGCGACGGAGGAGTTTATGAAACTTACGATCAAGGAAAAAATTGGGATTTCAAATCAAACATTCCAATAGCTGAAATTTATAAAGTGACTACAGATAACTCTGAACCATTTTACAATGTTTACATTGGGACGCAGGATAATAACAGTTTAGGCGGTCCATCTCGAACAATTAGTTCTGCAGGAATATTAAACCAAGATTGGTTATTAACCAATTCTGGTGATGGATTTGAAACGCAAGTTGATTGGAAAGATCCGAATATAATTTATTCACAATCACAAAATGGCGGGCTTGTTCGCTTTGATAAAAAGAGCGGTGAGAATCTTTTTATTAAACCGCAAGATTTTGCTGATACGGCTTATCGTTTCGATTGGGATGCTGCACTTCTTATCTCAAAATTTGATAACAAAAGATTATACTTCGGCGGTAATAAACTTTTAAGAACCGATGATCAAGGAAGTACTTGGAGAGAAATTAGTCCCGATCTTACTCGTGGTGTTCCTTCTGAAATGCAAAGATTGATGGGACAAAGCTGGAGCATCGATCAGCTTGCGCGAAAAGGTTCAATGGCGAATATTGTAACCATTGCGGAATCACCATTAGATGAAAATGTTTTGTTTGTTGGTTCGGGCGATGGTTTGCTTCATTACACAACTAATGGTGGATTGAATTGGAATAAATCTTCGGTTCCAGGATTGCCAGAGTATGCGAGAGTTCATCACATCATCGCATCCAATTTTGATAAGCAAGTCGCTTATGCCGCTTGTCAAAATATGATTGGTGGAGATTATAAACCGTACATCTACAAAACTAATAACGGCGGAAAATCATGGTCACTAATCAATGCAAATTTACCAGCGAGGGGAAGCACTCACTCAATTGCCGAAGACCATGTGGACAAAAATTTACTTTTCTTAGGAACGCAATTTGGAGTTTACTTCACGAATAACGGCGGAGAAGACCCGCCTATCGGCGAGGTAAAATGGATACAATTGAAAAATGGAATTCCTCCTGCATGCGTTATGGACCTCGATATCCAGCGAAGAGAGAGTGATCTTGTCGTCTCCACTTTTGGAAGAGGAGTTTATATCCTGGATGATTATTCACCATTGAGACATCTCTCAAAAGAAACCTTAAAAAAGGAAGCGGAAATCTTTCCGATAAAAGATGGGTTGATGTTCATTCCTTCCAATCCCTTAGGTTTTAGAGGAATCTCATTTCAAGGAGCGAGCTTTTATTCGGCGCCAAATCCGGAGGTTGGTGCGGTGTTCACATATTATGTAAGAGATGAGTATAAATCGCTTAAGCAAAAAAGACGAGATGAAGAAAAAGAAAAACAGAAAAAAGGTGAAGATGTTAAATATCCTCCCTACAACACGTTGAGACAAGAAGAGGATCAATCAGTTGCTTATTTGCTTTTTACAATCACTGATGAGCAGGGAAATGCGGTGCGAAAATTAAAATCTGATATTAAGAAAGATGTGAATAGAATTGTTTGGGATTTCAGATACAATCTTCCAACGCCAATTTCTTTAGAACCGGTTGATGATTCAGTTCCCTGGAATGAACCTGGAAAAGGATATATGGCTGTACCGGGGAAATACTTTGTTTCGCTTTCCAAGTTTGAAGATGCTAAATTCACAGAGCTTGTTAAACCAAAAGAATTTGTTTGCAAAACATTAAACATTGTCTCACTTCCCGCCGAAGATAAGTTAGCATTGGATTCTTTCAACAAAAAAGTTGCTGAACTTACCAGAGCAATTACCGGCTTAGATGCTTATCGTAAAGAGTTGGTTAACAAATTATCTTATTTGAAAAAGGCAGTCATTGAATCCGCAGATGTTCCTGCTGAAACTTATCAGACTATCTTGAGCGTTGAGTTAGACCTAAAGACATTAGATAGAAAACTAAATGGTGATCAGCTAAGGACCAGATACGAAGGGGCAGCACCGACTTCAGTAAAGGATAGAGTTGAACTTATAACCGGTGCTTTGTGGATTACAACAGCAGCACCAACGACAACATTCCAGAAATCCTATGAAGCAGCTGCAGAGAAATTTGATGAACTTAAAAATTCACTTTCGACTATAGATTTTAATATAAAACAAGTTGAAGACACTCTCGAAAAATTTAATGCGCCCTATACTCCAGGCAGGATGCCTGAATGGAAGAAGGATTAAATGACTTACAAACCCCCGCCGAAGAGATTTAGCGGGGGTTTTTGACTTTGAGCAAAATTAATAACAGGTTTCAGCAGACAAAATAGTTCTACTCCGAGGGAGCATGACTTTCTCAGTATTTCTATTACACTCTACCATTACTCTCCCGAAGCAGAAATGTTGATAAGAACTCTATCAATTTCAGAGGAAATGTTATGAAAAAGTTTTTTACATTTCTAATGCTTTTTTTAGCAGGAATCATTCATCAAACATTTGCAGATTTTCCAATCCGGCAAAGTAACAATGCGGAAGTGGAAAGCGTAATTGCCTACAATTCAACCGATCATGAATACCTCGTTGTGTGGGCTGAATTAACAAAGGCTGGAAACTTTTATTTTATTGGGCCTGTTATGGGTCAGCGTGTAAGTGAAAACGGAAATCCTATTGGAAACGCTTTTACTATTTTTTCAGTCGGAACTCATCCGGATGTTGCTTACGACTCACAAAAAAATGAATACGTAGTTGTTAGTTCATACAACGGTGTTCATGCACAGGTTGTTTCAAACACCGGTAACCCTATAGGGAATTCATTTGAATTAGTTAGTGGACTTCCAAGCTGGCCTCACATTATTTATAACTCTCTTTCTGGAAGATATCTCTCAGCTTCAGCATATATAGTTGAAAGTCCGCCTTCATCAGGTAATTACATACTTAGAATTCTCTCATCGACCTTTATTATAAGTAATCAGCAATTCCAAGTTTATACAACCGGTGAAATGGAGGCGGCATCAATTGGAGGAAATGAATTCGATCAGGATAGATATGCTATTGCTTTTGCTCCGGTACAATCTCCGGAAACTCCGCACGGGCGATTTCTTCTCGCA
>JBGSOQ010000357.1:0-14712 GCA_041739035.1 Ignavibacteriaceae bacterium | reverse complement strand
ATGAAAAATTACTATTTCGTTTTGGGAGATAACCGGGATAAAAGCTCGGATAGCAGATTTTGGGGATTTGTGCCGGAAGATTTGATTATTGGCCGGGCAGAATATATTTATTGGTCAGTAAAATCCACATTTGATTTTTCAGATATTACTAAAATATTTAGTTCCATAAGATTTAATCGTATTTTTAGACGAATTGAGTGAAAAATAGAATAATTACATTTGTGAATTCAAAACTCCTATCATCAAGTAAAATATTTCTTTTCTTTGTTTGTTTTTCTTCATCATCTTCTTTTGCACAGCAGAAATACTACATCTATTTCAAGGATAAGGGAATAAAAAAAACTGAAACTCTAAGCAAGTCCAGTAATGAATACCAAAAAGCAATTGAAAATCTAAGCGAAAGAAGTATCCAAAGACGAACGAAAACTCTGGGTGAAGAAAATATCATCAATTATGATGATCTGCCGATTCAGCAGAACTATTTGAACGAGTTGATTGCATTAGGAATAAAGACTGAGAACAAATTAACATGGTTTAATGCTGTTACTGCTTACTTAAATGAAACTCAAATAAATTCTATTCTTCGATTAACATTTGTAAATAACGTTGAACCTGTTCGAACCTTCAAATTCAAAAGAGAAGAAATTATTCCAACTAATTATCTAGTAAAAGAAACATCGAGTCAAGATCAAATAAACTACGGTTCATCATTTACTCATCTAAACCTTTCAGATATCCCACAAGTGCATGAAAAAGGAATTACTGGGAAAGGTATAATTATCGGAATACTTGATACAGGCTTTAAATGGAAAGAACACGAATCTTTAATCAATGCAAAGGTCATTAGCGAATATGATTTCATTTTTAAAGATTCGATTACTGCCAATCAGAGCGGAGATCAATACAACCAACACAATCACGGAACAGCTGTGTTTTCGGTAATTGGTGGTTACAAAGATAGTGTTCTTATCGGAGCGGCATTCAATTCTTCATTCATTTTAGCAAAAACTGAAGATGAGAGAAGTGAAACACAGGTTGAGGAGGATAATTATGCGGCCGCATTGATTTGGATGGAATCGCTTGGTGTAGACATTACTACAAGTTCTTTAGGTTATAATACTTTTGATGATCCTGATAATTCTTATACGTATGCAGATATGAACGGGAAAACCACTATTGTTACTAAAGCCGCAGAATTAGCATTTCAGCGAGGAGTGGTGACATTATCAGCGGCAGGTAATGAGGGTGATGATCCTTGGTTTCACATAATTGCCCCATCGGATGGATTTAATACGATTGGTGTAGGCGCGGTAACGCAGAACAACACTCTTGCAAATTTTAGTTCGCGCGGGCCTTCGTATGATGGGAGAATCAAACCGGAAATTGTAGCTCAAGGCGTCAGCGTATTTTCTGCGTCAGCCTTTAGTTTTAATTCTTATAGTTCATTAAACGGGACTTCTCTGTCAACTCCAATTGCAACAGGGGTAACCGCACTTTTGCTGTCCGCTCATCCCCATTTGAAAAATACACAAGTGAGAAATATCTTAATTGAAACTGCAGATAATTCATCATCACCCAATAATGAAAGAGGTTATGGGCTAGTTTCTGCTGCCAATGCGATTTCGTTCCCTAACTTTCAGCTTATCAACAACACATACAAACTAAATAAAATTATTTTTAGTAATAGCGGAGTTGATGTTAGTTCTGTAAAACTTAACTATACCATAAACGAAAAAGACTACATTTCTCTGGATATGGCACTTGATGGGGACATGAAATTCACAACAGAATTTCCTTTACTGCCAGATGGTCAGATTGTCGATTTTTTCTTTACTTATACTGATACATTAGGCAGCAATAGTCGCGAGCCGATTGGAAACACTACATACAAATTCAAATATGGTGATTTAAATATTTATCAGAACTTGGCGGTGCCAATTCCCTATGATTTTGGAATCTTAAGCCAGAATTATCCTAATCCCTTTAATGGTAAAACCACAATTAAGTTTATTGGGGCTGCTGTTGAACAAGCGGAAATCACCATCATAGATGCAATTGGGCAGAAAGTTAAAACTTTGTTTAACGGCCTAGCAAAAGTTGGCCCTAATAGCATTCAATGGGATGGTTTAACCGATAATGGAAATTTAGCATCAAGCGGAGTTTACTTATATGTTCTGAAAATGGGCGGTAAGGAATATGGAAAGAAGATGATATTGTTGAAGTGAAAACGAATTTCCATGTTCATCCTTTAGGGAGGTGTGTTCTTTAATTATCAATTTTTGTATACTTATAAAAAGTAATATTAAATTAAAATAAAAAATGAGCAAAATTTTATATCCCTCTCAAAAGAAATATTTAGAGAAATTCAATAAAGAAGATGATTCGCTCTTACAAGAAATGGAAAAGTTTGCGAGTGAAAAGAAAATTCCAATTTTGTATCCTGAATCAGCATCGTTTCTTGAACAGATTATACTCATAACGCGTCCCAAGCGTTTACTTGAGATCGGAACCGCTATTGCGTATTCATCAATTAGAATTGCGAGGGTTTTACGTAAAAAAGGAATAATTAATACTATTGAACTTAGTGAGGACAATATAAAATTAGCCTCTGAGTTTGTAAAAAGATCGGGCTATGATGATAAAATCAAAATAATACCGGGAGATGCATTAAACCTTTTACCCGCTATGACCAAAAAATATGATTTCATCTTTCTTGATGCTGATAAGGAAGATTATAAAAAACTTTTTGAATACAGCATGATACTTTTAAAAAAGGGAGGAATTATTTTTGTTGATAATCTGCTTTGGCATGGATATACGGCTTCCAAAGAAATTCCCAATGAATATAAAACTTCAACAAAAATGATTCGGGAGTTCAATAAATTATTTACATCACAGGCCAATCTTAAATCGTCAATACTGCCAATAGGCGATGGAATTGGATTGGGAATTAAAATTTAAGCTGAAAATTTTAGAATGAACCAACGACTAAATACCGATGCTAATGATTTCATCAGTCAAGTTGAGAAATATTCAAAGCGTGCACTAAACCGTAAAGCAGAATTGATTGTAATTTATAGTGCAGCAGTCGATTCAAATCAAGCTGGAATCTTTCGGGATTTATGCTTCACTGCTAAATATTTATTGGGAATGATGAGAGTGTTACAAGAAGGAACAAATAATCCTCAAATCAGCAGTCTAGATCATGTTAAGAAAGATTTTTCCGCAAACATGGTTAAAGCAATCGACCAAATAAGACAAATAATATCCAATTCAGATGAATCACAAAAAAAATATTTTGAAGAAGAATTTTTTGTGAGTTCGCATTCGGGATTAACTAATCTAAACGAATTATTAATTGATCTCGAGCAAGTTAAACTTTACTTGAATTATCTCAAGCGAGAGACGAAAAGTTAACCCGGTCCAACTCTACCCTTATTTTTCTAACCACCTTTGCATAGCATTCAATAAATTTGTCATTGCAGAAATAAGAGGTTTATGCTGCGTTGTTTCAATATCGTCTAAGAGTTCTTTGTGAACACTTATGTACGCCAGATCTAATTTTTGAACCAACTGAACTCCTTTTTTAGAAAGATTAACATCCATGTTTCTACGATCTGAGGGATTAATTTCTCTTGCAGTATAACCTTTTGCAACCAGCCCGTCGATAATGCGAGTCAATCTGCTGGCGCTCAATCCCATTCGTTTAGCAATGGTTTTATTGTTTATCACTTCTTTCTTATCGAATAATTTAAGACAACGAAACTCAGCCTGAGTAAGTCCATATTGTTCAGCAATTAAATTTTCCTTTTGCTGACAAGTTGCTAGTAATGTGAATGTTAAGTTAGCTAAGTGAGCGGCGTCTTTCTCTTTCTCATCTGTTTTCATATGCAATGCCTCTATTAAATTTATAATTGCTTTTATCAAAAATCGGTAGTTTTAACAATTTAAGCAAGCAATATTTCAATAATTTTTTTTTATTTAAAGATCACTTCATTTTTACTCGAAAATACAACCTCTCCCTGGAGTAAGTTCTGTATTTGGGCTTTTATTTTCTCTGAATTTTCAAAGGGAATTAGAAATTCTACTTTCGTGTCGGTATCAAAAACAGTTTTAATCACTATTATTTTATTATCGCTGAATATTTTATTGAGTTTAGCATATGAGGCAATCGATAACCTTATTTCCATTTGTTTGTAAGGTTTTTTGATTATAATTTCAGCTCTGGAGAGCACTTGAATTGTAGTCTCATAGTATGCTTTTCCAAGCGGGCCAATCCCCAGTTTCGTTCCGCCAAAATATCTTATCACAATTACTAAGCAATTAGTAAGATCATAATGATCAATTGCATTTAGTATTTTAATTCCGGCCGTGCCTATGGGTTCACCAGCATCTGAGTATTTTGATTTTCCGGATAACAAACGATAAGCATAGCATCTATGCGATGCATCGTGATATTTTTTCTTAAGATCCAGCAAAATATTTTTCGCTTCGTCCTCATTGTTCACCGGAAAAGCTTTGGCTATGAAAACTGACTTCTTTTCTTTCAGTTCACTTTCATTGTAACTTTTTAATGTTTTATAGTGTTGATTTTTCATCTAAATATCAAGGTTTAACCGAAAAGGTGAATGATGCATGCTAATATAAATTGATTATGAGAATCCCTATCAGTAAAATAACAATTCGAATAAAAATAATTTTCATTTGGAACAAGAAAAAATAATAATAAAAGGTGCACGCGAGCATAATCTCAAAAACATCGACCTTGAGATTCCGCGTGATTCTCTTTCTGTAATAACAGGTTTATCCGGTTCAGGGAAATCTTCTTTAGCTTTCGATACAATTTATGCTGAGGGTCAAAGAAGATATATAGAATCGCTTTCTGCATATGCAAGACAATTCCTTGATATGCTTGAAAAACCGGACGTTGATTTAATTGAGGGATTAAGTCCGGCAATTTCAATTGAACAGAAAACAACTTCTGGAAACCCTCGATCGACTGTTGGTACAATTACTGAGATTTATGACTACCTTCGTTTGCTTTATGCTCGGCTTGGAACGCCCAAATGCTATAATTGCGGCAATCCTGTAACTAAACAAACTTCAGAACAAATAATCGGATCAATTCTAACAAATCTTTCCGGAAAGAAAATTGTAATTTTAGCGCCTGTCGTCCGAGGAAGGAAAGGTCATTACCGTGAACTATTTGAAGAGATTTTATCTGATGGATTTTTACGAGTTAGAATTGATAACGAGATTCAAGAAATCATAAAAGGATTTCATGTTGATCGTTATAAAATTCACAACATAGAGATTGTAATTGATAGGTTAACGGTCGCATCAGCATCCCGAAGCCGGCTTTCTGAATCTGTTGATGTAGCTTTAAATTATGGTAATGGTATAGTTGTGATAAACGATGGAAATCAAGATTTCGTTCACAGCAGACATCTTGCATGCATAAATTGTGGAATAAGTTACCAGGAGCTTGCACCAAATTCTTTTTCATTCAATTCGCCCTATGGTTCTTGTAAGGATTGTGAGGGATTAGGTGAAAAAAAAGAGCTTGACGTTAATTTAATTATTCCGGATAAGGATAAAACAATTAATGAGGGAGGACTAGCTCCGCTTGGTAAGCCAAGGAATATTTGGTTCTTTAATCAGCTCGAAGCAGTTTCAAAAACTTTAGAATTTAACTACGACACAAAACTTTCTGATTTTAGCGCTTATCAGCTTGAATTTTTACTTCATGGCAGTAAAGAAAAAATAGCTTTCACCTATTCTTATAGTGGTAGTAAACCCGCTACGTACTTGCATCGTTTTTCCGGCTTGCTTGGCTATCTTAAGAATTATTATCAAACCACCAGTTCAAACAACATCCGTGAATGGGTTGAGTCTTACATGAATACTGTTACCTGCCCAACTTGCGGTGGAGGCAGACTAAAGAAAGAATCTTTATCGGTTAGTTTTCAAGGAAAAAACATTAGTGAAATAACGTCATTATCAATTCTACAAAGTGGAGAATTTTTTAGAAAAGTAAAATTAACCGGGAGAGAATCAATAATTGCAAAGCCAATTCTCAAGGAGATTATTTCGCGAATTAATTTCCTGCTCAATGTTGGTTTAGATTATCTAACCTTAAATAGATCTGCGAGAACCCTTTCCGGTGGAGAGTCACAAAGAATTAGATTAGCTACGCAGATTGGTTCACAGCTTGCCGGTGTTCTTTATGTTTTAGATGAACCAAGTATTGGGCTTCATCAAAGTGATAATGTAAAGCTGATTAATTCGCTAAAAGATTTGAGAGACTTAGGCAACACAATCATAGTTGTTGAGCATGATAGGGAAACAATTGAAAGCTCGGATTACATGATTGATTTAGGGCCTGGTGCCGGTGAACATGGCGGCGAGGTTTGCATTTCGGGTGAAACTCAAAAATTAATTTCATCAAAAAACGATTTAAATTCTCTAACGCTTTCATATCTCAAAAACAAAAAAGAGATTCCGGTTCCAGAAGAAAGAAGAAAAGGGAATGGAAACTTTTTGGAATTGATAGAAGCATCTGGAAATAATCTTAAAAATATATACTTGAAAATTCCTCTTGGAACATTAACGCTAATCACGGGAGTCAGCGGATCCGGTAAATCATCTCTTGTTAATGAAACGCTGGTAAAAATCTTAATGAATAAGCTTTACAAATCGAAGATGGTTCCGCTTCCATTCAAATCAGTTATTGGACTCGAAAATATTGATAAGGTAATCGAAATAGATCAATCACCCATAGGGCGAACTCCAAGATCTAATCCTGCAACGTACACCGGACTTTTTACTCATATTCGCGATCTGTACTCACAGCTTCCTGAATCCAAAATGAGAGGATATACAACCGGACGATTCAGCTTCAACGTACCAGGCGGCAGATGTGAAGAATGCGGAGGTGACGGTTTGCGAAAAATCGAAATGAATTTTCTGCCAAATGTTTATGTGACTTGCGATGTTTGTCGCGGTAAGAGATACAACCGCGAAACTCTCGAAGTGTTGTTTAAAACAAAATCAATATCCGATATTCTAGATATGCGGGTTGATGAATCACTTGACTTTTTTGAAGATCTTCCTAGGATAAAAAGAAAAATTAAAGCAATCCACGATGTTGGTTTGGGCTATATAAAATTAGGACAGCAGGCAACAACTCTGTCAGGAGGAGAAGCACAAAGAGTAAAACTTGCAACTGAGCTAAGTAAAATTAGTACGGGTAAAACTCTGTATGTTTTAGATGAGCCGACAACCGGTTTACACTTTGAAGATGTTAGAATCTTGTTGGGAGTTCTCGATAAGCTCGTTCAGAAGGGGAATACTGTTGTTGTAGTTGAGCATAATCTTGATGTAATAAAAACAGCGGATTGGATTATTGATCTTGGTCCTGGCGGAGGTGATAAGGGCGGCTGGATAGTTGCCGAAGGCACGCCGGAACAAATTGCTAAAAGTAAGAAAAGTATTACCGGAAAATTTATTAAAAATATACTCAAACAATAAATTTATTTTTCTACTACAATTTCGTTATCAGAATAGAAAGTTCCTCTAGTAGCCTGATTTAGTACTTCTATTTCGATTTTATAATTTTCGTAATAGTTATAATCAGAATTAGAATATATTCCTGGTAAATACTTATAATCATCAATCTCATATTTCACAGAGATATAATATTTTCCTTCTAGCAAACGTGTATGTCTAAAGCAAAATTCATGAATTTTCGTTGGTGGAAAATTAATGGAGCTTAAAGCATTTAGCTTCATAATATTGTTTTTTTGTGGTAAGTAATTTACACCTAGCACGTCACAGCCTAAATTTGCACCATTTGGTTTAATAATTTCTCCTTTAACATTTCTCACTATGACTGAAAGAGTATTAAAACAAAGCAAATCTTCAATTAAATAAATAGGGTGCTTTGTTTTATTAGTTAAAGTGAGATATAAGTATTCGTAATCTTGGCTTATGCTGTCAACGAATATATTTAATATTTCATTCGGTTTATAAGATGAAAATAACTCGTGATAGTCTTTCAGTGAGTCAGGCATTGATATTGGAATTTTAAGAACCTTTAAAGAGAAGTCTATTTTTATTTCAGAATCATTTTTTGTGAGTTCAATAGAATCCGTTTGAGTCGCATATGCTAAAAAGTAACATTTGATAATATATTTCCCCAATGGGATATCTTTTATTTCATAATTACCATTTGCGTCCGTGGCAGAACCAATATTTGTATTTAATAAGAATACAATAGCTCCCTGTATACTGAAATTTGAATCCGAGTCAACTACTCGTCCTGTAATAGATCCAGTTTCAGTCTGAGCTAAGACTATAAACTGAATGAAGATTACAATCAATATAATTCTCATAGGACTAATCAGATCCATAAGATAGTTATCCAAACTAGCATGCATTAATATATTTTATTCTAAATAATTTTATTTAAGTGAAATAACATTTTTTAACATTCTTCATAGATACAAAAGAATTAGAATGGAAAATCTTCTTGATAGTCTATTTTTTCCTCCAACTTTTTAACCTTCGGTTTTTCGGCTACCAAATGAATTGGATTTCCCTCAACGTAAATTGCTTTATGCGGTTTTGTTGGGCATGCGTATTCACACGCCCCGCAACCAATACAAATATCGTTATTCAATTTTGGAGCTTTTAAATTTTTGTGCGGTTCTAACATATCAACTGCTTTAGTAGGACAATGTTCTGAGCAAGCGCCGCAAGCAGTTTCCTCCGTGTACACGATGCAATTATCCTTTACAAAAACTGCTTTCCCTAACTGACTTAATCTTTTAGCTTCAGGTAAAATTTTTGTAATGGCGCCAGTGGGACAGACTTCACTGCAGATTACACAATCATAGTTGCAAAAGCTGGTTTGATAATCCATTCGCGGCTGCATGATGCCGAGAAAACCATATTCCAAAAATGAAGGCTGAAGAACTTGAGTCGGACAAGCGCTGATGCATAAATGACAAGCCGTACACGAACTTGTAAAATGCTCAATACTTTTTGAACCCGGAGGAGAAACCGGAAATTTCTTGTAAACAGGAACGGTGCTTTCTTTCTTCGGAATAATTTCAACTTGTGCAAGCGATAATCCCGTTAATCCGGTTAAATAAATCAATATTGATTTTATAAACACTCTTCTTTTATCATCGGATGTAATTTCGTGATCTGATAGCTTTCTCTTAAGGGTGTTTACATAAGTAATTCCCTCTGTGTGACAGGCATTAAAGCAATTATAACAACTAACACATCTGCTGAAATCAATCACCTTGTTTTTCTTATCAATACAGCCTGCTTTGCATTCTCTCTCACAAAGATTACAACTTCTGCAATTAGACTCGTTGATTGCAATTTGAAAAATTGAAAACTTTGAAATTAATCCTAACAAACTTCCAACGGGGCAAATAGTGTTACAGAACAATCTACCTCTTTTATAAGAGAATGCAACAACTATAAAAAGGAAGAAGATGCCAACACCGACCGATATCCAATCGATATTTTTAATTTCAACTGGATAAAACAAAAAAAGGTTTGCGCTTTCTAAAACCTTAGCAGTGAAATTATAAATACTTAAAATGATCGGGCGAATTAAATTTGATGTTATCTTACCAAAAATGCTGAAAGGATCGAACAGGTTTAATAAAAAGATACTTCCACCTAAAAGAAAAATAATTGTTGTGGAAAGTATTGAATATCTAATGAGTGAATAGGGTTTTAATAAAAAATGATTTTTCTTTTTGGAAAGTTTTCTTGACAGAAAAGATACAATATCTTGTAATGTTCCTAATGGGCAAATTGAGGAGCAATAAACTCTACCCCAAATAAAAGTTATAACAATCACAAACATGAATCCGAATGCAGAAAAACCGACGATGCTAAGAAATTTTATCAGCGAAGGTGAAAACTGAAGGTAGGTTATAATTCCAGCGCTTTTTGATGTAAACCATTCGTTTACATTCAAAAAAATTATGAAGGTAAGGATGAAGAATATTAGTGAAACTGTAACCCTTGCTCTCTTCAGATAGAGGAAATTCATAGAGCTCAGATTTTTATCCTATTAATATTCAGCTGATCAAGGTTCATATTTCCGATTTTCATTTCATGAGCTATTCGAATATGATCGATATCACTCGGCTCCGCACTAAATAATTTAGCTGCAGCCGCATCCGCTGCAACAATGTCGGTTGAAATAATCTGAGATTTGAGTGTGAGCACATCTTCCTTGCTGACGCCTCGCGGTCCATTTTTTTTCATTACAAAATAAGCATCTACAATATTTAAATCCGGTTTGCGATAAGATGCAAAATCAGCAATACATTGTTGAAGACCGTTTCTGTGCCAGTATCCTCGGTCCCAAACTATTCCCATTAAATTTTTCATTGAGATTGTTAATTCTGCTCCGCCATGATGTTTTAAGATCGGTACGTTAATAAAAACATCGGATTCAAGAATCAATTCGTGCACTTTTGCATCTGTAAGTGTTTTCCCTTTCTTAACTGTTACCTTTTGATAGTAGCTTTCACTATCACCGGAGACAATTTTTCCGCCAGCATCTCTTACGGCATTCTCAATTCCGCTATTCGAGTAACATCGTTTCCAATTATCGCATGTATGATCAAAAACGTAAACATCCTTTGCCCCGGCTTCAAAACAATGCTGAATTAGTCTTTTAATTAAGATAGGATTTGTATTGGCGGCTCTTTCAGGAATTGTATCCCAGCCAATATTTGGTTTAACAACAACTGTTTGTCCCTTTTTAATAAAGTTTTTCATTCCGCCAAGAGATTGAATTCCTTTATCAAACATAACATCTGGTTCGCCGCCTTTTACTGCTACTAAATCAAATGGTTTGTCGAAAAATGAATTGTAAGGATATCCAAATAAATGCGAATAATTTCCAAAGGCAAAGGCTGAAGTGGTGACTACTCCTGTGGTAAAACTTTTTTTGATGAATTCCCGTCGATCCATACTAACCTCCAAATATGAAGTAGATGAGAAATATTTTTGATTTCTCCTGTAAATTAAATAAAAAATTCTTAAACAACCCGCATAAAATTTTCTAGAAAGTCAATTTGTCTTCGGTTAAGGACTTTAAGTGGCTGTTTTGGTCATGTCGTAACGAAAAAAAATCAGCTCATAAATCTGAATTCATTTATTTTAGCCGGAAACGTAAAAAACTAATTCTTGACATTTGAGTTTCCATTGCCTATATTGGAAACCAGAAAAACTAATATAGTTTTCAAGAGGAAATATGGAAGAAAAAAATAAAATAATTGAACGAACAGAGGATAAATTCTTTCGTGATGGTTTCTATAAAACCACGATGGATGAAATTGCCACTGACCTAAGTATGAGTAAAAAAACTATTTATAAGTTTTTTCCATCCAAGGATGATCTTGTAATGGCCATTGCCAGGCATTTTATGAGCGGGATGAAACGCAAAATTCTTCCCGCTTTAAGTACTAATAAAAATGCTATTGAGAAACTTGAGGATCTGATAAATATACTTGCTAAGGCCTCTGAAAAAATTTCATCCGCAAGAATGGAGGAAATGAAAAGACATTATCCAGCTTTATGGAATGAGATTGACAGATTTAGAACTGAAATGATGTTTGGTAACATAACTAAAGTTATTGATCAGGGTAAAAAGGAGGGACTATTCCTCGACTATCCAACAAACATAGTAATGAATGTTCTTGTTGCATCTGTAAGAAATATCGTTAATCCAGATTTTATTCTTAACAACAATTTTTCGATTATCGAAGCTGCACGCTTTGCGTTTAAGATAATTATCGGTGGAATTGTAACCGATAAAGGAAAGCAAATTTTTAATCAGACAATTAATAAGATGTGATTATGAAAAGATTATTGTTAATAATTCTGCTATTTCTATGGTCTGAGCTTATTATTTCACAACCACAGCTTAACCTTGAGGAATGCTATGAAAAAGCAAGAATTAATTATCCACTTATCAAACAGAAAGATTACATTACAAAAACTAAAGATTACAGTGTTAGTAATGTGTGGAAAGGATACCTACCACAAATAACAATTAGTGGACAGGCAACTTACCAATCCGATGTTACCTCATTGCCGATTTCTATTCCTGGAATGACGATTGAAACGCTTACACAAGATCAATACAAAGCCATTGCTGATGTATCGCAAGTAGTTTATGATGGCGGAATAATGAGCGCTAATGCGGATATTCAAAGATCAAGCGCCGAAGTTGATGATCATAAAGTTGAAATTGAGCTGCTGAAGGTCAAAGATAGAATCAACCAAATCTATTTTGGAATTCTTTTACTTGATGGACAACTTGTTCAGACTGAGTTAATTAAGATGGATTTGAACGCATCGCTTGATAAGCTGAATGCAGCTTTTGCAAATGGAACGGCGACAAAACCAAATGTTGATATACTTAAAGCCGAGCTGCTTAAAACTGATCAGCGAGAAATTGAATTGAAATCGACGCGCAGTGCTTTTAAGGAGATGCTTGGTTTGCTTATCAATCATCAGTTGAACGAAGAAACAAAACTCGAAATTCCGCAATTTCAGAGTTCCGTCGAAAATATTGAAATTAACCGTCCGGAATTAAAACTATACTCTTCGCAAGCAAACTTGATTGAAAACCAGAGCGGATTAACCTTAGCTAAAATTCTTCCAAAGGCAAGTTTATTTTTTCAAGGTGGTTACGGAAAACCAACCTTAAATATGCTTGAGAACAAATTTGATTGGTATTACATTGCCGGTGCTCGCTTAACATGGTCGCCATCTAACTTATATTCAAACGGCAGCGAAAACGAAATAAATGAGTTGAACAAAAAATCTGTTGAAGCACAGAAAGAAACTTTTCTTCTTAACACAAATCTTGCCTTAAAACAGCAGAACAGCGAAATTGAAAAACTGCATAGCTTAATCAAGGTTGATAAACAAATCATAGAGATAAGAACTTCGGTTAAAGAAGCATCAAAAGCTCAACTTGAAAACGGAGTGATTACCTCGAACGACTTTATCCGTGAATTAAATGCAGAGGATAATGCAAAACAAAATTTGGCAATACACACAATTCAGCTTTTACTCGCGCAACAAAATTATAAGTTAACAACAGGAAACTAGGGGACGGATAATATGAAAGTAACTAAACATCGTTTTGGCTATGAGTACAAATCGAGGTTTGAAAGCCTTGAACGCTTGAGTTCTAGCGAAGGCTGTGTGGTTTATAAAGGATATTTAAATAAAAAGATATTTGTGATTGAAGGCTGTGGAACTTTAGCAGATTTTTTGAAAGACAATCCAAAGATGTTGAATGAGCTTATTAAAATTTACGAATTCGACAGCGAAAAAGAATTCGAATTATTCATTAAAGAAGGAGGCAATAATGTTTAATGAGGCAAAGTATTGGGAAGTAAACAGAGAAGAAAGATTTTACTGCTTTCTGTTAGCTCATGCAATTTTATCATCAGAAAGCTTCAGAAAAAAAATAGTTAAGAAACTTGAAGCATTTAACGGACTCAATCCCGATAATATTGAAGTGTATATCGAAGCAGCTGCAATTCGAGATTATTGGAAAAACTTAGGTGAATTATCTGACCCTAAAACCGAAGAGCGGAGAAAAACGGTTATCGAGAAAATATTTACCTTGTTCAATATTACTGTTCCGCTTTCTCAGTATAAATTCTTTCGATCTCCTGGTGGACATCTTTGGTTTCCGGGGCGTTGGGAACCATCGAAAAGTGAAAAGGAAGAAAGAAAAGAACTAGAAGAAATCTGGAAAAGGGATTTAGAAAAGATTAGATGGGCTTGTAATGCAAAACCCGACATTCTTTTGGTTTCAGAAAAGACCGTAGTAATGATAGAAGCAAAATATGAATCTGTCGAAGGAAAGAGCGAAGAAACGGGTTATGAACAACTACAAATACAACGTTACTATATTGGAAAAATTATGCAAACATTAATACCAGCATTTAGTAATAAAGAATTAAAGCATGTTTATTTAACCAAAAATGATAGTGCAAAAGAATATATCAATGTTCATTGGAGCGAAATCAAGGAAATATTACTAGTTGAAGACATTGACAAATTTACATTCGATTGCTTTCAAAGATTTTAATTATTGATGGAAGGATTTATGAAAAAAGTTATTATCAGCATCTTATTATTTGCGACAACCATTTTTCTTCTTGCTTGTGGCAGAGGTAACGAAAAATATGACGCAACTGGAACGTTTGAATCCGAAGAAATAATTGTCTCATCTGAAGCGATGGGAAAGCTTGTTCAATTCAATGTTGAAGAAGGCGCGCAGCTTAAGCAGAATCAAGTTGTTGGCGTAATAGATACGCTTCAGCTTTTTTTGAAAAAGAAACAGCTTGAAGCTTCTGTCAAAGCGATGCTAAGCAAGCAGCCGGATGTTGCAACCCAGCTCGCAGCAATTCAAGAGCAAATTAAAACTGCCGAAACAGAAAAGAAACGAATCGAAAATCTTGTTAAATCCAATGCGGCAACAACAAAACAACTTGATGATGTAAGTTCACAAATTGATTTACTGAACAAGCAGTACAGCGCAACAAAATCGTCTCTTATGATTACAAAGCAAGGATTGCAAAGCGAAACTTTTCCACTGCAAATCCAAATTGAGCAGATTAACGATCAACTAAATAAAAGCAAAAT
>JBGSOQ010000352.1:0-3752 GCA_041739035.1 Ignavibacteriaceae bacterium | reverse complement strand
TTCATTCATTTTAGAAGTAACTTGATACAGAAACCCGAGCTTATCTGGTGAGAAAACATCAATAATGGTATATTTCTCGTGCTCTTCAAATAATATTTTAATTTTTCCTGAACGCCTGAAGAATTTATCCTCTATTCTTTTCCAGCGCGATTTCATTTTTGCAAACTCTACATTTAACTTCAACACACCGGAAATAACCGCATCCATATCTCTGATAATTTTAGCATATCGAGCGGTATCAATTTTTTTGTGCGTTCTAAAATCGGATACATTAAAAGTATCAATAACAACTCCATCTCTCCGTGTAAATATTTTTGCATCGTGAATATTTGCGTCGTTAATGGAAAGAACTCCACAAATTTTGGATAGAAGAGATGGGAAATCCATTGTTATAACCGTTACGTTTGTAAAGTTTTCAAGTTCTTTAAATGAAGTTGAGACGGTTAACCCCTTTTGAATTTCTTCGACATGAGTTGCAATTTCTTTATCTGTAAACTGATAAATGTAGGAAGCATCAGCAATCGAATCCATATGCTCTTTAACATGTTCGTCAGAAATTAAATCCGAGTGTTTGCTGATTTCTCCCGGAACGAAATATGTGCCCGACATAAGCAATTCTTCGCCGGATAATTGATCTTCCAGCATTGATCGAGACTTTCTGTACAGCTCTGAAAGTAATTCACTTTTCCATGAAGTCCACACAGCAGGATTAACTGCCGAAAGATCTGCATAGGTAACGAGATAAAGTAAATCCAATTCTTCTGTTGATTTAAACTTAGATGTAAAATTATTTAGAGTTTCTGGGTCATTCAGATTGCGCCTAAATGCCATCTGCTCCATAAGTAAATGATTTCGTACCAAAAGATTAATTTTATCAATTTCCTGCTCGCTATAACCCAGTTTATATAAAATTGAAGATGCAATCTCCACTCCAAGAATTTCATGCCCCGCAATGTTTATTGGCTTCGCAATATCATGAAATAGTAAACCGAGGAATAATATTTCTCTTTGTTTTATACTGCTAAAAATTCTTCCCATAAAAGAAGAATCTTTTTCAAGCTTTTCAATATTTCTTATTGTAAGCAGCGTATGCTCATCCGTTGTAAAACAATGGTACACACCGTGTTGAACAAACCCGATCAAATCTTTAAATGCCGGAAGAAATAAACCGAGCACACCATATTGATTCATGAGCGAGAGTGTATCGCCGACATTATTTTCGAGCCTTAATATTTCTCTAAAGAATGCCGAGGATTCGGCTTCATATCCATCTTGCAGAGCATGGTTTTCAACATATTCGATGATCAATCTTCTCAGCTGTTCATCTAGATATGTTGTGTGCAACCCAACATAATAAAAAGCACGAAGTATATCCGATAGACCTAGCCTAGCATCATGTCTCAAGAACAATTTTCGGCCCATTAAACTAAAATCATCATCAAGATCGACGGTTAAATTTCCAGAAAGATAAATTGAAATCGATTCCTCAAAATGCTTAACCATTGATTTTGAAAATCTTTGTATTGAATTTGCGGCAGTGTAATAATCCCTCATAAATGATGTTAGAGCATCCTTTTCCGAACTGTTAAGATTGGCAATTTTTTTCTGTAAGCTGAATTCGAATCGGTCATTTTTTTGAAGAGATAAAAAATGAATGGAGTTTCTCGCATAAAGAATCTGATTGTAACTATCGAGCAATAGCCTTGCCTCAGTTTGCGAAATAAGATCATGGCTTCTAATTAAGTCGAGGAATATTTCAGCTTGTGTTGTTTCAATTTGTTTGTTAAGAAGAGTTTTATGAAAAGTAATATACATCCATTCAACTGCTTGGAAATCCCGCAAACCTCCGGGCGACAACTTAACATTTGGCTCCAGTGTTTTTGCCGAATCCCCGTACTTTTCATATCTATCCTCAATATCTTTTATGAGTTCAATAATTATTCTTTTTTGATTCTCATCCGTCAAAGATGAAAATAGATTCTCGTTCCAATCATTATAAATTTTTTCAGAGCCGAGCAACAATCTAGTTTCAAAGAATTGTGTGAAAGTATGAAGGTCGGTTTCCAGAAACTTTTGAATATCCGAAAATTCCCGAACCGTATGAGCAGCATCTATACCGTTATCCCAAAGTTTTTGAACCAGTTCGCTTATCTCATTCTTTACATCGTGAACAGAATGAGTTATAAACATTAGATCAATATCAGAAAAAGGAGAAAGTTCACGCCGGCTGAAGCTTCCGGCAGATACAAGGGCAAAATTGTATTTTTTGCCGTTTGCAAGTTTATGAATTTGCTCTTCTACAAGTAAGCTGAATTCCATACTTGCTTTCAGAGCATTTTTCTGTAAAAACTTCTTCTGAAAGAAATCATCTCTTAAGCTTGTAAACTGATTCTTATTTGAGTTATTAACAGACATTAAATAAATCTGATTTTATTTTTGGGATTTTTTCATCGATTGCTTCTTCTTAAACTCTGCAATAACCAAAGACGATATACCACCCCTAACATTGAATTCCGCTGTGATTTTCATATAACGTGGTTTGCAAACACTAACAAGATCTTCCAATATTTTATTGGTAACACTTTCATAAAATATTCCATCGCTGCGGTAAGAATTAAGATAAATCTTTAATGATTTTAGCTCCACACATAGCTTATCGGGAATGTATTCCAAAGTAATTTTCCCAAAATCTGGTTGGCCTGTTTTGGGACATAACGAGGTGAACTCCGGAGCAGCATGAGTAACAGTGTAATTTCTTTTTGAATATTGATTTTTAAAAACTTCGAGCAATTTTAACTTCTTATCCATAATAATATTTATTTTTTTGAAAATGTTTTTAGTCTTTATAAATGGGTTTCGTTTTGTACTTGATGGGATCTTCCACGCCTGCTAGTTGAAATCCTCTAAGTCTCAATGCACAGCTATCGCAAACTCCGCAAGCTTCTTCTTCATTTTGATAGCAAGACCAGGTCAAATGTAACGGTGCATTTAGCTCTAATCCTTTTAGCACAATATCCTTTTTTGTGAAGTTAATAATCGGTGTAACGATTTTAATTTTTGTTGATGGTTTTGTACCTATTTCCACAACCTTTTCAAATGACCTGAAAAATTCCGGTCTGCAATCCGGATAGCCTGTAGAATCTTCCCAAACAGCGCCAATAAAAACAGCATTTGCATTAATAACTTCAGCCCAGCTCACGCAAGCTGAAAGAATATGCGCATTTCTAAAAGGAACATACGAAGTTGGAATTCCTTTGTTCGCTAAATCTACTTTGCTTACTTCAATATTTTTATCAGTTAGCGAAGAGCCGCCAATAAAGGCAAATTGCGTGAGATCAACAACCATTCTATAGGTTACACCATAAAAATCTGCAATATCATTAAAAGCTTTAAGCTCGCGCTTCTCGGTTCTTTGCCCATAATTTACATGAAGAAACGCCAACTCATAATCCTTGGCAGCTATGGCTGACGTTACACAGCTGTCCATTCCACCACTTAGTGCAATAATTGCCTTATTTTGTATATTCAAATGTGATTTTTTTTCCACAAAAATATATAATCGATAATTTACATAGAAATAATTAACACGAAAGCGCTTTCAAAGAATTGGTGAGCTTAATCATGTTAGCTATTTTTACCAATATCAATTTAATAATTATCTAACTAAACATAAGAGGAAAAAATGCGAATCAATGTTATTGCCGGTAATTGGAAAATGAATAACGATCTAAACGAATCGAAGGATTTAATAA